>NZ_MKSL01000012.1:62908-187794 GCF_001897265.1 Microbacterium sp. 71-23
CCGCACCGTAGCGCCCGGACGCCGTCGCCGCACCGTAGTCCCCGGACGCCGTCGCCGCACCGGAGTACCCGGACACCGTCGCCGCACCGTGCTCGATGTCAGTGCCGACCTGAGTGCGCGCCTCCGTCGACGAAGCGCCGTCGACCTTCTTCGAGTTCTTGAAGACGAACTCGATCTGCGCCTTGATCAACGCGGGCAACTCGATCCGCGCACCGATGCGGATCGTCTTGCCCGCGACCTTAGAGTCCTCCGAGTGGGTCTGCACGTCTTCGAGTTCGACCTGGTGGTAGACGGACTTGTTCGGCGGGTAGTAGCGGAGAACATCCAGCGGCATCGTCACCGCGTGGAACCCGGAGCTGCACACGCGGACCGGCCCGTCGTGCGTGAACGACTTCCCTTCCGCGAACTGGAATCCGCGGCAAGTCAGGTCGGGGTTGAACCCCTTGATGGCGGGGATGGTCATCGTTGTGCCTTTCGTCTGGTGGTCGCGCGGGCGAGTCCCGCAGCGATGAAGAGGAGGAGAGTGATCAGGTCGAGGCCGTTGAGGGGGCGGTCGCCGATCGCGAATGGAAGAAGGAGCATCCCGGCCAGCAGGAGGATCAGTGAGGTCATCGGTGGTCCCTCTCGTCCTGGCGAAGGTCGAGGACCCAGGCGCTCACCACGAGGACGGTGACGAACACGCTGATCCCGATGAACGGGGCGATATCGGTCACAGCGGGTCACCGCCCATCCGGTCGTAGAGGCGGTTCTCCTCGAAGTCGACCTCGAGGCTGTCGAAGATCTCCCAGAGGAGGTCGGGCCACGTGTTCGGGCGGCGGGCGTCTTCGATGTCGAGGTCGGGTTCCGTGTCGTGCCGGTCCCGGTACGAGTCCCACGCGTTGGTGATCGCGGTGGAGATCTGCTGATCCGTGCGGGTCAGGCCTGCGGCGGTGAGTCGGTCGTGGATGTCCTCCACCCGCGCCTGGTAGGGAAGGGCCGGACCGATCCGCCACACGCTCGCGTGGACGCCGTCTTGCTTCACCCTTCCGGCCTTGTGGACGCGTCCGTCGCGTTCGAGCTCGCTGCGGGCCGAGCGGACACGGGAGTCCGAGAACCGTTGCCCGGTGCGGCGGATCTCGACGACGATCTGCTTGTCGGTCAGGGCGATCCCGAACTCGAGCACAGCGAGCACCGCGGCCTGGGAGGCGGCGACGGACGTCGTGGACGCGTCCGCGGCTTCGTGGGACTCGACCGGGTCGAACAGGCGCGCACGCGGGCTGTCGCCGGCCATCACGATCTGCGGGACGCTCACCGGGTCACCACCGCGAGCATCGCCACCGCGAGCGCCAGGCCGAGCATGTAGGGGGCGACCTTCTGTGCGGCCGCGTCCACGCGGGTCGCGAGGACCGCGCGCGCCCGCGCCTTGTCGGTGCGGCGTGCGGGCATCTTGGCGGCATCCATCACGCGACCTCCACCGCCTCGAACGCCTCTGTCACACCCGACGGGCGCATCAGAGTCCGCACCGGCTCGACGATGTAGAAGACCTTGAACTCGACCGCACCGAACTCGCGAGCCGCAGAGACGTGCACGAACCCGGTCGGGGCGGTCCACGACTCGACCGGAACACCGAGGTTCAACGCCCACGCGGCCACCGCGTCCACCGACTCCACCGGCACGACGAGCGGCACGGGCACAGCCGGGTACTGCATCAGCGGGTTCCCGTCCGGGAACGTCGCCACCACGCTCGCGAGATCCCGCAAGCCCTCCGCGATGTCCACGACATCGAAGGCCTCACGGCCTAGAATCTGTTCCTGAGCCACCTGTATGGCTCCTCTCTTGTGAGGCCCGCCGGGTACCAGCCGGCGGGTTTCTGCTTTCTGGGGTCAGACCGCGCGCATCAGATCGCGGATGCGCTTCGTGCGAGCGTGCGATTCCGACCGGGTCGGGTCGCTCGGCTCGTGATGCGTCATCGCGCGCACGCGTTCGACGTCGTCGGCGGACATCCGGCGGATCCTCGGGCTGAACTTCGAGTGCGGCCAGCGGCCCGCGTAGACGTTCTCGCGGACGATCTCGTACGGCACGCCCAGCGCCACCGCGACCTCTTGGAGGGTCAGCAGGGCCTCGCTCATCACGCGACCGCGGAGAGGAATGCCTGCGGCGTGAACGTCGACGGGGGCACGTCGATCGCCTGAGCGATGCGGAGAAGTTCGCCGAACGTGAACTCGGTGTGGCCGTTGATCTTGCGGTTGAAGGTCGTCTGAGGGATGCCGGCTGCGGAGGCAACTGCCGCCTTCTTGCGACCGGATCGAAGGATGCTGGCGGCGACCTTGTCCGCGAGCTCCTGAGCTGGTGAGTGATCCATGCAGCAAATCTAGTTGCCCAAATGGATCACGTCAAGTTGGCTTCGTGCCCTATTCGGATTTTCAAATGATCCAATATGGCGATAATGTGAGCCACATGGACAAATATGTGGAGGCGGCAGCCGCTGAGCTTCGTGCCGCGCAGGCGAGAGCTCGAATGTCTGACGTCGCCCTCGCCGCCGCCGCGGGAATCCCGGCCGTCACTCTTCGCCGCTACCTCAAGGGAGAGCGTGACGCGCCGCTGTCTGTGCTCTTCAAGATCGCGGATGCCCTAGGCGTCTCGGCGGGTGGGCTTCTCGATGACGCGATGAAGCACGTCAAGGATTAGTGACGGAGGGACCCCCAGCTTGATCGCCAACTCGAGAGCCTGCCCTGCCGTCATCCCCGTTACCCCCCGTTTATCGAACATGTGTTCGAACATAGGTGGTACGCCTGACATTCGGCAAGTCATCCATGCTCCGTACGTCACGCCTCAGTGTTCGACAACTACAAGACCGCAGCGCTCGAGCAGATCACGCGGTGCCGTGCGAGCCTCTAACTCAGCAGTGTTGACGCTGTCAACGATTGCCGCTTTTCGTCCGATTCCGTTGGCATTGTTGGGGCTGAGAACCCGCGGAATCTCGGCACATATCCGTCGCCGTGTCCGTCTTGGGAGGGTTCAAATCCCTCCGTCTCCGCCAAAAGTGTCTTATGCGAACCCCGCGAAAACGATAGTTTCCGCGGGGTTTTCGTTTGCCCCACACTCTTGGTCATCTGAGCGCTCAGAAGCACCGCAGAAGGGCTCCAGCGCCGTTCTGGGCGTGTTCCCCACTCCGTGGCAGGTACCAACCGTCCGTCAGGTCCATCGGGTGACACGGTCTCGCCGGTCTGCTGGGGGACCGGCACCACTACCTTGTCCCGCTCTTCCACCGTCACCGTCTCATCCCTCGACAGGATGCCCGCGAAGATGTCTTGCACTTCAGCCTCTTCGACCGAGCCGTCCTCTGCGATGAACATCTTCTTGAAGAGACCTTGGTTCACGAGGCGTCGTTCTGCGTCAGTAGCGGTTGCATACTGCTCGCGGCACAACCGTGCGACATTGAGGGCTCGTTCGAGTTGCTCATCGGTCTGTTTGAGGGTTCGGGCAGCCGTCGCCGTCTGTTTCCCGGCAGCTTCCAGTTCCCGTGTCGTTCGTTCCATCTCTGTCTTGAGCACGTCGACGGGGACAGCTCCGGCGTAGTGCGCCTTCATCAGGACGGCTTGTTCGTCTTTGACAGCCCGGACGCGACGACGGGCCTCGTCAAGGGTGAATTCGGCGTCGGCTTGGCTGTTCGCTGCCTCAGACTTCACCGCTGCTCGAATGGCGAGAATCTGCTCCTCCGAGAAGTGGAGGCGGTGGTAGAAGTCCTCGACACCCCGATCGACGTTCTCGACCCGAACTTAGGGACGGGTGCAGGGAGCTAGTTTCGCCACCCGCCCGAGGCATCGGTAATACCGGTAGAGCTTCCCGTGCCGATTGACGTGCTCGCTGTAGACCAGACGGTTGCCGCATCCTCCGCAGTAAACGGTGCCCTTGACGTAATGAGGGTGCTCGCGATCGTTCCTCACGCCCCCTTGTGGCATCGGAACACTGCTGCTCGTTCGTCGGCTGCATCGAAAGCGCGTCTAGCGATCTAGTGCGAAGGAGCTGGCTCCCACAGTGGGGTCGGCTCCTTCGCGTTCGGTGCGACCGCATGAATCGGGTCTCGGCGCGCGAAGTTGGTCCTTTATCTACACGTGTTGTGCAATTGCCGGGCGAAAGTACCCAACCGCATCTTGGTAATGCTCTCGCCTTAGGATGCACGGGCCATACTCCTGGAGAACGGTGACCCTCAGTGAATCTGTGCGACTTCGTATGTAGTCATTTCGGAGACAAGCGATGGTCGCGGGCTCCCAGATCGAGAACGCCCTCGCTCATTGGTTACGCATAGCGGAAACACCAATTTGACGGAGTGGAAACTGAACTTCCACTATTAGCGGCCACGCCTTCAGGCTTCGCACCGAACGGTGATGACGTAGTCGACGCTAGTGCCAAGGCTGGCCATGTCCGTGAGTATCCGCTGGAGCTGGCGACGCCCAGCCGTCCTGGCAGGCTGGCCAGCATCAATGTACTCGCCCACAACGGCAGGCATCTCACGGACTCCTTCCGAGATGATCATCGCCTCAACATTGGTATCGGGGAAAACGGGTTCAGGCGTCCCCAATTTGTCCCCCGATCTACCTACATCAAAGGTCTCGAATTGCGGATAGCGTCATCTCGATCGCTCCGGGGGGAGCGGCGCAAGGGGGGGGGGGTTATGCGTCATTCCGTACTCGCGAGGGCTAACCAATGGACGATGCTCGTCTTGGCGATCGTCTTGGCGCTCGTGACAGGTGCTTTGGCGCCTTCCGCAGCTCGGGCAGACGACACGGCTGACGCTGATCAGGTCGCTGCATCAGCCAGTACCGCAGCTGAAGCGGCCGGCGCGGCAGTCGACTCGGTTCCGATCACGTCGACAGCCGACGGGTATGCCGCACCGGCGGAAGGCGTGGTCGTTCCGTCCGATGCTGCGGCATCAATCCAGATAAACACGTCACTACCCGATCCGATCACGTTGTCCACGCCGGAGGAGGTTGATGTCGCCTCCGGAGTGATCGCGAGTGACGGCAGTGTGTCATACGTGGGACACGACGGAGGGCCCTCGCTGTCGATCACGGTGGGCGATGGCGTTCTGCAGCAGAGCGTTGTCATCCCGGACGCTTCGTCGCCCAGCCAGTACACCTTTCAGATCGATCCTCGACTGACACCCGAGCTGGAATCGGATGGTTCAGTATCGCTACGTTCTTCTCTGGCACGACTCGATCCCACGGGGCAGTCGACTGACACCACTGAATATACGGTCGGCAGTATTGCGTCGGCGTGGGCTCGTGATGCAAACGGAAACGAGGTTCCAACGCGTTACGAGGTGGACGGAAGCAAGCTGATTCAGTTCGTCGACCTCTCGGCGGTTCAAGCCTTCCCGGTGACCGCAGATCCTTCAATTTCGCTGTGCTTCATCTGGGGCTGGTACCCAGCGACGTGCCAGAAGTTCACGAAGACGGAGACCAAGCGACTGGCGACCTCGCTTGCAAGTGCGGGCCTGGGTACATCTAGCACCACCGCAGCGGCATTGATATGCGGGTACGTACCCACCGTGGCAGGAAAGGCGGTCTGCGCGAGTGCGATGGGATTCGTCGGCAGTCTGATCTTCCCTCGCATTCAGAGCGCCGCGTCAGGCGGAAATTGCATCCAGCAGAATATTCCGATCATCGCGATAACTGGACTCAACGTGTTCATGGTGAACTCCATGTGGATCGTTGTCCGATGCTAGTAGCCGGAGAATGAAGGGAGTCACTCATGCCCGTATTTGAAATGGAAGCTACCGAGCCCATCCTGGACCCGACAATCGCCGTTTCGACGAGGGGACAAGTGCTCTACGTTGGCGGCTCCATAGTCGCGGCGATTGCCCTGTCGAGCATCGGCATCCTTCCCTATCCTGTAACCATCGCTCTCGGGGTGGCCGGGATCACTCTGCGGGGGCTTGTTGGTGCCGCGAATAGGCGGGCAGTCGCAAGGTCGCAGACCATCCCCGCCCCTTCCAGAGCGACGACGTTGGCTCTCTGGTTTGCAACAGTAGGTCCACTCGCAGCCGCGCTTGGCTTCCAAATCTCGAGGGATCTCGCAGGTCAGATATTCTCTGAGGCAATTGCAATAGTGCTGGCAGTTGACGCATTCCTGCGGGCTGAGCGGGGCAAATCCACGCTCTCGCGTCGACTCGCCGTGCTGGAGTTCGGGATCTTTGTCGCGCTCGTCGTGTCGGCACTCTTTGCAATGGCAACGCGCTAGCGACGCCTTTTGACGCACGTCAGCACAGCGAAGACGCCGAGCCTACATAGTCACGGGGTCGCCTCCGCTGACGCTTGATAGGCAGGCCCCGCACTTGCTTGTTGGTGGGACATTCGGATCGCAGTTTCAACTTCCCGAGGCCACTTTTCTTGACTGAGCATGACCCGAACATCGGGAGGGCGGTTCACATAGTCGTATCCGATCACACAGAGGATGCCGAGACCGGTGTCCGCGAGATCGATGATGAAAAGATCTGTGAGGGTAAGAAGCTTTTTGGCTAGTTCGGTGAGTGGCTCCACGAACTCACGTCGGTCAGAGTACGCGAACGGGTTTGGGGCGTGGAGCACTGTGCTTACGTCACCGAAAGCCCGTCCCCAATCTTTCTCCCTCAGGTAGCCGTGTTCAACGTCGACGTAATCCGTGCCGACGACCTCAACTGGATGGGGCCAATAGGAGGGATTGAGGTCGCGCACGCGTTTCCGCGCATCCGAGATTGATGCCCGCGCTAAAGCCGACTCGACTTGCTCCGACAGAGGCCTGTGCGTGACGAAGCTCAAAAGTACAATGGACTCGAGAGTCATTCGAAGGTCTAGCGCCACCTGCTCGATCGTGTCTCGCCGCAGTCCTTCCGCGAACGTGTCCATCACTCGGAGCATGCGCCGCTTGATCTCGGCGAGCGTGCGGTGGATGCGATGAAAATCATCGATCGTTGGTGCTACATCTCCGAGCTGGGAATCCACGTATAGGACCCTACTGACGACCGAAGGTCATCGGACAGGGTCTATTCTTCGTCTTTATCTGAGGGGCTGACGTCTTCTGGTGCCGTGTTGGCTGCGGGCACGTGGCTTCGGTTCCAGAACTGCAGGAAGACGATCCGGAGCGCGAGCCACCACGTGTAGAGCGATTCCGCTCCTTCGGCGGTCCCGTCGGTGAGCAAACCGTGGGCGACTTCGTTGCGGAGGTTGGGGCCGGTGGCATCGAAGTAAAGGACTCGAAGTTCGTAGGCAAGATCGGCGCCAAAAATCTCGTGAACGTTGTCGCTCTCAAGCAAGCTTGACAGTCCCTTCTCGTTCTCGATGCCTTCCTCGGTTCGCGCCGTCGTGGGTACGCCTGCGTTCTGCAGGTGGTGACGAACGAAGTGCTCGATCTGAAGCGTGAGGAGTTGAGCGGCGGTTGAGAAGTCTCCGGTGTAGCCGTAATACAGCCCACGCGCGAACTGTCTGACGTGATCGAGTGGCACGGTCGAAGATCCAGCCGTGATGGCGATGAAGTCGCCGACGGACAGGTGATGTTCGTTCGTCAGCGTCTCGAAGGCAGGCCAGAGCCGCCCTGCTGCAACCAGCTGGATACGGAGGACATGCGCCTGAACCATTTGCCGCCAGACCGCTGGGTCAACCCCGAACACCGGGGCGCCACCTGAGCCGTCCGACCGCTTCACGACCCGGCCGTCTGCTGAGTAGGTTGTCAGCGAGAACAGGGCTGCGAAGGGATGTCGCTTCAGGCGTTCTTCTGCGTCGGCTCGATCTTTCTCGAACGACGCGAAGTCTTCGATCAGCGCAAACATGAGCAGCGCCTTGTCGGGCTTGTGTCCCGCGACCTGCTTGCTCGCTGCCTGTGCAGCCTCGCTCAGGTCCACCGGGTCGGACTCGTACCGGTGCATACTGCCCAGTCCGGCCACGCCTACCTCACGAATCCGGCGGGGCAACATAGAAGCTGTGTCACCGAGCCCAAGCTTGTCGCGATCGGCGCGAGGGATCTTCCGAAGGTCGCGAAGCGCGCGCTCCAGCAGATAGCCGGCACGGGCCAAGTTCCCGTCCTTCTCGCTTGCGAGCGCTTCTGCCTCCGCGATGTAGGACCGAATGACCGTCGCGTATGCCGCTCCGCGGGCGTCCATGTCGCCGTCGGCACCGAACCAGTCCCCGGCGGCCTCGTAGTAAATCCGTGCCTTGTCTGCGTCATCGGCAAACGAATCTCCGATGTCGTGGAGGCGGCGAGCGATGTCGTTTGCTCGTGAACGGCCGAGGCCGTGCTTCGCAAGAGCGTCCGCCAATTGTGCTTGAAAGTAGTCCTCAATCGGCTCATCGAGGAGGTTGCGTAGGAGTTCGTTCTCGAAACTTGCAAGCTCGGTGCTTGTGGACTTACCGAAGCGCTTCGCCGTCTCTATCGCGCGGTGCCACATGTCGCGTTCACCAAACCACCGCTCCGCAGCGATACCAACGCGGAGCAAGTCAGTGAGGTGGGCGTGGATGTGATCCATACGGGCACGACCACTGACGCGGATGGCCAGGACGTCGTGGACGCGAGCGCGAAGGAGGTCGTGAGGCACATGTTCTACGACGTCCTCGAGCACGGATACGCTCTTATCGGTCAGGTCACTGGGCACGAACGTCCGGCCCTCTCCGGATTGATACATCGGGCCGTAGCCACGGTTCCAGTCATCTGGAACGACGTAGAGCGAGGCGATGGCGCTCAGTGCCTCCAAGGCCTCGTTGGCTTGCGTATCTCCTTCGGATTCTGCTGCCTCGCGCAGGGGGAATGTAAGCAGAGTGACGCCGTTGCGTTCGGCCTCGAAAGATTCAAGCAGTGCTGGCGACTTGAACAATAGGTCCCAGTCGGGCCGAGCCGCTTCGTTGTCGTTCGACTGATCGTCCTTCGCGCTTCTCTGCATCCTGCCATCATCCCTCTTGGATTCACATAGTCGTATTTATGTTCTATTGCCCAGTGATTCCGCGTCCGTCCTCATCGTCAAGCTCTGCTGCGCGATGCTGGCCAGCGAGGTCACGCTCGGACCGCAAGTCGACGGTGCGCCGCCAGCGCGTCTCTACTCTCGTGGGCGAGCACTGACGCTACGATCAACGCCTCATCACTCTCGCAGCTGGTACGTCTGTAATGCAGGGGGCGCTCGCGGCGTGAGGAACGCCGGTTGGGGGCGGAGTGACAGCTAACGAGGACTTCTTTCAAGGACGCAAACCCGCTGCGGTTCTCAAACACGCGGTCCTTGAGGGCTATCTGTCAGTGTTTGCGACGATGACGGGTTCGACGGGGTCAGGGACCGTATGGGCTATAGACGCGTACGCCGGACCTGGCATCTATGCCGCGATCGGTGACGAGCCCGCGGCCGCAGGGTCACCCCAGATCGTATGTGACCTCGCAAATCGCTTGTCGGCCAGGGTGTGTCTACGTGGGGTCTTCATCGAGCGCAAACCCACGTACGCAGATCAGCTTCGCACCGTGGTCGGTGATGGCGGTGAGCACGTAGTGTTCAACGGTGACGCGGCGGATTTCCTCCCTGAGGCCATTCGAGCCGCGGGCTCTGATCCAGTGCTTTTGTTTCTCGATCCTTTCGGTGTCTCCCTGCCCCGCGATCTGTTGATCGAAACGGTCACCGGAAGGCCGCGAGGGGCGACAACAGAAGTTCTTTTGAACTTCAATGTTGAAGCGGTATCTCGGATCGGAGGCATCCTCATGTCCCCCAGGACGCAGCCGCATGACGTGAAGACGCTCCGCCGCGCAGACGAATTCCTCGGTGGTGACTGGTGGCGAGACGCTTTCATTGCGGCCCGTCGCTCAAACGACACGGCAAGTGCGACGGCGGCAGCTCAGGAAGTTTCGCGGATCTACCAGCAAACCGTTTTTGATCGGACAGGTTTGCGGGCAGTGCATGTGCCAATTCGGCGACGCACATCCGCCCAGCCGCTCTTCTTTCTGACACTGTTCACGAGATACCCCAAAGCGCCCTATATCTTTATCGACGTTGCGTCTTCGGCCAACCAGAAGTGGCGGGAATTCAATCGACGACTGGCGCTGAGCGAGGATCTCGATAGGTACTCTGGCAGCTTGATTCCGGCGGACATGGCTGGGTCGTGGTCCGAGGCGGATCATCGTGATACGGAGGCGCGCCTGGAGGAGGAATGGGTGCGCGAGATCAAGAGAAACATCGTCGCTCTGCTGCAAGAGCGCGGGTCTCTCGTTGTCGCTACGAGCATTGCTGAAATTTACGGCTCAACGATCACGCTTGCACGCGAGAAGCATCTGCACCGTGCATGGGACCAACTATCGGCGGAGCGTGTGGTTCTGCCGCGCGTGACGAAGCCAAAGACGCGCGATCAGACCATCAGGCCGTTTGCCGGTCCGACGGCAGAGGCATCTCGCTCCAGATAACCCCGTCGAGGGTTCGGCCGCCCGCCTTCGGAGTGCGGCCGCCCCACTGCTTGTGGAAGAACGGCACATGAGACCGCTCGCAGTTGTCGCGAATCTCGCGGACCCAATCTGGATCGAGCGGTCGAGCCCCAGGGCCGGACTCTCCGCCGGTAATCACCCAGTCGATCCCATTGAGGTCCAGATTCTTGAGTGGTCCGATGAGCGGTTCGCACGACAAGAACCGAACGGCAGCAGGTACTGATCGCAGATGGTCGACCCGGTACAGATGGTCTTCGTTCTCGACGCTGACCCCCATCCACAGGTTTGACGGCCAGTCCAGCTTGTCGGCGACTCGGGGTAGCCGGGACGATCGCTTCGTGAGCACTTGGTAGGTGTGCTGCGGTGTGTCTCTGATGACATCGAAGACACGGTGAACGAAGTCGAGCGGTACGCGCGCGTGGAACAAGTCGCTCATCGAGTTGACGAATACGACTCGGCGCCCACCCCAGGTGTATGGCTGAACTAGGGCTGACTCATGCAGGGTGATCCCGAACCCGGGTCCCGATGTCAGAGGGTTCCCGTCGTTCTGGTACTTCTCCGCGCCCATGGCCTTCAACCGCTTCGCGAGCGTGAGGGCGTAACAGTGGTCGCAGCCCGGCGATACGCGGTCGCACCCCGTGGTCGGGTTCCAGGTGACCTCGGTCCACTCGATGCCTGTCTTCCTTGGCATGTCGGTACGACCTTTCCGTTACGAGATCTGCGTTACGTGATATTCGTAGTGTATGGACACGGAGCCATCCCGGGAAGCACTGCGGCGCGTGTCACGTGCCGCCTTCGGGCAGAGTCATCGGTTGGAACTCATGCTTGAGATCGCTGACCTTGCAGATGGAATCTTCACGTTGACGCAGGTATCCAAGGCACTCGGCGTAACGATGAGCAGTCTTCAGAACGCACGCGACGCCTTGCTTGAGGTCGAGCTGATCTCGCGACTGCCCCAAACGGACTCTCGGTTCCAATACTTGGTTCGCAACGACAGTCCTGCGTGGCACTGGGCGCGCGACCTAGCGCAAATTGCGAGTCGCGCAGAACTCGGTCGCCCGGTCTCGTAGCGCAGCGAACACGCGGCACCGTTGGCTAATTGAGGGGCTGTTCACGCGAAGCCATCCATTCGAGGAGGCGCTTAATCTCCCATGAAGGGTTCGAAAGCCACCGCGTCGGGTCCGTCAGAAACCCCCGGATGTCCGGGGGTTTTCGCGTTGTCCGTGAGTTCTCGAGTGCGTCAGGAGTCGGCCTGCGCGCGGGCCGCGATGAACGCCTCGGAGGCGCGCACCTCGAGCGCGGCCTGGGTGGCCGTGGTGCGCTCGATGAGACGATGACCCATCAGCCGCTCGGCCTTCTCGAGCCTGCTGACCAGCGTGTTCCGATGGATGAACAGGCGGTCGGCGGCGGGTGCGATGCGCATGCGTGTGTCGAAGAACACTCGTACGGTCTCGCGCAGCTCGGCCATCTCGTCCGTGTCTGCCGACAGGTCTTGCAGCACTGTCTCGGCGAACCACATCGCCCGTTCCGGGTCCTGCAGCAGGAGCGCCCGCAGGGCGACGTCGCGGTAGAGCGCGCCGCGGCGCCGATGCTCGCCCCGACTCACCGCGAGCGCCGCGAGTGACTCGAGATGGCTTCTCCGGAAACCCGCGCGACCCGGATGGGCTTCGCCGATGCCGACGAGCAGTGTGTCGTCGAATCGCAGGGCATCGAGGGATTCCACGCGCACCGGGCCGTCTGTCGTGACCCAGAGCCAGACCTCGCCAGACCCTGTCGCGTGCCGCACCGAGCGCGTGGTGCCGACCGCGCGCTGCACGGCATCGGCGACCGCGTCCACCGCGCGCGGGGTCATCGTCGCTCCGGGCGGCGCGCCGATCGTGCTCGCCAGATGCCAGCTCTCGACCGGAACCCCCAGCACGGATGAGGCCACCTGGTCGTCGACCGCTTCTCCGGCGACGAGGGAGCGCACCATCGCCCGCCGGCGTGCGTGTTCCGACTGGAACGCACGGCGCCGCTCCGCATCGATTGCCGAGATGAACGCACCCACCCACCCGTCGACGGTCTGGGTCACGACGCGGGTGAGTGCGGGGACCTCGGCCGCCCCTCCGAGTTCGACCGCCCGAGAGACGAGGGCGTCGAGCCACGCATGCTGCATCATGCGCATCGTGTCGACGACTCGCCCCAGCGGAATGTCGCGGGCGACGATGTCGTCGGCGAACGCGCGCTCTGCCAGGCGCTCGTCGGGGGTGGTCGGTTCCGATGCGAGGCACCGCTCGATCGCCTCGGCGAGCACGTGCTCGGCGAGGGCGCGCATGTGGGGCCACGGTGCGAGTGCGTCCGCATCGGGCCGCGCTCTCAGTACACCGAGCGTGTGGTCCACGGTCGCGACCACCCAGCGCACCGGCCCCTCGCCGAGTGCGGCATGCAGGCGTTCCAGCTCGTCGTCGGGCAGTGAGGCGGCCGTCGTGGGGGCGCCGTCGAGCGTGCACACGAACTCGCGCAGCCGACCCGGGGAGGACATGCGGTCAGCCTAGGCGCACCGTGCACTCTGCACAGAGAGTGCTGTGAAGAGTGGTCGAAGCGACCGATGAGCGGCGACGCGAACACCGCGATCGTGGTGGTCATGCGGGACAACCGCCCGCGAACATCCCCCGTGATCAGGAGGTCACCGTCATGCCCGAATCGAACATCATCGCCGTCACCTTCGACGACCGCTCGAACGCCTTCCAGGCGCTCAGCGAGCTGAAGGGCGCAGGCATGGAAGGCCGCGTCGACGTCGCCGCCGCGGCCGTCGTCACCCGCGACGCCGACGGGCGCATCTCGATGCCCGACGGCGTCGACAACAACGGCGCCGTGGGCACCTGGGGCGGCAGCCTCGTGGGACTCCTGATCGGCGTGATCGGCGGACCCATCGGCATGCTGCTCGGCTGGACGGGCGGGCTGCTCGTGGGCGGCGCCTTCGATCTGCGGCGCGTCGACCGCTCGGCGGGCGCGCTCGAGCAGATCAGCAGTGCCATCCCGATCGGCGGCACCGCCCTCGTCGCCGAGGTCACCGAGTACGCCCGTGAGGTCGTCGACGGTGAGATGGCGAAGCTCGACGGCGTCGTCATCCGGCGCCCGCGCGAGGAGGTGCTCGACGAGATGGAGGCCGCCGAGGAGGCCTACCGTGAAGCCGAGAAGGAGGCGCGGCGTCACGCGCGTGAGCAGCGCAAGGCCGAGCGCAAGGCCGATGCGGCGGAGCGCACCGCGGCGCTGAAGGAGAAGCTCGGCGCCAGTTGATCCGCCATGCGAAGAGGGCTGCCGGTGCAGGAGCGCCGGCAGCCCTTCGCCGCGCGTTCGGCGGGCGGGCCGGGCGGAAGTAGGGTCTTCGGTCCGCCGATGGGCGTGGCATCCTTCGGCGAGCCGGCCTGCTCCGGGGGACTGTGCACAATGCGCAGTCGTGGGCTCCGGACCGCGATAGAGCGGTCCCTCCCCGGGATCTCCCCATTTCGCCGTCGGTGAACTCCGCCGCCTTCGCTGGCACTCTCACTGCCCGAGTGCTAATCTCGCACTAGTTGAGCCAATCAGACTCAACTTTCGCAGACCCGGGTGGATGCTGCATCCGCCCCGCTCACACAGGAGAACCCATGGCGACCTACGACCTGCTCCGCGACCTGGAGCGCTTCGCGACCACGACTCTCGACCAGACCCGCCGTGGTCCGCGCCAGATGCCGATGGACGTCTACCGCGACGGCGACCACTACGTGCTCACCGCCGACCTCCCGGGCGTCGACCCGGGTTCGATCGACGTCGACGTCGACGGACAGCTGCTCACCATCCGCGCCGAGCGCACCCTGCCCAGCGGCGAGGGCGTCAGCTGGATCACCCGCGAGCGGGAAGCCGGCGCCTACCTGCGCCAGCTGCAGCTCGGGCGTGGCATCGACACGGAGACCATCTCGGCGAGCTACCGCGACGGCGTGTTGAGTGTGACCCTGCCCGTCAGCGAGAAGGCGAAGCCGCGCAAGGTGGCCGTGGCCGGCGCCGCCGAGGCGGTCACCGTGACCGAGGGCGCGACTCCCGCCGCCTGACCCATCGACCGCGCCGACCCGCGCACAGACGGAGCGCCCCTGGCCCGAGTACGGGCCGGGGGCGTTCGCGCATTCCCGCAGCTAGCGCAGGTCGGCGGGTTTCACCCGCACCGGTCCCATCCAGAGCGCGACGAGCACGGATGTGACCGCCCCGGCCGCCATGATGGCCGCGAGCACGACGATCTGGAACCGGCCCGCCTCCAGCGGCGAGATCCCCCCGAAGATCGCGCCGACGAAGGCGCCCGGCAGCACGACGAGACCGGTCGTCTTGGTCTGGTCGATCGAGGGGATGAGGGCATCGCGCACGGCCTGCCGCGCCAGCGCCAGGGTCGACTGCCGGGGCCGCGCGCCGAGGGCGAGCCACCCCTCCACCTCGTCCCAGTGGTCGACGATTCCGCGGGTGAACATGCGGCCGGTGAGGGTCGCGATGCTCATGGCGTTGCCGATGACGATCGCGCCGATCGCCAGCGCGTAGCGTGCGGTCAGCTCGAGCGCACCGGTCGCGAACACGATCGTCGTCGCGAACACGACCCCCGACACGATGGATGTCGTCATCATCGCCGCGTGGCGCCGCGACCATCCGATGCGTCCGGTCGCCACCGACGCCGCGATCACGAACATCGCGACGAGGGTCAGTGCGATCAGCCTCGCGTCGGTGATGAGTCCGGTCAGCAGCACGCTGATCACCGCGAGCTGCACCGCGCCGCGCACGATCGCCAGCAGCGGCGACCACAGGCCCGGCACGCGGAAGGCGGCGAGCACGACCGTCGTGACGGCCGCGAGCACCCCGACACCGACGAGCGAGGGGAGCAGGTCGGTCGGCGGATTCACAGCGCGAGCGTAGCCCCGCGGCATCCTGACGCCCGAATCTCGGCGCATTCTTTGAATCGCACCGCCAGGATGGGCGCGTGAACATCATCGACAGTCTCGGAAGCCTCGGTCCCCTCGCCCTCGTGCTCGTCGCCGTCATCGTCTTCATCGAGAACGGTCTGTTCTTCCCCTTCCTGCCCGGCGACAGCCTCCTGTTCGCCGCGGCGATCCTCGCGGTGCCGCTGAACACCTCCTGGGTGCTGATCGCGGCGATCGCCGCGGTCGCCGCGATCGTCGGCGCCGAGCTGTCGTTCTGGATCGGTCGTCGCTACGGGCGGCGCCTCTTCCGTCCCGGGGCGCGGCTGTTCAAGCCTGAGTACCTCGCCGAAGCTCACGGCTTCTTCGAGCGCTACGGGGTGGGCGCGATCATCCTGGCCCGTTTCGTGCCGATCGTGCGCACCTACATCTCGCCCGCGGCGGGCGTCTCCGACATGCCGCGTGCCCGCTTCTCGATGTGGAACGCGATCGGCGCCGTGATCTGGGCGGGCATTCTCGGGCTCGCCGGCGCCCTGCTCGGCGGGGTTCCGTGGGTCGCCAACAACATCGAGTGGATCAGCATCGCGATCGTGCTCGTGACCGTCGCGCCGGTCGTCATCGGGGCGCTCGTGAAGCGCTCGAAGGCCAAGCGCGCATGAGCGCGACGACTTCGGATGCCGCGCCCTCGCGCGTGCCCGATCCGACGCCGTCGTTCTGGGTGGCCAAAGCCGCGTCGACGGCGCTGGGCGAGGCGCTGTCGGACTTCTCGATCCGGGTGCTGCCGCCGGTGGTCGCCGTGCTGATCGCGTTCGTGCTGTTCTGCGCGGCACTGGCGCTGCAGTTCACGCGCCGGCGCTACGTGCCCGAGGTCTACTGGTTCGCCGTCGCGATGGTGGGCGTCTTCGGCACGATGGCCGCCGATGTCGCTCACGTCGTCGTGGGCCTTCCGTATGCGGTGTCGGCGACGCTCTACGCGGTGTTCCTCGCGGCCGTCTTCCTCGTCTGGTGGCGGGTGGAGCGCACCCTGTCGGTGCACGCGATCACCACGACCCGGCGCGAGGCGTTCTACTGGGCGGCCGTCATCGGCACCTTCGCCCTCGGCACGGCGGTCGGCGACTTCGCCGCGGTGACCCTGGGACTCGGCTACGCTCCGTCGATCCTCGTGTTCGCGGTGCTCATCCTCGTTCCGGCACTCGGCTACCGCTTCCTGCGCTTCGGCGCCGTGTTCGCGTTCTGGTTCGCCTACGTGCTCACCCGTCCGCTCGGCGCCTCGGTCGCCGACTGGCTCGGCAAGCCCGTCGACGAGGGAGGGGTAGGCGTCGGCAGCGGCTGGGTGTCGCTCGGATTCGCGTTGGTCATGGTGATCGTCGTCGCGATCATCCGTCAGCGGCGCAGCGTGGCGGGCACGGCCCCGGTCGCCGCATCCGACCTCGGTCTGTGACCGGCGCGGCAGCCGCGCGGCATCGATCCGGCCGCTGAGCGCTCAGGCCGCGTAGAGCACGCCCGCGCCGTCCACCACGACGCCGACGGTGTCGCCCACGGCGGGAAGGTCGACGCCGAACACGCGCAGCGGCACCCGCGCCTCGGTGCCGTCGTCGCACACGACCGTGACGAGGGCGGTGCCACCGGTCTCGACGACGTCGAGCACGCGCATGGCGGGGGCCGTGGCATCCGTCGTCAGTCGAAGCTGCTCGGGACGCACCATGACGACGAGAGCGGATGCTGCGCCTGCCGCGTCCGTACGCACCGGCACGAGGCCGAGCGGGCATCGGGCCGACCCCGCCTCGCGTGTCGCGGGCAGCAGCACGGTGTCGCCGAGCAGGCGCGCGACCTGCGGCGTGGCCGGCGCCGCGTAGACCTCGGCGCAGCTTCCCGCCTGCTGGAGGCGTCCGCCGTCGAGCACCGCGATCGCGTCGCCGAAGGCGAGCGCTTCGGCGGGATCATGGGTGACGAGCACCGTCGTCACGCCGGCGCGGTCGAGGGCATCGACGACCTGCGTGCGCACCTGGGCGCGCAGCGCCGTGTCGAGGGCGCTGAAGGGCTCGTCGAGCAGCAGCACGCGCGGGTGGGGCGCGAGTGCGCGGGCGAGCGAGACACGCTGCTGCTGGCCGCCGGAGATCTCGTGCGGATAGCGCTCGAGCAGGTCGGGCTCGATGCCGGCGAGAGCGGATGCCGCGGCGACCGCGTCACCCCGGGCGCCACGCGCGACCCCGCCGAGGCCGAAGGCGATGTTTGCTCGCGCGGTCAGGTGGGGGAAGAGGGCGCCGTCCTGCGCGACGTAGCCGACCCGGCGGCGGTGCGACGCGACCTGACGCTCGGCGGAGGCGACCAGATCATCGCCGAGTCGGATCTCGCCGCGGGTGATGCGCTCGAAGCCGGCGATCGCCCGAAGGAGCGTCGTCTTGCCACTGCCCGAGGGGCCGACGACGGCGAGACGCTCTCCGTCCGCGAGCCGCAGCGAGACGTCGTGCAGCACGGGGTGTCCGCCCAGGGTCACCGACACCTGGGCGAGGTCGAGGGAGGTCATGCGGTCTTCTTCCGGCGGGCGTCGGCGAGGAGCAGTGCGACGCTCGGCACCGACAGGGCGATCAGCAGGATCGCATATGGTGCGGCCGATGCGAAGTCGGCGTTGATCGTCGCCGACCAGAACTGGGTCGCGAGCGTGCTGGTGCCGGCCGGGGCGAGCAGCAGGGTCGCCGTGAGCTCGTTCGCGCAGCCGAGGCCGGTGAGTGCGAGAGCCGCGCCGAACGACGAGAGCATGAGCGGCGCGGTGACCGTCAGCTTCGCGCCGAGCGAGCTGCGCCCGAGAGAGCGCGCGGCCTCTTCGAGCCCGCGCGGCACCTGGGCGAGGCCGGTGCGCAAGCTCACCAGCGCCCGCGGCAGGAACACGATGACGTAGGCCGAGATCACCGTGACCGGCGTCTGGTAGACGGCCGGAAGCACCCGCAGGGTGACCGTCACGAGCGCGAGGGCGACGATGATCGTCGGCAGGCTGCTCGCGAGGTACATCGCGCCTTCGATCACGCGGGACATGCGGCCCGGGTACCGCACCGCGAGCCACGCGCCGGGCAGGGCGATGATGGTCGCCGCGATCGCGCCGCCCGCCGAGAGCATCAGGGTCTGCCCGAGGGTGGAGAGCAGGTCGCCGGCCGCCCAGGCCTCCGGGCGCAGGGCCCAGCGCACGAGGCTCACGCCCGGCACACCGACAGCGAGTGCGAGCACGAGGGTCAGTGCCAGGGCCACGGGCACCGCGCGCCACCCGAGTCGGTGCGGCACGGCGGGGCGCGGCGCACCGCGGCCGATGCGTGCGTAGCGCGCGGAGCCGCGTGCCGACGCCTCGCCGACGAGCAGCACGAGGCACAGCAGCGCGAGCACCACGCCGAGTGCGTTGGCGGCAGGACCCGCGAACGTCGACTGGAACTGGCTGACGATCGCGGTGGTGAAGGTGTCGAACCGCAGCAGTGCGAAGGCGCCGTACTCGGCGAGCAGGTGCAGCCCGACGACCAGTCCGCCGCCGAGGATCGCGATGCGCAGCTGGGGGAGGGCCACGCGCAGGAAGGTGCGCACGGGGCCGTGCCCGAGCGCGCGGGCGGACTCCTCGAGCGCCGGGTCGAGCCGCCGTAGGGCGGCGAGGGCGGGGAGGTAGACGAGGGGATAGTACGCGCCGACCGCGACGAGGAGCCCTCCCGACAGTCCGCCGAGGGAGGGCACCGCCGACACCCATCCGTAGCTGCTGACGAAAGCGGGCATCGCGAGCGGAGCAGCGAGCGCGATGGCCCAGACGCGCCTCCCCGGGAGGGCGGTGCGCTCGACGACCCATGCGGCGAGCACCCCGACGGCCACGCACAGCGGAACCCCCACCACGACCAGGCCGATCGTGTTCAGCAGCAGCTCGCCGACCCGCGGCCGGAAGATGAGCGGCGCCAGCTGCGCCCAGCCCTCATCGATCGCGACCCAGGCGACGAAGCCGACGGGCACGAGCATGAGCGCGGCGACCACGAGCGTGAGCACGACCAGCGGCGCCGGGGCTCGACGAGCCCGGCGCCGGAGGGTCGCGCCGCCGATCGGGGCGCTCGCAGCGAGAGCGGTCAGATCAGATCAGCCCCGCCGCGGTCATGAGGTCGGAGACCTGCGAGCTGTTGAGGGTTGAGGGGTCGATCGCCGGCGGCTGCAGCGTGTCGAGCGCCGGCAGCGCCGGGTTGGAGGCGACGCCGCTGCCGATCGCGTACTCGAAGCTGGTGCCGTCGCGCAGCACCTGCTGGCCCGCGGCGGAGGTGATGAACGCGATGAACGCCTGTGCCGCCTGCTGGTGGGTGCTGGACTTCAGCACGCCACCGCCCGAGATGCTGACGAAGGCGCCCGGGTCCTGGTTCGTGAAGTAGGCCAGCTTCGTGTTGTTGCTGTTCTCCTTCGTCTTCGACTGATCGATGAACCAGTAGTAGTGGTAGATGATGCCGAGCGGCACCTGGCCGGAGTTGACGGCCTTCATGACGGTCGAGTTGCCCTTGTAGGCGACGGAGTTCTGCTTCATCGCGTCGAGCCAGGCGGTCGTCGCATCGACGCCCTTCTGCTGCAGGATCGCGGACACGATCGCCTGGAAATCGGCCCCGGTGGGGGATGCCGCCCACTTGCCCTTCCACTCCGGCTTCTCGAGGTCCATGATCGACGTCGGCAGCTGGTCGGCGGAGATGAGCGACGGGTTGTAGACCATCACCGTCGAGCGGGCGGCGATGCCGGTCCAGTCGCCGCTGGCGGGGCGGTAGGCGGCCGGAACGTTGTCGAGGGTCGAGGCATCGATCGGGGCGAAGAGCCCGGCCTTCTCGACGAGCGACATCGCCGGCGAGTTCTCCGTGAGGAAGACGTCGGCGGGCGATGCGGCGCCCTCTTGCACGATCTGGTTGCCGAGCTCGGAGTCGTCCCCGTTGCGAAGGACGACCTTCACACCGGTCTGCTTCGTGAACGCGTCGGCCCATGCCTGGGTGAGTTCTTCGTGTTGTGCGTTGTAGACCGTGATGGTCTGGCCGGAGATGTCGCCGGATGCGCTCGCGCTGGGCGACGACGAGGACGAGCACGCGGCGAGGCTGACGGCGACGGCGAGAACGGCGGATGCCGCGGCGAGACGGCGTGCGGTACGGCGGGGCATGACGGGAACCTTCGGTCGATGGGAGGTAAGGCTTACCTGACTTGGGCCTCGTGAATAGTACGTCCCCGGCGCGCACAGCGCCATTCGGACGGCCGTGAGAATCGGGATGGGGCGGTCACGGGTTGCGCGCTCCCGGGTGGGTCGGGGTAGGGTGGCCGCGTGCTGACCTGTCTGTGTTGTCGCTGATCGACGCCTTCGCGTCGTCTTCATCGACCCCCGTCAGCCGTCACGCCCCCGCGTGACACCACCCCCAGGAATCTCTCGTGCGCTACGCCTCGAGCGTGACCGACCTCGTCGGCAACACGCCTCTCGTCCGTCTGAACGCCGTCACCGCCGGCATCCGTGCCACCGTGCTCGCCAAGGTCGAGTACTTCAACCCGGGCGGCTCGAGCAAGGACCGCATCGCGGCATCCATCATCGACGCCGCCGAGCGGGGCGGACTGCTCCGCCCGGGCGGCACGATCGTCGAGCCGACCTCGGGCAACACCGGCGTCGGACTCGCGCTCGTCGCCCAGCAGCGTGGCTATCGGTGCGTGTTCGTCGTGCCCGACAAGGTCGCCGAGGACAAGCGGGCGGTGCTGCGGGCGTACGGCGCCGACGTCGTCGTCACGCCGACGAACGTCGAACCCGATGACCCCACCTCCTACTACTCGGTGTCCGACCGCCTCGCTCGTGAGATCCCGGGTGCCTTCAAGCCGAATCAGTACGCGAACCCGAACGGTCCGGCGAGCCACTACCGCTCGACCGGTCCCGAGATCTGGCGTGACACCGACGGACGCCTGACCCACTTCGTGGCGGGCGTCGGCACCGGGGGCACCATCACGGGGACGGGCCGTTTCCTTCGGGATGCCGCGGGCTCCGCAGTGCGCATCATCGGCGTCGACCCGGTCGGCTCGATCTACTCCGGCGGCCCCGTGCACGGCTACGACGTCGAGGGCGTCGGCGAGGACATGTGGCCGGAGGCCTTCGACCCGACCGTCGTCGACGCCTACGAACGCGTGTCCGACGCGGAGTCGTTCGCGATGGCGCGGCGCCTCGCCCGCGAGGAGGGTCTGCTCGTCGGCGGCTCCAGCGGCATGGCGGTGGTCGGTGCGCTGCGCGTCGCGCGCGACCTCGACGAGCATGCCGTGGTCGTCGTGCTCCTGCCCGACCACGGCCGCGGCTACCTCTCGAAGCTGTACGACGACGACTGGATGCGCGCCCACGGCTACGACGTCCCGACCCCGACCCCGATCACTGGAGTGAACGCATGACCGACCACGCCTCGTCCGCCCGCGGCTTCGACAGCCTGGCGGTGCACGCCGGGCAGGAGTTCGACCCGACGACGGGCGCGGTCATCCCGCCCGTGCATTTCTCGTCGACGTACGCGCAGGACGGCATCGGCGGGCTGCGCGGCGGCTATGAGTACGGCCGCAGCGGCAATCCCACCCGCACCGCCCTCGAGCGTCAGATCGCGGCGATCGAAGGCGGCGTGCACGGTCTCTCGTTCGCGTCGGGCCTCGCCGCCGAGGACGCCCTGCTGCGCGCGGCACTGCAGCCCGGCGACGAGGTGCTTCTCGGCAACGACGTCTACGGCGGCACCTACCGGCTGATCGCCCGCATCCTCGGGCCCTGGGGGGTGGGCCTGCGGGTCGTCGACATGAGCGACCTCGCCCAGGTCGAGGCGGCACTCGCCGAGCGTCCGGCGAAGATCGTCTGGGTCGAGACCCCATCGAACCCGCTGCTGCGCGTCACCGACATCGCCGGGCTCGCGCGCCTCGGCCACGCGGCCGGCGCGGTCGTCGTCGTCGACAACACCTTCGCCTCGCCCGCCTTGCAGCAGCCGCTCGCGCTCGGCGCCGATGTCGTCGTGCACTCGACGACCAAGTACCTCGGCGGGCACTCTGACGTGATCGGCGGTGCACTCGTCATCGCCGACGACGCGCTCGCCGAGAAGGCGCGCTTCCTGCAGTTCGCCACCGGTGCCGTGTCGGGGCCGCTCGACGCGTGGCTCACGACCCGCGGCATCAAGACGCTCGCGGTGCGCATGCAGCGGCACAGCGAGAACGCGCAGCAGATCGCCGAGGTGCTCGAGGGGCACGACAGGGTCGCCCGGGTCTACTACCCCGGCCTTCCCTCGCACCCGGGACACGAGCTCGCCGCGCGACAGATGTCGGCGTTCGGCGGCATCGTCACGCTCGACCTCGGCGACGGGGCATCCGCCCGCCGTTTCGCCGAGTCGACGCGCCTCTTCACACTCGCCGAGTCGCTCGGCGGCGTCGAGTCGCTGGTCAACTACCCCGACGAGATGACCCACGCCTCGGTGCGCGGCACCGAGCTCGCCGTGCCGGAGTCCGTCGTGCGGCTGTCGGTGGGCATCGAGTCGGTCGACGACCTCGTGGCCGACCTCGAGCAGGCGCTCGCCGCCCTCTGAGCCCCACGCATCGAGGCCCCCGGGAGATCATCCCGGGGGCCTCGACACATTCCTGCCGCGCGACGCTGAGCGACGGGCTCAGCGGAGCGGTCACTCGCCGCGCAACTGCTCCTTGAGCTCGTTGCGCTTCTCGACCCGCTCCTTCTCGGCTTCGGCCTTCTTGACGTTCGCGTCGGCCTTGACCTCGTCGACCTTGTCGCCGATGCGGTCCTTGGCGTCCTCGAAGCCCTCCTTGACCTTGCGGCCGGCGGTCTCCGCGACGTCCTTGGCGTCATCGATGAGTCCCATGTCGATACCCCTTTCGTGAAGTGTGTACGGACACCGGTGACGGTACGCGGCCGGCGTCGACGGATGCCGGGGGTTGCGCTGCTGCAGCGAGGTCGCTACTCCCTTACCCGACGTCGCCGGGCGGGCCTACGCTGTGCGCATGATGACGCAGCGGTTCGAGACGACCATGTCGCAGTTCGGCAACAACACCGGCATCGAGGTGCCGCCCGCGGTGCTCGAGGCGCTCGGAGGTGGCAAGCGTCCCGCCGTCGTGGTGAGCGTCAACGGCTACGAGTACCGCTCGACGGTCGGGGTGATGCAGGGGCTGTTCCTCGTGCCGTTCAGCTCCGACAAGCGAGCGGCGACCGGCATCGGTGGGGGCGACGCGGTCACCGTCGAGCCCGCCCTCGATACCGCGCCTCGCGACGTCGAGGTTCCGGCCGACCTCGCCGCCGCGCTCGCATCCGCCGGGCTCGCCGCCGCGTTCGCCGCGCTCGCTCCCAGCCACCGCAAGGCGCACGTCGTGAGCGTCGAGTCCGCGAAGGCCGCCGACACCCGCGCGCGACGTGTCGAGGCGGTGATCACCAAGCTCGCGGGGTGAGGGGCGGCATCCGTCATCGACCTCACAGGCCTGCGGGCACTACCCTCGACACAGGAGTGGTTGTGGCGCGGATCTGGAAGAGCCGGGAGGGCGAGAGCCCGAACGATGCCGCACGCGTCGCCAAGACGAAGGATGTCGTCGCCGAAGGTCTCTACATCGCCGCGGCCGCCACGCGACTGACGTTGAAGAACCGCATGCTGGTCGCGCTCATCTCGTCGGACGCCGACTTCGATGTCGAGCTGTTCCTTCCCGACGCGCAGGAGGCGCTGCTGGCGCTGGCGCGGGAGGCGGAGGCCGACGGCAAGCGGGCGGAGCGGGAGCGCAAGCGCGCCAGCCGCCGGTTCAGCCTCTCGGACGGCACCCACGACTACCGCAGCCGCGACGTCAAGAATCTTCGGCGTCGACGTAAGCAGTCGCTGCGCATCGCCGAGGAGCTGCAGCAGCGTGCCGCCGACGAGGCGACGCTGCGCGAGCTCGTCGAGGCGGCGCGCGAGGCGGCATGGAGCGAGGTCTCGCGCAACATCGACCGGCGGCTGCGCATCGAGGCGGCGCGCCCCGACCTCGAGCCCGACTACGAGAAGATGCGCAAGGCGCGCATGATGAGCCTCAAGCTCGTCGACCTGCCGAAGCTCGCCGCTCACCGCAAGCGGCTCGTCGACGGGGAGCCTGAGGCGCTTCCCGGCGGTGAGATCGTCTCGGGTGCCGCGCCGAAGGCATCGGGCATCGACCTGAGCGAACTCGACGAGTGAGGGGATGCCGCGGGCCGCGGCATCCACGATTCGTTCCGGGAGCACGTCCTGGGGTATGCTCTCCTGGTGCCCGCGCGCCGAAATGGCCGCGAGAACATGCGCCCGTAGCTCAATGGATAGAGCATCTGACTACGGATCAGAAGGTTAGGGGTTCGAGTCCCTTCGGGCGCACACTGTGTTGAGACAGTAAGTGAAACGGCCCGCTTCGGCGGGCCGTTTCGCGTCTGCGGGGTCTCAGACCGGCTCGGTCGTGCGGATCAGTCCGCAGTTCACGCACGACCATGCGACGAGGAAGCGTTCGTCGTCGAGGATCTCGAACCGCAGGGGATCGCCGCACGTCGGGCACGCGCGCGGATCCGGAGCATCCGACGTCATGAGCCCAGCCTAGGGAGGGCGGAGCGGGCGGGCGCGAGTGGGGGCAGGATGGTGCCGAGACATCCGATCCGGAGGCCACCATGAAGCACACCGTGTTCGTCGTCATTTACCTGCTCGTGATGGGTGGGCTCATCGTCGGGCTCGACGTGGCGTTCTTGCGTGACCACCTCTGGTGGCGCCTCGCCGTCAACGTCGGCATCGTCGCGGTGTTCGCGATCGTCTACCTGACCCTGCTGCGCAACCTCTTCACGCAGTGACGCGGTTGCGGGTCATATGACGGCCGTCATAGTATGACGAGCATCATACTTCGCGACCTCGGAGGCTCCCCATGCCCATGATCGACATCTACGCTCCGGCCGGACTCATCGCCGACGTGCATTCCCTCGCCCAGCGTGCCGCCGCCGCCGTGAAGGACGTCGAGCAGGTGCCCGACATCCCGATGTTCCGGGCGAACACCGCCGCGTTCGTTCATGAGCTTCCCGCCGCGGCACTGTCCGATGTCGACGGATCGAGCGATCACGTGCGCGTGCAGGTGCTGACCAACGCCGGTGCACTCGACCGCGACAAGCAGCTCGCCGTCGTGAGCGCGCTCACCGATCTCGTGGCGGACGCCGCGGGCGACCCGAGCTGGCGCGAGCGCACCTGGGTGCTGCTCACCGAGGCCCCCGAGGGTGGCTGGGGCCTGTGGGGTCACGCGCACACGAACGCCGAAATCGTCGGCGCCGCGCGCGCCGAGATCGCGTCGCTGCGGGGCGAGTCCTGAGCGGCGCGCGGGAGCAGATGGCCGACACCGCGGCGCGGCTGCTGGCTGAGCGCGGCTATCAGGCCACCTCGTTCAGCGACGTCATCGCCGCCTCGGGTGCACCCCGCGGGTCGATCTATCACCACTTCCCGGGCGGCAAGGACGAGCTGGTCGAGCTGGCGGTGCGCCGGCAGGCCGACCGGGTCATCGCGCTCGTCGGCGGGTTCACCGGCGACACCCCCGTCGAGGTCGTGGCATCCTTCATCGCCGTCTGGCGGCACACGCTCGTCGCGACAGACTTCGCTGTCGGATGCTCCCTGCTCGCCGTGACTGCGTCAACCGACGGGCCGCTGCGCGACACGGCCGGCACCCTCTTCGGCGGATGGATCGACGCCCTCGCCGCCCGGCTCGCCGCAACAGGGGTGGATGCCGCAGCCGCCGCCTCGTTCGCGACGACACTGCTCGCTGCGATCGAGGGCGCCGTGGCGATCGCTCGGGCTCAGCGCTCGCTCGCGCCCTTCGATGCGGTCGCCGCCCGCCTGACCTCCGACGCCGCAACCCTCGTGCGCGATTGAGGGGTCACCCGGTGGCGAGCGCCCGGTCGAGCTCCCCGAGGATCTCCGCGCATCGAGTCACGTCTTCGGGGGTACCCGAGAGCTCGAACTCGAACAGGATGGGGCGCCCGGACAGCTCCGCGAGTTCACGCGCAGCCGCCTGGTAGTACCGACCGAAGTTGCGATTGCCCGAGCCGATGATGCCGACGAGATTCCGCCGGGTGACGGCGGACCGAAGGAACGCCCGCACCGCCGCGGGCAGCGTCACCTGATCGTCGTTGCCGGCTTTGTATGAGGGCGTGAGCAGCACCCACGGGGCATCCGCTTCGCTCTGTCGCACCTCGGCGTCGGCGAGGTCGCGCACGGGCCTGCCGTCGTTCTCCGTCAGGTGCTCGGCGAACCGGCGGGTGAGGTTCGAGGTGGACGAGTAGTAGTACACCGGCGTCTGGTGCATGCCGTCAGTGTGCTCCGGATGCCGCGGCTCCGCGCCCACGCGCACCGTGAGAATGTTCATCTCGATCGGGCATCGGTTCAGCCCCGGGTCACTCGGCCCCGCTAGCCTCGGCGGCATGAGAGGCAGGTGGGCGGGTGCGGGTGCTGTGGCGCTCGCTGTCGCCGTGCTCACCCCGGGGTGTGCCGTCGGCCCGACTGCCTGCCCCGCGATCGGCTACGTCTACAGCGGTCCGGCGGTGCTCGAGTTCACCCCCGCGCTGCCGGCGTCGGCGAGCCTGGCGGCCTGCTTCGGCGCCGGATGCGCGCCTTCGGCCCTCACGATCGTCGAACGCACGCGGGTCGAGGTGCCCCAGCAGGCGCCGTACGCCACCCCTCCCGCGGGCGACACGTCGCTCATCACGGTGCGCGTCACCGACGCCGGCTCGGTGCTCATCGATCAGACCTTCACGATCGGCCACAAGGCCGAGGCGCCCGTGTTCGGGTCGTGCCCCGGCCCGTTCAGCTTCGAGCCGGTCGCCGTGACGCTCCCGGGCTGATCGTCAGCGCGCGAGCTCGGGGTACAGCACCGGAAGCGGCTGAGAGACGGCCGCCTTCACGGTGACGCTCACCGCGTCGGCCAGCACCTCGTGCTCACCCGACTCGAGGGCGTCGTAGATCGCCGCCACTATGTCGGCCGGGTCGGCCTTCGCGACATCGAGGCCCTCGGTCATCGGGGTGTCGGCGTAACCGAGGTGGGCGCCGAGCACCTGCGTGCCCTGCGCCTGCAGCTCGAGGCGCAGCGAGTTGGTGATCGACCAGAGCGCGGCCTTGCTCGCCGAGTAGGCGCCGGCGCGGGCCAACCAGCTCAGCGCCGAGTGCACGTCGATGAGCGCGCCACCACCGTTGCGGGCGAGCACGGGGGCGAAGGCCTGTGCCACGCTCAGCGCGCCGAACACGTTCGTGTCGAAGACCCGCCGCACCTCGTCGAGGTCGGTCGACAGCAGCGAGTTCCCGCCCGCGATGCCGGCGTTTTTCACGACGATGGTGGTGTCGGCCGCGGCCTGTGCGGCGGCGCGGACCGACGCCGAGGAGGTCACGTCGAGGGCGAGCGGAACGATCCGGGAGTCGGTCGCCTCGCGCGGCGATCGTGCGGTCGCGTAGACACGGCGCGCGCCGCGTTCGAGGGCGATGCGGGCGAAGTGCGAGCCGAGCCCGCCGTTCGCGCCGGTGATGAGCAGGGTGGCATCCACGAGTGAGGTCATGTCGAGAGCGTACCACCTAGATTGGAAATACCAACTCAGATAGGATGGACGCGTGAAGCCGCCCTCTCCCGTCAACGAACGCTGCTCGATCGCCCGCACCCTCGTCGTGCTCGGCGAGAAGTGGGCGCTGCTCGTCGTGCGCGACATCGCCCTCGGTGTGACCCGGTTCGCCGACATCCGTTCGCGGCTCGAGGTGGCACCCGATGTGCTCTCCGATCGGCTGTCGAAGCTCGTCGATCTCGGAGTGATCGAGCGCCGCGCGTACCGCGACGAGGGCGCGCGGCAGCGCGACGAGTACACACTCACCGCCGCCGGCGCCGCCCTGCTGCCGGTGCTCGGCGCGCTCAGCCAGTGGGGAGACGTCCATGTCGCGTCGCCGTGGGGACCCGCCACGCGCTACGTCGACGCCCGCGATGGAGGTGACGTCCGCATCGCCTTCGTCGATGCACACGGGCGTGCGGTCGATCGCGAGCAGGTCGCGGTCGTCCCGGGGCCGGGGGCGCTCGTCACCTGATCCCGCGGCAGCGCAGCGGGTCCCGGTTCGCGTCAGACCGTCGCCGATCCGCCCCGCCCGAGGAGGCCCACCGCCAGACGGAACCACCAGCGCGTCGCATACGCGGAGAGCGGCGTCTCACCCGCGCAGAACTCGACGAATGCGCGCCGGGCTCGCCGCGACCGGCCGAGGGCGGCGTGCACGAGACGCGGATGCCGCTCGAAGACCGCGAGCAACTGCGCGCCGGTGCGGATCTCGGGCTGCAGCTCCTGTTCGACCCGCGCGACGTACCCGTCCAATGCGGCCGGGTCGCCCGCCGCCGCTCGCGCCGCCGCCTCGCCCGCCCAGGTACCCGACCGCAGCGCGAAGGAGATGCCCTCCCGCGTCCACGGTTCGAGCAGGCCCGCCGCATCACCGGCGACGAGCACGCCCCCGCGGCGCAACGGCGAGGACGCCGTGCGCCACTGCGTGAGATGCCCGCTCGAGTGGCGGGGCGCGGCATCCGTCGTCTCGGTCTCGCGCAGCCACGCGGCCAGGTAGGCGCGTGTCTGCTCGGGTCGCCCGCGCGCCTCGATCACACCCACCTCATCGACCTCGCCCTTCGGGAAGAGCCAGCCGTAGCTGCCCGCGCCCGGACCCCAATCGATGCGCACCGTGTCGCGCGGCGCCCGGCCGCGCTCCCGCTCGTCCTCGAGTCCGAGGTCGACGCGCGCGGGGGTCACTCCGACGTGGCGGGCGATCCGTCCGCCGACGCCGTCCGCGCCGATCACGACCCGCGCCCGCAGCACGCCCGCGCTCGTCTCGACCGCCACGAGATCATCGGATGCCGCCCCCACCCGCTGCACGGCGACGCCCTCGCGGAACACGGCCCCCGCGCGCTGCGCGGCGGTGACGAGCGCCGCGTCGAGACGCTCGCGCCGCGCCATCGTGAGGAACGGCTCGTCGCGGCGGATCTCGACCGGGCGCGCGCCGTCGTGCGTGAAGACGACTCGGCCCACCTCGGCCTCGATCGCGGCCACTCCCTCGGGCGGCAGGAAACGCCGACTCACCCCGAGCAGACCGCCGCCGCAGGTCTTGTAGCGCGGGAACGTCGCCCGATCGACGAGCAGGGTGCTCGCGCCGCCGGCCGCCGCGCATCGGGCAGCCGACGAGCCTGCGGGGCCGGCACCGACGACGATGACGTCCCAGACGATGTCATCGGATGCCGCGGTCACTCCGGCATTCTCGCGCACCCGATTCGGTGCGCGATGCGGATCAGACCTGCCGTCGGATGAAGCGGATGAGTGCGGCGATGATCGCGATGACGATCAGCACCACGCCGAGCCACAGCAGGAAGCCGACCGCCTTCACGAACACACCGAGGAGCAGCAGCACGAGGCCGATGAGGAGAATGAGAACGGCGATACCAACCATGCCGACAGTCTGCGTCGCAGCCGTGAGCTCGTGCCAGGGCCCTCGCCGGAGGCGGGTCGAGGAGTAGAATCCGCACCCCCGGCGTAGGGTCGAACGCATGGGTGCCTATGTCTCGGCGTTCGAGCTGTTCTCGATCGGGATCGGTCCCTCGAGCTCCCACACCGTCGGTCCGATGCGGGCCGCCCGCGACTTCGTGCTGCGGCTGGATGCCACGGGCCAGCTCGCCGCGGTGCGCCGAGTGACGGTGACGCTCTACGGGTCGCTCGGCGCGACGGGCATCGGTCACGGCACGCCCGACGCTGTCATCGCGGGGCTGCGCGGGTTCGCCCCCGAGACGGTCGATCCCGCCGATGTGCGCGACGCGTGGAGCCGGTACCCCGAGGGTGAGCCGCTGCGGCTCGCCGGGCACCACCCCGTGCCGTTCGCGGCATCCGACATCGCCTTCGCGCCGCGCACACGGCTCCCCGGGCACCCGAACGCGATGACGCTCGTCGCCTCCGGCGATGCCGGTGTCACGATCGCCGCAGACACGTATTACTCGGTGGGAGGCGGTTTCATCCGACGCGAGGGCGAGGATGCCGCGGTCTCCCCGGCGGCGCTCCCGTTCTCCTACGGCGACGCGGCGACCCTGCTCGCGCTCTGCGACGAGCACGGCCTCACGATCGCCGAACTCGCCCGCCGCAACGAGGAGGCGCTGCGCGGCGAGGCCGAGGTGGCGGCGGGGCTCGACCGCATCTGGGACGCCATGTCGGCGTGCGTCGACGCGGGTCTTCACGCGACCGGCACGCTGCCCGGGATGCTGCGGGTCGCCCGGCGCGCCGACGCGATCAGATCGCAACTCGAGGCCGCCGAGGCCGACGGCCACCGGGAGCTGCCGGGGGAGTGGCTGGGCGCCTTCGCGCTCGCCGTCAACGAGGAGAACGCCGCCGGCGGGCGCGTCGTCACGGCACCGACCAACGGCGCCGCGGGCATCGTCCCCGCCGTCGCGATGTACTGGTGGCGCTTCCTCGCCGATTCCGGGCTCGGGCAGGGGAACGCCGTCACGCCGTACGGCGAGCTGGTCGGCAGTGCGCTGCTCGGCTTCACCGGCGAGGCCGCGCACGCTCTTCCCGAGGCGGCTGACGACGCGGTGGTCGCCGAGGCGAACCGTCGCCGCGGCATCCGTCGTTTTCTGCTCACCGCCACAGCACTCGGGTCGCTCTTCAAGGCCAACGCCTCGATCTCGGGAGCCGAGGGTGGCTGCCAGGCCGAGGTCGGCTCGGCGTGCGCCATGGCAGCGGGCGGGCTCACCGCCGTGATGGGCGGCACCAACCGGCAGATCGAGAACGCCGCCGAGATCGCCATGGAGCACCATCTGGGCCTCACGTGCGACCCGGTCGGGGGTCTCGTGCAGATCCCGTGCATCGAACGCAATGCGATCGCGGCATCCACCGCCGTCACCGCCGCCCGCCTCGCTTTGCGCGGCGACGGCTCGCATTTCGTGTCCCTCGACCAGGTGGTCGAGACGATGCGGCAGACCGGCATCGACATGTCGACGAAGTACAAGGAGACGAGCGAGGGCGGACTCGCCGTCAACGTCATCGAGTGCTGACGCAGGCTCGGGTCGGGCGGGTGCGGCTCCGGTCGGACGGACGCGCGTCGTGCAGACGGAGGCGGCCGCCGGTCAGGCGGTCTCGCCGAGCTCGGTCGGGCAGGCCGGCTCGCGCAGCTTCGTCGTGAGGGCGAGCAGCGCCTGCAGCTCGGCGTCGTCGAGGGTCGACATGCGGTCGACGATGGTGCGCGCGTGCTGCGCACCGAGGCTGCGGAACGCCCGCGCCCCCTGCGCCGTCGCGCGCACGAGCGAGCCGCGGCCGTCCTCGGGGTCCGGGCACTTGGTGACGAGCCCGCGGGTGACCATGCGATCGACCAGGCGCGACACGCTCGGCTGGCTGATGAGCAGGTTGCGGGTGACGTCGCGCAGCCGCGCGGTCATCTCGGGGGCCCGCACGACCGTCAGCAGGACGTCGTATTCGTCCTGCTCGAGCGGGGCGTCGACGAAGTCGCCGGAGATCTCGCCGAAGATCTCGTGCTGCGCGCGGAAGAGGCTCTCCCAGGCGTCGATGGCGAGACGGCGATCGGTCATGGGCATAGCGTACGGTCCCCAGGTGGTCGGTGGCGCACCGGGAGGCGATCTAGGCTTGATCGAGTGGGTCGGATGCCGCAGCCGCCGCTCCGCCCCCATGCCGTGGACGCCCGCAACCCACCCGGCAGGAGGTCACGTCGGTGAGTGATTCGCCGCTGTTCCAAGCTCTCATCTCCGGCTCGCTCCCCGCGCGTCCCGGCGCCCCGGCGCAGCCGTCCGCCCGTCGGTCTGGTGGGCCGCGCCCGAGGTCCGGGCGCATCCCGCTCGTCGTCGACACCGACACGGCGGCCGATGACTGCTTCGCGCTGCTGGCCGCGGCGCTGCATGAGCGTGCCGACCTGAAGGCGGTCACGATCGTGGCAGGCAACGTCGGGTTCGCGCAGCAGACCGAGAACGCACTGCTCACGCTCGAGCTCGCCGGGCGCGACGGCGACGTGCCGGTACACGTCGGCGCCGCCCGCCCACTCGTGGCCGACTGGGTGAGCGCAACCGACGTGCACGGCGAAGACGGCGTCGGAGGTCAGCGGCGCACCGGCACGACCGAGGTCGATTCGGAGCACGCCGTCGACGCGCTGCTACGACTCTCCCGGGCGTACGCGGGCGAGCTCGTCATCGTCGCGATCGGACCGCTCACCAACATCGCGCTCGCTGTGCGTCGCGACGAGGAGTTCGCCTCCCGCGTGCGCGAGATCGTCGTCATGGGCGGCTCGATCAACGGCCGTGGCAACATCACGCCGGCCGCCGAGTACAACATCTACGTCGATCCGGAGGCGGCGGCGATCGTCGTCGGAGCCGGATTCCCGAGCCTGCGGTTCGTGCCGTGGGACCCGACGGCCATCCGCGACACGGTGTTCGACGCCGGCCGAATCGCAGAGATCGAGGCCCTCGGCACCCGCCTGTCGGCGTTCTTCGTGCAGGCCAACAAGGCGACGTTCGCCTTCGATTCGGCGGCGGGCATCGGCGGGTCGACGCATCCGGACTCACTCTCGGTGCTCGTCGCGCTCGACCCCTCGCTCGTCGAGGTCGAGCGCCCCTACCGCGTGGGCGTCGAGCTGCGTGGCGAGCTCACCCGCGGGGCGACCGTCTTCGACTGGCGATCGGATGCCCCGAATGCCACGGCGATCGAGCGGGTGCATGGAAAGGCGTTCTTCCGCGCACTGACGGCGATCCTCGCGTCGCGCTGAGCGGTCAGCTGGCCGGCGCGAGACGCGCGGCCCCGGCCCTTTCCGGGCAAAAGGAAAGGGCCGGTCGATGGGGGTTCGACCGGCCCAGTGTCCCTTGCACCAGGAGTGTTGCAATCACATGTGGCCGCCGCCACAGCACAACGGCGACCTGTCCTCACGGTATAACGACGCGGTAACGGAGTGCGTCCGATTCCGGCTGTTCTGTGGAAAGACATAGCGCGGTCGGATGCCGCGATCAGCAATCCCTGGCGGGCGCGACGGGTGGGGGCATCCGGGCGAAAAAGTAGGGCCGGTCGGGGATCCCGACCGGCCCTTGTCCCTTTTGCACCAAGAGTGTCCTGCAATCACATGCCGGTAGCTGCCACAGCAAAACAACTACCGTGCGAGCACTCTATAACGGCGAGGTAACGGAAGGGAAGCCCTTCTCGTTACCTTTCTGTGATTCATAGGTTTCGCACCAGTCGTGCATGACATCGGGGTGACGCGACGCGCCTCGCCCGGCCCCGCAACGTCGGAACTTCTCGGCGGCACGCCGCGCCGCGGCATCCGTCGCCGGCGCGTCAGGGAAGACTTCCGACGTGGTGCCCGGCCGAGTCCGCGGGTCGATCGCCGGCCGACCCGGGCCGTTCCCCTCACCCGCCTCGGTGACCCTTACCCGCCCCCGGCACTCGCCGGCCGCCCCACCCGGCCGCCGTCACCACCCGGCCGCCGTCACCACCCGGCCGCCGCGACCCTCACTCCGCCGCGGCGACCCGCGTCGTCGGCGCGGTGAGGCGCGGGAGCAGCACGGGAGTGCGGGCCTTGTACGCCCGGTAGGCGGGATCGTCGCCCCACTTCCGCTCCGCCTTCGCCTCGAGCAGGGGGATGCCGCTGACCCGGGTGAGCAGCAGGGTGACGAACAGGGGCGAGAGCACGGCGACCCACTGCCAGCCCGACAGCGCCGGGGCGGCGACGAGGAACACGCCCACCCACAGCACGATCTCGCCGAAGTAGTTCGGATGCCGCGACCGAGACCACAGGCCCGTGCTGATGAAGCGACCGCGGTTCGCGGCATCCGCCTTGAAGGCGTTCTTCTGGGCATCCGCGACGATCTCGATCACGAGGCCGACGAGCCACACCGCGATGCCGACGTAGGCGATCCACCCCAGCGGCGCCGGCTGGTCGGACGACAGGGCGATCCACGCCGCCGATGCCGTCAGGCTCACCCACGCGCCCTGGATCACCCACACCTGCAGGAACCGCACCGGGTTCTGCTTGATCGTGTCGAACCGGTCGTCGCCCCCCGTGCGCCGCACGCGCATGAACAGGAACGTGCCGAGCCGCAGCGCCCACACCGTCACCATCGCCGCGAGCACCCAGCCGCGCGCGTCGATGGTCGGATGCAGCACCACGAGGCCCGCGGAGACGACGACGAACGTGAGGCTCCCGGTCAGGTCGAAGAAGTGCTCGGTGTGCGCGAGCTGCGATGGGATGTACACGATCACCTGGATCGCGAATGCGGCGATCACGGCGAGCGCGTACAGCGGGAACCCGCCGACGGTCGCCCCGCCCTGGCTTCCGGCGACGGCGACGAGCGCGCCGATCACCAGCACGACGATGATCGTGAGGAGGGCTTTGCGGGTCACGGACATGGGGTGCTCCGATCGGGTCGAAGGAACGAGGGGATGCCGCGGCTCACGCGCGGGCGTAGAGGTCGTCGATCACGGCGGCGCCGCGGTCGAGCAGCGCGGTGCGCTTGATCTTCAGGGTCGGGGTGACGAGGGTCGTGTCGTCGAGGTCGGCGAGCACGAGCGCGAAGCGCCGCACGCTCTCACTGTGGGAGACGCGGGAGTTCGCGGCATCCACCACGGCAGTCAGCGCCGCGACGAGGGCGGGATCGTCGATCACGGAGAGCCCGTCGCCCGCGGTGTCGTCGACCGAGACACCGTTCTCCTGCGCCCAGGCGCGGGTCTCGACGGGGTCGAGCACGAGCAGGGCCGACAGGTACGAACGCCCCTCGCCGACGGTCACCGCGTGGGCGACGAGGGGATGTGCCTCGACCGCGTTCTCCCACGCCTGCGGCACGACGGTCTTGCCGGTGCTGGTGATGATGACGTCCTTGAGGCGGCCCTCGAGCACGAGGCGGCCGTCGTCGTCGAGCCGGCCGAGGTCGCCGGTGCGCAGGAAGCCGTCCTCGAACGCGTCGGCGTTGTGCCGCGGGTCGCGGTAGCCCGCGAACACCCCGACGCCCCGCGCGAGGATCTCGCCGCGCTCGCTGATGCGCACGGTCGAGCCGGGCAGCGGGTAGCCCACGGTGCCCGAGCGGATGTTCCCCGGCAGGTTGCCGGTCAGGGGCGCGGATGTCTCGGTCAGCCCGTAGCCCTCGATCACCGGCACGCCGAGGCCGCGGAAGAACAGCGACAGGTCGGCGGCGAGCGGGGCGCCGCCGGAGAGGATGTAGTCGAGCCGGCCGCCCATGAGCGCGCGCAGCCGCCCGTAGAAGAGGCGGTCGAAGAGCCGGCGGCGCAGCCGCAGCCCGAACGCGGGCGTCGCGCCCGACTCGGCGGCCTCCCCCCACTGCTCGGCGGTCGCGACGGCGCCGCGCCAGACCGCGGCGAGGTGAGCGGCATCCGCTTTCGCTCCGGCCGCCGCGCGGATCTTCTCGAGCACCCGCGGGACGACCACGAGGAAGGTCGGGCGCAGCACCCCGAGGCTCTCGACGACCTGGGTCGTGTCGGCGACGTGCGCGATGCGCATCCCGCCCGACAGGCAGATGAGCTGCAGGCCGCGGGCGAGCACATGGGCGAGTGGCAGGAAGATGACCGTGTTGCCGCCGTCGTGCACCACGGCGCTGTACGCCGCGGCGATGTTGGCGACCTGGCCGACGAAGTTGCGGTGCGTGAGGATCGCGCCCTTCGGTTCGCCGCTCGTGCCCGACGTGTAGACGATCGTCGCGGGGGAGTCGAGGTCGGCGTGACGGCGCCGCGCCTCGAGAACGTCATCGCCGATCGCGACGCCGCGCGCGGTGAGCGCGTCGAGGTCGGCGGGCGAGGCATCCATCGTCCAGACGCCGAGGTCGCCGAGACCCGTCGCGGCGAACGCGTCGGTGAGGATGCCGCGCTGTCGCTCTCCGCCCGCGATGCCCAGCCGCACCTGCGCATCGGTGGTGATCGCCGAGACCTGGTCGGGGGACGAGGTGTCGTAGACCGGCACGATCACGGCGCCCGCGAACCACCCGGCGAGATCGGCGACGGCCCACTCGTAGCGGGTGGGCGCCATGATCGCGACGGTCTCGCCGGCGCCGACGCCGACGGCGATCAGGCCCTTCGCGAGCGACTGCACCTGGTGCAGATAGTCGGCCGTCGAGACGTGTCGCCACGGATGCTCCGCATCACCGGTCGGCACATCGAACGCCGCGTGATCGGGCGCCGTCGCCGCGCGCCGGGTCAGCAGGTCGGTGATGTTGCGGTAACCGTCGATGTCGACGAGGGGTTCGGTGGAGCGCTCCCGCATGGTGTCCTCCGGTCGGAACGTCGTGGCACTGGGTCACTCCGTGGCCGCAGGCGGGCAGGGAGAAGTGACCCCATACTGGCGTTTCGGAGCCGTCGACGAAGTGGATTGCCCTTCGGGCCGGAATGTGCTCTGGGGTCGGGCAGGGGCTGCGGCTGGGGCTGCGGCTGCGGCAGGGACTGCGGCTGCGGCAGGGGCTGGCGCGGGCTCGGGCGGTGCAATCCGCGAACGGCGCGATGCCCGCACTGCGTCGGAACTTCTCGGCGCCGCGCCGGTTCGGGATGCCGCGGCGCCCCGTGTCGGCGAGAAGTTCCGACTGTGCGCGGGGCCAGGGGGCTCGGGAGCCGGGGTCGGGCGGGGTGGGAGGCGCTCAGGCCCGCGGCGGCCAGGTCGCCGCGCCGAGCTCGCGGGAGATGCCGCGCGCGGCGTCGCGCAGCTCGCGCAGGGCCGCATCGGGCACCGGCTGCGCGTCGGCGGGCACGACGAGCGCCACGGCGGCGATCACCCGTCCGGTGTCGTCGACGACCGGCACCGCCACCGAGCACTCTCCGACGACGGCCTCCTCGATCTCCCACGCGAGCGCCGCCGCTCGGATGTCGTCGAGCGCCGACGTGAGGGATGCGGCATCCGTCACTGTGTGGTCGGTGAGGTCGGCGAGCTCGCGTGCAAGCAGTTCACCGCGCACGTCGTCGTCGTAGGCCGCCAGCACCTTGCCGATCGCCGACGCGTGCACGGGCAGCGTGATGCCGGTCTCGGGCATCTGCTCGGAGCCGTCCGGGCGCCGGTCGTGATGGATGACGAGCACGTCGCCGAGCAGCGGCACCCCGAGCCGGGTGGCGAAGCCGGTGCGCTGCGACAGAGCGTGCATCCACCGGATGGAGCGCGAGCGCACATCGAGGGTGTCGAGGTAGACGCTCGAGAGCTTGAGCAGCGCAGGCCCGAGCATGTAGCGGTTGCCGTCGGGTTCCTGCGCGACGAGCCCGTGGGCCTGCAACGACTTCACGAGCCCGTGCACGGTGGACGGGGGGAGTCCGAGCGCGGCGCCGAGGTCGCTGACGCCCAGTCGCCGCGCGCCCTGCAGGAGCCCGAGGATGCGCGCGGCACGGTCGATCGACTGGATCATGGGGCTCTCCTTCCGCATTCAGCATCCTCAGGGGACGCACGGTCGGGATGCCTCTTGACACCGGCGTCCGACGCGACAATGCTTCGATATTAGCGAAGTGGTTTCGACAATGTCGAAAATTGCACCGTCGATCCACACATCGTTCACAGGGGAGCGTGAGTCATGGACGACATCACCACGCGGCGCATGCGCGTCGCGGACACCCCCTGCTGTGACGCCGGCGGGCGATCCCGATCCGTCGCGCGCATCGACAACGCCTCGACGACCGAGGCCTGAAACGAGCAGGAGATCCGCGCATGAAGAAGCTCATCAACGACCCGGCCAACGTCCTCGCCGACGCGCTGCACGGGGTCGCCGCAGCCCACCCCGAACTCGACGTCGACTTCGAGAACCGCGTCGTGTTCGGCACCGCACCGCGCGCCGGTCGCGTCACCCTCGTCTCCGGCGGAGGCTCGGGTCACGAGCCCCTGCACAGCGGCTTCGTCGGCGACGGCATGCTCGACGCCGCGTGCGCGGGCGAGGTGTTCACCTCGCCCACCCCCGACCAGATGCTCGCCGCCGCGACGAAGGTCGACTCCGGTTCGGGCGTGCTGTTCATCGTGAAGAACTACACCGGCGACGTGCTCAACTTCGACATGGCCGCCGACCTCGCCCGTGAGGAGGGCGTGATCGTCGAGTCGGTCGTCGTGGCCGACGACGTCGCCGTCGAGGACTCCACCTGGACCGCGGGTCGCCGCGGCGTGGGCACGACCCTCGTCGTCGAGAAGGTCGCCGGCGCCGCCGCGGCCGAAGGCCTGCCCCTCGCAGAGGTCAAGCGCATCGCCGAGAAGGTCGCCGCGAACGGGCGCTCGATGGGCGTCGCGCTCACGAGCTGCACCGTGCCGGCCAACGGCAAGCCGAGCTTCGAGCTGCCCGAGGACGAGATGGAGGTCGGTGTCGGCATCCACGGCGAGCCGGGCCGCAAGCGGGTGCCGCTGGCATCCGCTCACGACATCGCCGAGACGATCGTCACCGCCATCACCGACGACCTCGACTTCACCGGATCGCCCGTGATCGCCCTGCTCACCGGCCTCGGCGGCACGCCGCTCATCGAGCTCTACCTCACCTACGGCGAGGTCGCGAAGGCCCTCGAGGCGAAGCGCGTCACCGTCGCGCGCACGCTCGTCGGCGACTATGTCACGAGCCTCGACATGGCCGGCGCCTCGCTCACGCTGGTGAAGGCCGACGACGAGATCCTGCGCCTCTGGGATGCCCCGGTCGTGACCTCCGCCCTGCGCTGGGGGCGCTGAGATGGCAGACGTCATCACCGTCGCCCAGCTCGAGGCGTGGCTGCGCGCCGCCTCTGCCGCCCTGCACGAGAAGGCCGCCTGGCTCACCGAGCTCGACTCGGCCATCGGCGACGCCGACCACGGCACGAACATGGCCCGCGGCTTCACCGCCGTGGTCACGAAGCTCGACGCCGGCGTGCCCGACACGGCTCCCGCCCTGCTGAAGTCGGTCGGGATGACCCTCATCTCGACCGTCGGTGGGGCGAGTGGCTCGCTCTACGGCACCCTCTTCCTCGAGGCGGCCAAGGCGCTGCCCGCCGACTCCGAGGTCACCGCCGCGCAGTTCGCCGAAGCGCTCGCCGCCGGCGTCGCCGGCATCGTCTCGCGCGGTCACGCCGAGATCGGCGACAAGACCATGATCGACGCGCTCACCCCCGCTGTCGCGGCCTTCGCCGCCGCGGCGGCGGGTGAAAGTGCAGCGGATGCCGCGGCATCCGCTGCCCGCGCCGGAGAGGCCGGACGCGACTCGACCGAACCGCTCGTGGCGCGCAAGGGTCGTGCCTCGTACCTCGGGGAGCGCAGTGCCGGGCATCTCGATCCGGGGGCGTCGTCGTCGGTCATCCTGCTCGAGACCCTGGCGGGAGTGCTGGCCGCGTGATCGGGTTCGTCGTCGTCTCGCACTCCGCCCCGCTCGCCGACGCGGCGGTCGACCTCGCCCTGCAGATGGTGCATGACGAGGCGCCGCCGGTGCGGGTCGCGGCCGGCGCCGCGGGCGGCTTCGGCACGGACGCCGCCGCGATCGCGCAGGCGATCGACGAGCTGGCCGACACCGACGGGGTGCTCATCGTCACCGACCTGGGCTCGGCCGTGCTGAGCTCCTCGCTCGCCCTGGATCTCCGGGAGAGCGCCGTGCCCGTGCGCATCAGCGACGGGCCCTTCGTCGAGGGGTTGACCGCCGGGATCGTCCGGGCCGTGACCGGCGGCACCCTCGACGAGGTGACGTCCGAAGCGCGCCGAGCGCTCGATGCGAAGCGGCAGGACGACGTCTCCGAGACGGGGGCGGATGCCGCACCCGCCGCGGCGCCCGTCGAGGTCGCCCCCGCGGTGGCCGTCGCCGAGGTGACCCTCGTGAACGAGGTGGGGCTGCACTCCCGGCCCGCGGCATCCGTCGTGAAGACCGTCGGCCGGTTCGACGCCGCGGTCACCGTGACCAACGCGACCTCGGGCAAAGGGCCGGTGTCTGCGTCGAGCCTCATCGGACTGCTGTCGCTCGCCGCGGGGAAGGGCGATGTGCTGCGCATCGCGGGGGACGGGGCAGATGCGGTCGCCGCGGTCACCGCCGTGCACGACCTCGCCGCCGACGGGTTCGGCGAAGCGGCCTGACGCGTCGGCTGCGTCGCCGGGATCAGGAGAAGTCGGCGGCGACGGCGTTGCGGTGGTACTCGAAGATCAGGCTCGTGCGGGTCGAGGCGACGCTCGGTCGTGCCGAGAGTTGATCGACGACGAAGCGTCGTACCGACGACGATGTGTCGACGGCGATGTGCACGAGGAAGTCGTCGACCCCGCCGAGGAAGAAGAGCTGGATGACGTCGGGGTGCCGGCTGATCTCCTGGGCGAACCCGCGGATGTTCTCCTGACGCTGCCCGGGCCGCAGGGTCACGCCGATGATCGCTTGGAGGCCGCGCCCGAGCGCGGTCTGGTCGACGGCGGCGTGGAAGCCCGTCAGTACCCCTCGTTCGACGAGGGAGCGGGTGCGGGCGTGGGCGGTCGACGGGGCAACGCCCAGCTGATCGGCGAGGGCCGCGTTGGTCGCCCGCGCGTCGCGACTGAGGGTCTCGATGATCTGCTCATCGATCGGGTCGAGCTCATCGGGCATCGAAGATCCTTCGACAGTTGGGGGACAAGAGCGGGTTTTCCAGAGAACTCTACGGCGATATGACGAATCTGACGCAGAAGATTCTGCATGTAACACAAGAGAGCGAACCGTCTGCCATATTTCCCTCAACCCGCCGGAGGAACCGAGGAGCCCGACATGCGCGTCGCCGTGCCGACCGAGATCAAGAACAACGAGAACCGGGTGGGGCTCACGCCCGCCGGCGTCGACGCTCTGCATCACCGCGGCCACGAGGTCGTCGTGCAGTCCGGAGCCGGCATCGGCAGCGGGTTCTCCGATGACGAGTACCGCGCCGCCGGCGCGGTCATCGCCGCCACCGCCGAGGAGACCTGGTCGGGTGCAGACCTGCTCGTGAAGGTCAAGGAGCCGATCGCCGCGGAGTACCCGCTGCTGCGCCCCGACCTCACCCTCTTCACCTACCTGCACCTCGCCGCCGACCGTCCCCTCACCGAGGCGCTCATCGCGGCCGGCACGACCGCCGTCGCCTACGAGACCGTGCAGACCCCCGACCGTGCGCTCCCTCTCCTCGCCCCGATGAGCGAGGTCGCTGGGCGCCTCTCGATCGTCGTCGGCGCCCACGCCCTCATGCGCGCCTCCGGAGGCCGCGGCCAGCTCATGGGCGGCGTGCCGGGCACCCCGCGGGCGAAGGTCGTCGTGATCGGCGGCGGTGTCGCCGGCGAGCACGCGGCTGCCAACGCCCTCGGCCTCGGTGCCCAGGTCACCGTCATCGACATCTCCCTGCCGGCCCTGCGCCGCATCGAGGCCCGCTTCGGTACCCAGGTGCAGACGCGCGCGTCGACCCGGTACGAGATCGCCGAGCAGCTGCGCGATGCCGATCTCGTGATCGGCTCGGTGCTCATCCCCGGGGCCGCCGCCCCGAAGCTCGTCACCGACGACATGGTCGCCGCCATGAAGCCCGGCTCCGTGCTCGTGGACATCGCCATCGACCAGGGCGGATGCTTCGAAGGCTCCCGTCCGACGACCCACGACGACCCGACGTTCCCCGTGCACGACTCCGTGTACTACTGCGTCGCCAACATGCCGGGCGCCGTGCCGCACACCTCGACCCGCGCTCTTGCGAACGCCACGCTGCCCTACGTCATCGCGATCGCCGACAAGGGATGGGACGCGGCATCCGCTGCCGACCCGGCCCTCGCGAAGGGTCTCAACGTCGTCGGCGGCGAGGTCGTCAACGCGGGGGTGAAGGCAGCCCTCGGCCTGTAATCGAGCGACATCCGCCCGACACACGGGCCACGTACGCTCGCGCTCGTGATCGGGTATCCGGACTATCTGCGGCTGCTGCCCAAGACCGAGCTGCACTGCCACTTCGCGTCGACGATGAACGCGCCGCTGTTCATCGAGCTCGCCGACCGGTACGGCGTCGCGTTGCGCTCGACCGACCCCGCGACGCTGTTCGACTTCGACGACCTGCGCGACTTCCTGGTGGCGTTCCGGGCCGCGCACGACGTGCTGCGCGCGCCCGACGACTTCGCCCGCGTCGCCTACGAGGGAGTGCGTTCGGCGGTCGCCGACGGCAATCTGCGCTACCGCGAGTACTTCGTCAACCCGCAGTACTTCGCGTCGCGCGGCCTCGCCTACCCCGACGTGATCGACCCGATCATCGACGGACTGCGTCGCGCCGAGACCGACTACGGCGTCGGCTTCCGGGTGATCGCCGCGATCAACCGCCGCGAGTCGCCCGAGAGCGCCGTCGAGATGGTGCGGCAGGTGCTCGCGCACCCGCGCCCCGAGGTCGTCGGCATCGGCCAGGACGACCTCACCCCCGAGGACACCGAGGACCCGGCGCGCTTCGCCGACGCTTACGCGCTCGCCGCCGCCCACGGCCTGCACCGCACCGCCCACGTCGCCGAGACCGATCGGGCGCTGCCGTCGGCGGTGCGCGACGCGCTCGAGGTGCTCGACTGCGACCGCCTCGACCACGGCTACCGCATCATGGACGACCCGGCGCTCGTCGAGCTCGCCCTCGCGCGCGGGGTCGCCTTCACGACCACCCCGATCTCCACCACCATCTGCACCGGCTGGCACCTCGACCCCTCGCACCGCATCCGCGGCATGATCGAGGCGGGCCTGACCGTGACCGTCTCCACCGACGACGCCATGTTCTTCCGCACCGACCTCGGACGCGAGTACACCGAGGGCCTGCTCGAGATGGGTGTCTCGGCCGAGACCGCCAAGCGCATCGCCCTGAACGGGGTGGATGCCGCGTGGTGCGACGACGCCCAGAAGGCACGTCTGCGGGCGGAGTTCCGCGCACAGTTCCTCACGCTCGACGCGGCGCTCGCGGGCTGAGCCGCGGCATCCGCTCGTCGTCGGCGCCGACGAGGACGATAGAGCATACGGCGCACGAGGACGTGAGGCAATGGCCTGGCGTGACCCCGGAGGCGGCGGCGTAGAGTGCCGCCACGCACCTGGGGAGAGCGAGGGGGAATCGCTCGGGGTGCGGCACAGGGGGACGGTGGAGTCTCCCTGGCGATCTCATTGGGGAGACAACATGAACAAGGCAACAAAAGGCACGTTGGCGATCGCGTCGGGTGTCGTCCTGCTCTTCGGAGGCGGAGGATCGCTCGCGTACTGGAGCTCGCAGGCGACGGTCACGCCGGCGCAGGTCACGACCGGTCAGCTGACGATCGGCACGGCATCGTCGTCGGGTTGGTCGGTGGAGAAGTACCTCGGGTCCAGTTTCACGAGCGTCGACACGGCGAGCTACCTCGCCGTTCCGGGTGACACGCTGCAGTACGCGGCCACCTTCCCGGTGACGGCGGTCGGCACGAACCTGAAGGTCTCGGCAGCACTGACGGGCGGTGCCCTCACGTCGTCGAGCTCGGGCCTGCAGACCCTTCTCGGCGCGACGCCGACGTACACGGTCAAGGACCAATCGGGCACGACGATCACCCCGTCGGCCGGGTCGTACGCGATTCCGAACGGCACGACCTCGCTCAGCGTGACGACCACGATCTCCTGGCCGTTCGGATCGACCGGCGATCAGGTCGGCGTGAACTCGACGATCTCGCTGTCGCAGATCGGCCTGACCCTCACCCAGGTCGCTCCGTAACCAGCCGACGGTCATGCGCGGGAGCACCACGACCGCGGTGAGTGCGGCATCCCTGGTCCTCGGGGCTGTCGTGCTCGCCGTGGTCGTCGCGCCCGGCACCTACGGATCGTTCTCGTCCGCGACGAGCGTCAGCCCCGCCACGGTCACGACCGGAACGCCCTCGCTCGCGATCACCGCCGGAACGCCCGTGACCCCTGCCGGGGTGTATCCGGGCGGCCCGGCCGACCTCATCGCGGTGAGGACCGTCACCAACGGCGGCGCCGTCGGGCTGCGCCTCGGAGCCGCCGTCGCCCTCGCCGGGGCGTCGTCGTCGAATCTCGGCGGCAACGTCGTGGTGAGTTTCGCCACGCAGACCAGCGCGACCTGCGCGGCGACCCCACCGGCGTCGGGGCTGTGGACGTGGAGTCTCGCCGGCGGTCTCACCTCACCGACGACGGCGCCGACGCTGGCGTCAGGGGCGAGTGCCACCCTCTGCGTCTGGCAGTCGCTTCCGGTGACGGCCGCCAATGGAACCTTCGCCGCCAGCGCGTCGCCCACCCTCACCCTCACCGGCTCCCAGACATCGCCGTGACCGGACATCGAGCACCGCCATGACCCGCAGAACCGCCGCCATCGCCGCCCTCGCGGCGGCCTGTGCGTTCGCGGTGCTCGCACCGGCGGCCGCGTTCGCCTACTGGTCCGTCAGCGCGCAGACGACGGTCGCGGCATCGAGTCGCACCTTCGCGGTCACCGCTCCCGGCGCGACCGCGGTGTCGTTCTTCGGGCGCACCGGCTCCCAGTACGCCGCGGTGACCATGGCCAACTCGGGCACCACGCCGTGGGCGAGCGTCGCCGTCGCCACGGCGCCCGGAACGAACTCCCTCGGCAGCGGGGCCACCGCCACCGTGCAGATCACCTCGGCCGCGAGCGCCTCGACCTGCGCGACGGATGCCACCTACAGCGGCGTCGCCGCGCAGAACCTGCTCGCCGCGGCATCCGCGACCCTCTCGACGAACCTTCCGGCGCCGGGCGCCACCACCTACGCCTGCCTGAAGATCGTGGTCGCCGGTGTCGTCGCGAGCACCGCCAGCGGGGCCGCCCCGCCGAGCCCCGCAGCCGCCGCCACCCTGACCCTCACCCCCGCGCAGCAGAACTGGAGCACGTCGCAGTCGGCCCCGCTGACCGCGACGAGCACGGGGTGGATGTCGTGCCTGACCAACCCGGGCATCCTCAACGTCGCCGCACAGTCCGCCACCGTCACATACACCGCGCCGGTCTCGGGTACGTACACCTTCACGCTCGACACCGGTGCCACCTCGACAGCGACGGGTGTGCCCGCCGGAACCGCCACCCGCACGATCACCAACGCCCTCCTCGGCGGAAGCGCGGGCGACCACTACGTCACCGTGAGCTACACCGCTGGGAGTACCACGGTGTACGTCGGCATCGCTCATCTGACCTATGTGTCGGTGCTCGGGCTCGGCCTGGGGGTGCAGTGCACATGACCGGCTCCGTCGCGCTGCTCGCCGTGCTCACCGCGGCAGCGCTCCCGCTCGCGCCGGCGGCCGCGCCTGCCGTCGCGCGGGCCGCCACGGCGGCAGGCGAACCGGGGCTCTCCTTCAGCGCCGACGGCTCCACGTGGACATCCGGCCCGCTCGACATCGTGCCCGCGTCCTGGCGTCCTGTGCCGGGATCCGCCTTCGACGCCACGTTCTCGGTGCGCAACGACCGGAGCACCGCGGCATCCGTCGCCCTCTTCGCCACCGATGTGTCCTCGAGCTCGCGCGACCTGCTGCTCGCGACGAGCATCGCGGGAGGAGGGGACGCCCCGCAGCAGCTCGGTGAGGTCACCGGATGTCTCGCACTGGCGTCGGCGCGACTCGCACCGGGCGAGGTGATCCCGGTGACGCTCTCGCTCGCCGTCTCACCGGGATTGAGCACCGCGCAGAACACGGCGGTGTCGTTCGAGGTCGTCTCGACCGCGAGCGACGCGATGACGGCACCGCCGGCCTCGACCTGCCCCGTCGCGTCCGCACCCGCGCCGTCGGTGTCGGCACTGCCGCGCACGGGCTGGTTCGACGGCGACACGCTGCGCACCGTGCTGCTCGCCGGTCTCGGCGCACTGGGCGCGGGCGCCGTGCTCTCGGTGAGACGCAGGGAGCACCACAGATGACCGACACCCTCCCCGCCACCCGCCGCGCGGTGCGCCACCGATCCGGAGAGCGGGTCTCCGTGGTGCGGATGATCGCGGCGGGACTGTCCTGGGCTCCGCTGGTGATCGTCGCGTTGATCGCGATCGTCGTCATCGCCGTGCCGGCCGTGACGGGATCACGCGCCTACACGGTGCTCACCGGGTCGATGGTGCCGCTGTATCCCCCCGGCACCCTCGTCGTCGTTCGGCCCGTCGATCCGTCGACGCTGCGTACCGGTGACGTCGTCACGTATCAGCTCGAATCGGGCAAGCCCGCGGTCGTCACCCACCGCATCGTGGGAATCGGTGCGTCGGGCGACGGCGCCCCCCTGTTCCTCACCCGCGGCGACGCGAACAATGTCGACGACGCGAAGCCGGTGCTCGCCGCGCAGGTCGTGGGCAAGCTCTGGTACGCCGTGCCCTACATCGGATGGATCAACAACATCCTGGTCGGTGACTGGCGCATGTGGGTGATCCCGATCGTGGTCGGCGCGCTCCTCCTCTACGGCGTCGTGACGCTGATCTCCGCCCATCGTGATCGGCGTCGTGCCCGCGCCGCCGCCGATCGCGGCACCCGTCGAGTGCACTGAGACGGGATGCCGCGGCCCCGGGTCGGTCGGTCGGAGCGACAGACCCGGGGCCGCGAGACCTCGGTGCGGCGTCGCGTCAGGGGCGGCTGGCGCGACGGTGCCGGCGGGCGCCCGCAGGGCGTGCGGCCGTGCCCTCGGATGCCGCGGGCCGGCCGCCGTGCGGATGTGCGGCGCCGTTCGCGCCGCCGTGGCGGGCCTGTCCGGTCCCACCGTGGCCCTGCGCACGCTGTCCCTGCGTGGAACGCTGCCCCTGTGCCTGCCCCTGGCCGCCGCGCGCCGGGCGTCCCTCGCCGGAACGCGGCGTCGCGGCATACGCGCGACCGGCGCCGGACGTGCCGCCCGACGACCGGCGACCGCGCGATCCGCCCTGACCGGCGGCCGGCTGCGACCCACCCTGGGGCTTCGCCTTCTGCGGCTGGGTCTTCGGCTTCTGCGCGGCGGCGGCCGGAGCGGCGCTCGGTGCCACGCGCGCAGCCATCTCGCCGACGAGGTCGCGCACAGCGGGGGTGTCGGCATCCACGTTCTCGAACGGTGCGGTGATGGCGGCCTTGCGCAGCATGTCGGCCACGTCGCGCTTCTGCGACGCGAGCACGACGGTGACAACGGTGCCCTCGGCGCCGGCGCGCGCGGTGCGGCCCGAGCGGTGCAGGTAGGCCTTGTGCTCGAGCGGCGGGTCGACGTGCACGACCAGCTCGACCTCATCGACGTGCACGCCGCGGGCGGCGACGTCGGTCGCGACGAGCACGCGAACACCTCCGGCTGCGGGGTCGGCGCCGAAGGCTGCGAGGTTGCGCTCGCGGGCGCCCTGGCCGAGGTTGCCGTGCAGGTCGACCGCCGGGATGCCCCTGGCTGTCAGCTGGCGCGCAAGCTTCTTGGCCTGGTGCTTGGTGCGGGTGAAGAGGATGCGGCGCCCCACGCCGGACGCGAGGGTCTCGACGAGGCTCGCCTTGTGGTCGTCGGCGACGAGCAGCACGCGGTGGGTCATGGCGGCGGCGGGCACGCTGGACTCGTCGACCGAGTGACGCACCTCGTCGCGCAGGAACGAGCGCACGAGGCCGTCGACACCGCGGTCGAGGGTGGCGCTGAACAGCAGGCGCTGTCCACCGGCGGGCGTCGCCTTGAGGATGCGGGTGACGCCCGGCAGGAAGCCGAGGTCGGCCATGTGGTCGGCCTCGTCGAGCACAGTGATCTCGACGGTGTCGAGGGTCACGACACCCTGCTTCATGAGGTCTTCGAGTCGGCCCGGGCAGGCGACGACGATGTCGACGCCGGCACGCATGGCCTGCTCCTGCGGGCGCTGGCTGACGCCACCGAAGATCGTGGTGACGCGCAGACCCGCCGCCTCCGCGAGCGGGGTGATGGTCGCCGCGATCTGGGTGGCGAGCTCGCGGGTGGGGCAGAGCACGAGACCGCGCGGACGGCCGGGGCGGCGGGCTGCGGCCTTCGCCCCGCTGAGGCGGGCGACGAGGGGCAGCGAGAACGCGAGCGTCTTGCCACTGCCGGTGCGGCCGCGGCCGAGCACGTCGCGACCCGCGAGGGAGTCGGGCAGCGTGTCGCGCTGGATGGGGAAGGGCTCGGTGCGGCCGGTGGCCTCGAGCACGGAGACGAGCGGCGCGGGCACGCCGAGAGACAGGAACGAAGACATGGGGGACTTTCGGGATGAGGGCGCGCTCACGAAGACATGTGCACGCGGGGAGGGCGCGGGTGCGTGATCGCACCTCGGGTCGCCGCTCGAGAAGAACCGCGACGGGGAAGTCGGGGAGCGTGTCAGCGACGCAGGCGCCGAAGCGCCGTCATCGACGTTATCACGGGTGCGGTGGGTGTCTGCCGGGCGGGAGCGCGAACGACGACGGGCGCCGACCCGGGGGATCCCGGTCGGCGCCCGTCGTCGTGGTCGTCAGGAGCGGTGCGCGCGGTAGTACGCGAGCAGGCTCCGGGTCGAGGCATCCTGCGCGGCGAAGGCCGCCTCGTCGCCCTCGATCGCGGGCGCGATCTGCAGGGCGAGCTGCTTGCCGAGCTCGACGCCCCACTGGTCGAAGGAGTTGATGCCCCAGATCGTGCCCTGCGTGAACGTGATGTGCTCGTAGAGCGCGATCAGCTGGCCGAGCACCGACGGGGTGAGCGCCGGGGCGAAGATCGAGGTCGTCGGGCGGTTGCCCGAGAACGTGCGGGCGGCCACCAGCGGGCCCGTCGTGCCCTCCGCCTCGACCTCGGCGGCCGTCTTCCCGAACGCGAGCGCCTTGGTCTGGGCGAGGAAGTTCGCGAGGAACAGCCCGTGCACGTCGCGGTCGCCGTCGACGAGCGGGAAGGCCGGGTTCGCGAACGCGATGAAGTCCGCAGGGATCACCCGGGTGCCCTGGTGGATGAGCTGGTAGAACGCGTGCTGCCCGTTCGTGCCGGGCTCGCCCCAGAACACCTCGCCGGTGTCGGTCGTGACGGGCGTGCCGTCCCAGCGCACCGACTTGCCGTTGGACTCCATCGTGAGCTGCTGCAGGTACGCCGGGAAGCGGTGCAGCAGCTGCGAATAGGGCAGCACCGCGTGGGACTGGGCGCCCAGGAAGTTGACGTACCAGACGTTCAACAGGCCGAGCAGCACCGGCACGTTCTGGGCGAGCGGGGTCGTCGCGACGTGCGTGTCGACCGCGTGGAAGCCGGCGAGGAACTCGTCGAACACGTCGGGGCCGAGCGAGATGGCGAGCGACGTGCCGATGGCCGAGTCGACCGAGTAGCGGCCGCCCACCCAGTCCCAGAATCCGAACGCGTTGTCGGTGTCGATGCCGAAGGCCGCCACCTTGTCGAGCGCCGTCGAGACCGCGATGAAGTGGTGTGCGACCGCGTTCGTGCGGGATGCCTCGTCGTTGCCGATCGCCCCCTGCTCGGCGAGCTTCGCCCACAGCCAGTCGCGCGCGAGACGCGCGTTGGTCAGGGTCTCCAGCGTCGTGAAGGTCTTCGACGCGACGATGAACAGCGTGGTCTCGGGGTCGAGATCGGCGGTCTTCTGGGCGATGTCGGTCGGGTCGATGTTCGACACGAACCGGGCCTCGATGCCGGCGTCGGCGTAGGGCTTGAGGGCCTCGAACACCATGACGGGACCCAGGTCGGATCCGCCGATGCCGATGTTCACGACCGTCGCGACCCGCTTGCCGGTGACGCCCGCGAACTCTCCCGAGCGCACCCGCTCGGCGAACGCGCGGATACGGCCGAGCACCTCGTGCACGTCGGTGTCGATGTGCTGTCCGTCGACGACCAGCGCGGGGCTCGCGCCCGCCGGGCGACGCAGCGCCGTGTGCAGCACCGCCCGGTCCTCGGTGGTGTTGATGTGCGCGCCCGACAGCATCTCGGCGTAGCGCGCGGCGACCCCGGTCTGCTCGGCCAGGCGCACGAGCGAGGCGAGGATCTCGTCGGTGATGAGGTTCTTCGACAGGTCGACATGCAGGTCGGCCAGCGGGAAGCTGAGGCGCTCCGCGCGGTCGGCGTCCGCGGCGAACCAGCCGCGCAGATCGGGGTGGAACGAGGAGTGTGCGGCGGCCAGCTCAGCCCAGGCGGGCGTGGTGGTCGCGTCGATGGGGGCGGTCACGATGAGACTCTACCGATGACGGATGCCGCGGGCCGCGGCATCCGTCGGTCGGTTCTCAGCGCTCGGCCGCCGCGAGGTTCGCGACGAGCTCGTCGGCGTTCTGCCGAACGACGTACGCCGGACGGTCGCGCTCGACGCGCCAGCTCTCGGCGAGAGGGCCGGCGCTGACGGTGTCGAAGCCGAACTCGTCGTAGAGGGCCGTGATGAAGGCGACGGCCTCGTCGGAGTCGCTCGCGGTCGCGAGGGCGCGCCGGTCGGGGGTTCCGGCCGGGGTGCCGTCGGTGAGGATCTGCGTCGACATGATGTGGTTGAAGCCCTTCACCACGGTCGAGGTGGGAAGGTGCTCCTGCAGCATCTGCGACGTGGTGGTGAGGTTCTCGTCGAGGGCGGCGATGTGGCCGTCGCGTTCGAAGTAGTAGTTGTTCGTGTCGACCACGATCTTGCCCGCGAGCGGGGCGACCGGCACCTGGTCGAGGGCCTTGAGCGGCACCGTCACGATGGCCCAGTCGCCGGCGGCCGCGGCCTCTTCGGCTGTCGCGGCGCGGGCGGTCGGGCCGAGGTCGGCCACGAGGTCGGCGAGGGTCTCGGGCCCGCGCGAGTTGGCGATCACCACGTCGTAGCCGCGGTCCACGAGGCCGCGGGCGAGGGTCGATCCGATGTGTCCTGCTCCGATGATTCCGACTGTCGTCATGCTCGCCACAGCGCTCCGCGCCGCGCCGGTATTCCCGCGCGACATACTGGGCGCATGGATCCGGTCGCCACCATCGCCTGGGTGGTGGCGTTCGTGCTCGTCACGGTCATCGTCACCGGCCTGGTCGGTCGCATCGGCTTCTCCGCACCGGTGGCGCTCGTGGTCGTCGGCGGCATCGCGTCGTTCGTGCCGTGGGTGCCGCGGGTGAGCGTCGAACCCGATCTGATCCTCTTCGGCATCCTCCCGCCGCTGCTGTTCGCGGCCGCGCTGAAGACCTCGCTCATCGACATCCGCGCCCGCAACGACAGCATCCTGCTGCTCTCGGTCGGCCTCGTCGCCTTCACGGTCGTGGTCGTCGGAGTCTCGACGTGGGCGGTGCTGCCCGCCGTGGGCCTCGCCGCCGCCTTCGCGTTCGCCGCTGTCGTCGCCCCGACCGACGCGGTCGCGGTCACGGCGATCGCGGGCAAAGTGGGCCTGCCGCGACGGGTGGTGACGATCCTGGAGGGCGAGAGCCTGCTCAACGACGCGACCGCGCTCGTCGCGCTGAACGCGGCGATCGCGGCGATCGTGAGCGTCGTCAACCCGGGCACGGTGGCGCTCGACTTCGTGCTCGCCGTCGGCGTAGGGGTGGCGGTCGGGGTCGGCGCGGGCGCGCTGCTCACCGTGGTGCGCCGGCCGCTGCGCTCGCCCGTGCTCGACACCACCCTCATGCTCGCGGTGCCGTTCGCGGTGTTCCTCATCGCGGACGAGCTGCATGGCTCCGGGGTGATCGCGGTGGTGATCACCGGGCTGTACGTGGGCTTCCGCTCGCCCGGGGTCATCCGCGCCGAGTCCCGCGTCGCCGCGCAGCTCGTGTGGCGCACCATCCAGTTCCTGCTGGAGAACGCGGTGTTCCTGTTCATCGGCCTGAACCTGGCCGGGATCCTCGAGGGCGCCGTGCGCACCGGACCGGGCCTGTGGCCGACGGTCGGCATCGTGGCCGCGATCCTCGCGGCCCTCATCCTCTCCCGCTTCGTGTGGGTGATGATCACGACGTTCGTCTACCGGTTCGGTCCGCGGGTGCTGCGCGACCGCAGTTGGGACGTGCGCAACGGGATCGCCGTGGCATCCGCCAGCGTGCGCGGCGTCGTGACGCTCGCCGCCGTGTTCCTGCTGCCCGAGCAGACGCCGATGCGGGAGTACCTGCAGTTCCTCGCGTTCGTCGTGGTCGTCGCGAGCCTGATCGGGGGTCTCGCGCTGCCCCGCATCGTGCGGGCGCTGCACCTGCCGGCGCGCAACGACCTGCAGGAGCACACCGAGGTGAAGCTGCTGATGGCAGAGGCGCGGCAGGCGGGGCTGCGTCGCCTGGACGAGACCGTCACCCCCGACGACGAGCCGCGCGTGGTCGAGCTGCTGCGCGCCGACGCGGCGTTCCTCGGCGAGACGCTCGATGCCGGGGCGGATGCCGCGTGGCCCCAGCTGCAGTCCATGCATCGTCTGCGCCGCGCGATGATCCAGGCGCAGCGCGAAGCGGTTCTCGTCGCGCGCCGCGAGCGCCGGTTCCAGGAGGTCGCGGTGCTCGCGGCGCTGCGCGCCATCGACGCGGAGGAGACGTCGCTGCGGGCACAGGAGGCCGAGCCCTAGTCCTCGGCGCGCGCGGGGCGGCGTCGGTGGCGGGTCATCGAGACCCCTGTCGTCTGCGGATGCCGTCGACTACCGTCGGTCGCGTGCCGCTCTCCGCCGATCTGGTCGCCCGCCTCGCGCGCGACCACGACCTCGGCGTGGTGACCGGGGTCGTTCCGCTCGGCGGGTCGCAGAACGCGGTCGTGCTCGTGCGCACCGACCGCGGCGAGCACGTGGTGCGGGTCGGTGCCGTGCACGACCTGCGCCGTGAGCGCTACTTCGCCCGGGTCGTGCACGAGCGTGCCCGCACGCTCGCCTCGCCGTGGCCCTTCGTCGTCGACGAGACCCTCGGCGCGGCCGTGATGCCGAGGCTCCCCGGAGCGGCGCTCCGGCCCGGTCGTGCCGGGAGAGGCGATCGGGTCGGCGCGGCGTTCGGTCGTGCCGTCGCGGAGCTCCACGACATCAGATTCAGCGCGGCAGGCGAATGGGATGCGGCCGTCGACGACCTTCGACCGGACGACCGGACGGCCGCCGAGGCGTTCCTCGCGCGCGTGCGGCAGCACGCCCTCGCCGCCTCCCTGGCACCCGACGACCGCGCCTTCGTCGACGCGGCGGTCGAGCCCGCCGCCGCCGCGATCGGCGACATCGTGCCGACGTACGTGCACGGCGACCTCGGCCTCGGCAATCTGCTCGCCGACCGCGCACCCGACGGACTCCGATTCACGGGCGTGCTCGACCTCGGCGGCGGGCGCGCGGGCGACCCCGACGAGGACATCGCCGTGGCGATCTGGTGGCCGCTGTACGCGAACGACGACGCGCTCGCGACGTCGTTCCTGCGCGCATATCGATCCCGTCAGGCGGCCCGAGCCCACGAGGCACTCCGTATGCGCGGTTACCTCGCCCTCAGCCTGCTGCGCACCTGGGAGACGGGGCGACGCGACGGGCGGGACTGGTTCGGCGGCGCAACCCTCTTCGAGACCTGGGCGTCGCCCCTCCTCGAGCGGGGAGCACGCGTGGTCGACGAGGTCGCGCGCGGTTGATGTCGGTCCGCGTCGCCCGACGGCGGTGCAGGCGGCGTCGAGGCGGGCACCCGCGGGGCGGAGGGCCCGTCCGGGTATCGGATGTCGCAGGCGCGCGGCATGATGGGCCGCAGCACGTCTCCCCGAGGCATCCCCCCGACGATCGGAGAAACGCATGGGCACCGCTCTCGCGCCTGTCGGCCCCGACGCTCGTCGCGCGCTGCGCAGCTTTCACCAGGTCGTGCTCAACACCCTCGTCGCGAACGTCACGAGCAGCTACCTCTGGTATGCGCTCACGTTCTGGGCCTACCTCGAGACCCGCAACGTGCTGGCGACGTCGATCATCGGCGGCAGCTACATGCTGCTCGTCGCCCTGCTCGGTGTCGTGTTCGGCGCGCTCGTCGATCACATGAGGAAGAAGGCGGTCATGGTGCTCTCGAGCCTCGTGACCCTGATCGCCTACCTCTGCGCCGGCGCGGTCTACCTCGCGGTGCCCGAACGCGCGCTCATCGACTGGGGCGGGCCGTGGTTCTGGGTGTTCGCCGGCGTCATCCTCATCGGCGGGGTCGTCGAGAACCTGCGCAACATCGCGCTCTCGACGACGGTCACCTTACTCGTGCCGCCCGATCGCCGAGACCGCGCCAATGGACTCGTCGGCACCGTGCAGGGGGTCACCTTCCTGGTGACGAGCGTCTTCTCGGGGCTGTCCGTCGGCTTCCTCGGAATGGGCGGCACGACGTTCGTCGGCATCGGGCTCACCGCCGTCTCGTTCGCGCATCTGATGGCCGTGCGCATCCCCGAACGCGAGATCGCGAAGGTCGAGGGCGGCGGGTCGGGCTTCACGATGCGTGGGGTCATCCCGGCGATCCGCGCGGTGCCGGGGCTGTTCGCCCTGCTGCTCTTCTCGACCTTCAACAATCTCGTCGGCGGCGTCTTCATGTCCCTCATGGACCCGTACGGGCTGGAGCTGTTCAGCGTGCAGATCTGGGGCATCGTCCTCGGCGTCACGAGTGTCGGCTTCATCGCCGGCGGCGCTGTGGTGGCACGGTTCGGGCTGGGGCGCAATCCGATCCGCACGATGCTGCTCGCCAATCTCGCGGTCGCGGGCGTCGGACTCACCTTCACGCTGCGCGAGTGGTGGTGGCTCTACGTCGTCGGCATGTTCGCCTTCATGATGCTCATGCCGATGGTCGAGGCAGCCGAGCAGACGGTCATCCAGCGGGTCGTGCCCTATCGCGCCCAGGGGCGTGTCTTCGGGTTCGCGACGAGCATCGAGACCGCTGCCGCACCGGTGACAGCCTTTCTCATCGGACCCGTCGCGCAGTACGCGCTGATCCCGTACATGGGATCTGACGCGGGCCGCGACACGTTCGGGTGGCTCCTCGGTGACGGCAGCGCGCGCGGCATCGCGCTGGCGTTCGTCGGGGCGAGCATCGCGATGCTCGTCATCGTGCTCATCGCCTTCGTCTCGCGCCCCTATCGACGGCTGTCCCGCGCCTACGCCGAGACGCCGCCTCCGCCGGCCGCCGCGGACGCCACGGAGGAGGGGGATCGTCCGGGGCACTCCGTCCGGAGCCGAACGGCAGCGTGAGCGCGGGAGAATAGCCGTGTGACCCCCGACGCCGCCGCCCCGCCGACCGCACTCACTCCCGCCGACGCGCTCCCGTCGATCGACCTTCGCCTGATCGCGGTCGACATGGACGGCACGCTGCTCGACGCGAACGGAGCCGTGCCCGACGACCTGTGGCCGCTGCTCGACGACCTCCACGATCGGGGCATCGCGTTCGCTCCGGCGAGTGGCCGCCAGTATGCGACGCTTCGCCGCGACTTCGACAGCCACGCCGACGGCATGGTCTTCATCGCCGAGAACGGCGCCCTGGTCATGCGTGACGGCGTCGAGCTCAGCGCCGACCTGCTCGAGCGCGACATCGTCGCCGAGGTCGTGAGACTCGTGCGGACGATCGACGCCGACGCGGGGCTTGTGCTGTGCGGCAAGCGCGGCGCCTACATCGAACGATCGGATGCCGCGTTCCGCACCGAGGCACACCGGTACTACGCGGCGCTCGAGGTCGTCGACGACCTGCTTGCCGTCGACGATGAGATCGTGAAGCTCGCGGTGTTCGACTTCGCGGGGGCCGACGCATCCGCGTTTCCGGCGCTCGCGCACCTGCGGGCCACCCATCAGGTGGTCGTCTCGGGGGAGTGCTGGGTCGACGTGCTCAACGTCGATGTCAACAAGGGGCACGCGCTCACCCGCCTGCAGCAGGCGCTCGGGGTCACGGCTGAGCAGACGGTCGCGTTCGGCGACTACCTCAACGACCTCGAGCTGATGGATGCCGCGGCCCACTCCTTCGCGATGGCCAACGCCCACCCCGACATCGTGGCGCGAGCCCGCTACGTCGCGCCGTCGAACCGTGATCACGGCGTCATCACGGTGCTGCGGAGCATCCTCGATCGTCTGGGCGCCTGAGGCCGCGGATCAGCGTGAGCTCGCTCGAATCGTGACTCACGCGCGCGGGCTGAGTCCCGGCTCGGTCGGCTCGACGTCGGGCTGCGAGAGCGTCGCGACGATCACGCCGACGAGGGCCAGTACGCCGCCGAACACCTTGATCGGGTCGGGAGTCTCGCCCAGCGCGATCGCGAACGCGTAGCCCAGCGCAGGGATCGCGGCGGTCGCGGCACCGGAGATGACGGCCGGGAGGCGCTCGGCGCCGTAGTTGAACAGCACGAGTGTCGGAGCGGTCACCACGAGCGCGAGGATGAAGATGCTGACGACCCCGCGCAGGTCCGTCGGGATCGCGAACGTGCCGGTGACGCCCTCCCAGCCGAGCCAGGGCAGCATGAGCACGGTGCCCCAGATACCGGTCGCCGTGGCGAGCACGACCGGGTCGGGTGCTTCCTCGCGCGCGGCGTAGCGACGCAGCAGCACGGTGTAGATCGCGTACGCGCTGATGCCGATGACGTAGAGCACGGCGCCGAGGTCGACCCGGAATCCCGACGCCGCGACGAGCGCCACGCCGCCGGTGGCGAGCGTGAGGCCGATGACCGTCGCGACCGTCAGGCGCTCGCGCAGCATGATGACCGCGGCGATCGCGGTGAGCACGGGCAGCAAAGCCGAGACGAGCGCCTCGGTGCCGGGGGTCGTGAACAGCAGGCCGATGTTGGCGAGCGAGTAGTAGATGGTCACGCCGGTGAGTCCGAGCAGGATGCTGCGGGGGTCCGCCAGGGTGCGCCAGAAGTGGCGGCGGCGCATCGCGAGCGGCACGAGCACGACCAGGGCGATCGCGAACCGGCCGACCGACAGCACCGCGGGGGAGCCGGTCTCGAGGGCCCACGCCGAGATGACATAGGCGACCGACCAGAGCACCACCGCCAGGCCGATCGCGCCGAGCGGGAGCCAGGTGCGCCTCACGCGCCGACCGGGACGAGCGCGGGAGCCATGCGCTCAGCCTATCGACGCGGCGAGGCCCGCCGCGGTCATCGGGCGCGGTGGTCTTCGGGATGCAGGCGGGCGCCCCGCCGGGGTTCGCGCACGCCGGCCGCCGCGAGCAGACGGATGACCCGTTGCCGGTGCCCTCGCCACGGCTCGAGCAGGTGCAGCATCCCCTCGTCATCGGTGCGATGTCCGGTGAGGGCGAAGCCCACCTCGTGCGCGAGGTGGTAGTCGCCGACGCTGACCGCATCGGCGTCGCCGAACGCACGGATGCGCGTCTCGGCGGAGGTCCACGGCCCGACGCCCGCCAGCGACACCAGCACGCGGTCGGCCTCGTCGAGGGAGGTGCTCGTCGCCCGCACGATCGCCTCGCCTTGGGAGGCCGCGCGCACGATCGCGCGCGACTGCGGCGGCTCGAGTCCCGCTCGGTGCCACGACCACGACGGCACACGGCGCCACCCCCCGATCGACGGCGGTGCGAACAGCGGCCGCGGAGTCGGTCCCGGCGCGCGCTCGCCGTACCAGGTGACGATGCGCCGCCAGGCGGCGAATGCCTGCACGCCGGTGACCTTCTGTTCGACGATCGCACTCGCGAGCGCGTCGAACACGAGGTCGGTGCGCGAGAGTCTGAGGCCGGGGTGACGATGGTGGGCATCGACGAGAAGCGGATGCCGCGGCTCGAAGCCCGCGGCGTCGTCGCGCGCCCCGCACAGGTCGGGCAGCTGGGCGAGCGCCCACGCGGCGCCCGGTCCCCAGGCTGCCCCGCGGATGACGCCCGGCGAGGTCTCGCGCAGTGCGAGGGTGGCCACCCCGTCGGGGGTGCGGCTCGCGCGCCAGATGACGGCCCCGTCGGCGTGCATCGTGGGATCGCCCGCACCCCGTCGCTGGAACAGCACGGTGCGCCGCAGATCGAGCGGCTGCCGCGGACGGTACTCCGTCTCGAGCGGGCGGGTGTTCGCGGGTCTCGGGTCGCGACCCACCGCCGAGGCGGCGGCGGGAGCGAGCGTCATGCGCTCACCCTAGGCGACGCCGCCGACGTCGGCGAGGTGCCGACGGGGGATGTCCCGTGCGCGCCCGCGGCGGCTCAGAAGCGGTCGGGCGACGGGGTTCCGTGGCCGTAGCGGATCGACACGTCGGCGTGACGGTCGAAGCGGTATCCGACGCCGCGCACGGTGCGCACGATGTCTTCGAAGCGTCCGAGCTTGGCGCGCAGGCGTCGCACGTGAACGTCGATCGTGCGCTCGCCCGGGGCATCCGCGTCGTCGCTGCTCCACAGCGAGTCGACGAGCTCGGTGCGCTCGATGGTACGGCCCTCGCGCAGCACCAGGTACTGCAGCAGCTCGAACTCCTTGTAGGTGAACGAGGCGGACTCGCCGTCGATGAGCACGCGCTTGCGGGAGATGTCGACGACGACGCCGGATTCGGCGCGTTCGTCGGTGGCGGGGCGCTCGGCTTTGGTGCGGGCGACGGCTCCGGGCTCGCGCAGGGCGAGGCGTACGACGTCGACGTCGCGGCCGCCGGCCCCGACGGGGGCGAGGGCGACGGTGGCGTAGGTCTCGGCGCCCGGGGCGATGTCGGCGAGGGTGCGGCGCAGGGCGGTGACGAGGGTGTTGAGCGAGACGCCGGCGGCTGCCGCGGTGGCCTCGTCGAAGCCGACGTAGAGCGCGAAGCCGCGGGGCTCGCTGCCCTCGGGGATACGGCGCTCCGGTGCGGGGGCGGCCGGGGCGGCCGGGGCGGCCGGGGCGGCGGGCTCGACGATGCGCAGGGCGGGGCGGGCGACGGGAGAGTCAAGAAGGGCGGAGTTCGACATGGGATGAGTCCTCGGGGAGGGAACCGGGCGTGTGCCTCGCGGTTCGGTGCGTGGTGTCGTGTGGGCCGCGGGTCGCGGCCGAGGTGCGGCATCCTGATCGACGATGTCCGGCCGATCGGATGCGGGGCGCGGATCTCCGTTCAGAAGGAGTCCGGGTGCCGACGGGGTGGCCGTGTCAGCGGCACATTCGACAACACATGACAGCGCGAGCCGGCATCATCATGCCAGCGGTCCCGTTCGCCTCCCAGGCGGACAGAAGCTTCGCGTTGTCAGTCATGGGGCCGATTATGACCCTCGGTTTCACGGGGTGTCAAACCGCGCAAAGCCGCACGGTCCCGCATGAACAAATGTGACGAAACGCGCCGTCACGACCGGATCGGCCGCGCAGATCGGCGGGATGCGGCATCCGAAATAAATTGTGCACAATTCAATTCTGTGCGAGGATCGAGCCGTGCAGCCCTCCGTCGACATGCTCTGCTTCGCGCTCTACAGCGCCGCGCGCGCGACCACCCATGCCTACCGGTCGCTGCTCGAGCCCCTCGGGCTCACCTATCCCCAGTACCTCGTGCTCGTGCTGCTCTCCGACGACCGCGCCCGCACCGTGAGCGAGATCGGCGACGAGCTCAGCCTCGACTCCGGCACGCTCTCGCCGCTGCTTCGCCGCATGGAGCAGGCGGGGTTCGTGACGCGCAGCCGCCGCGCGCGCGACGAGCGCGTCGTCGAGATCGGGCTCGCCGACCGTGGCCGCGAGGTGCGCGCCCAGCTCGCACCTGTGGCCGAATGCGTCTTCGACGCGATGGGGCTCGGCGCCGAGAACGGCATCGCACTGCGCTCTCAGCTGCACGCCCTCACCGCCGCCCTGCAGGCGGCCCCCGATCTTCACCCGGCCCTCGCCGGGTGACGCCGCCGGGACACGCCCGGCCCCCGCGAGCATCCGCTCGCCCTCGGAAGGAGAACCCATGGAGACCCTCTACACCGCCGAAGCCCTCTCGACCGGAGACGGACGTTCGGGCCACGTGCGCACGACCGACGGCGTGCTCGACCTCGACCTCGCCGTGCCCGCCTCGATGGGCGGAGCCGGGGGTGCCGCCGCCAACCCCGAGCTGCTCTTCGCCGCCGGCTACGCCGCCTGCTTCCACGGCGCACTGCAGGCCGTCGCCCGTGCGCAGAAGGTCTCTATCCACGACACCGCGGTCGGCTCCAAGGTCTCCATCGGCCCGAACGGGCAGGGCGGCTACCAGCTCGCCGTCGAACTCGAGGTGGTCATCCCCGAGCTCGACCGCGACGCCGCGCAGGCCCTCGCCGACGCCGCCCACCAGGTCTGCCCCTACTCGAACGCGACCCGCGGGAACATCGACGTCGTCGTGCGCGTTGTCGAAGACTGACACTGACCCGCGCCGAGAGACTGACACTGACCCGCGCCGAGGAGGACGTCATGGCTGACCTGCGATACCAGGACGAGAAGGATGCCTCGCGCTACGCGCTCTACGACGGCGATTCGCTCGTGGCGGTCATCGACTACGCCGACGATGGCTCGACAGTGGCGATGACGCGGGCCTTCACCATCCCGACCTTCCGCGGCAAGGGGTATGCGGGCGTGCTGACCGAGCACGCCATCGCCGACCTCGAGCAGCGTGGCGACCGCAAGGTGAGCCCGGTGTGCTGGTACGTGGCCGAGTGGTTCGAGAAGAACCCGGACCGCGCCGGCATCGTCGCCGCCCGCTGACACCTCTGACAGACGACGGATGCCCCGGACCTCGATGGTCCGGGGCATCCGTCGTCTGTCACCGTGAGACGAGGATCAGGCCACGCAGGTCTTCCACCAGGGTGAGTCCGTGATCTTCTCGGCGCGGTCCTTCACGACCGTGCCGTAGTCGCCCGCGGCGGCCTTGTCGGCCACGTTCTTCAGCGCCGCCTCCCGCGCCGAGCCGGCGGGCTGCTGCAGCGCCGCGCGCACATCCTGCTTCAGTGCGGCCGGTGCGCGATCGAACCAGCCGTGCAGGCGTGCACCGGCGTTCTTCGCCCAGCTCTGCACCTCGGTGCCGTAGTGGCCGTCGAGCGCCTCGTTCTTGATCGTCTCGAACGCGGCCTTCCGTTCGGCGCCCGCCGGCAGCGCGCGCGCCGCCTTCAGGTCGTTGCGCAGCTGCTCGGGGAGCTTCGCCCACAGCGCGCCGAGGCGACCGCGGGCGTTGCAGTCGGGCGTCGACGGCGACGACGACGCGCTCGCCGACGCGGTGGGGGTGGGTGTCGTGGTGGTGGTCGAGGCGAGCGCGGGTGCGGCGAACGCGACCGCCGTGCCGACGACGAGCGCGCCGGCACCGCCGATGAGCCAGGTGCGGACGGACATGGGTGCTCCTTTCGTCCCCGGCACCGACCATCGGCCCGAGGTGTCTCCCACGGTTCCCGATCTGCGTGAACGCGGTGTCCGCGCTGTGTTCGAGGAATGTAAGGCGTCGCGGATCGGGCGGGCCGCGGCATCCCGATCGGTATTGAATGGGCGCATGGAGCCCGCCGCCGACCGAGGACTCGTGCTGATCGCCGAGGACGAGCCGGCCATCGCCGACATCGAACGGCTCTACCTCGGCAATGCGGGCTTCGGGGTGCACGTGGAACGCGACGGGGATGCCGCGCTCGCCGCGGTGCGGCGGCTGCGACCGGTGGCGATCGTGCTCGACGTGGGCCTGCCCGGTCTCGACGGCATCGAGGTGTGCCGGGCGCTGCGCGCCGACGGCGACTGGACCCCCGTGATCTTCGTGACCGCCCGCGACGACGAGGTCGACCGTGTGGTCGGACTCGAGCTCGGCGCCGACGACTACCTCACCAAGCCGTTCTCGCCCCGGGAGCTGGTCGCCCGCGTCAAGGTGCTGCTGCGCCGGCGCGCGGCGCCCGCCTCCCGCGTCCACGCGCTCGGCCGGGTGCGCATCGACGAGACCCGCCGCCGCGTCGAGGTCGACGGTGAGGATGTCGCGCTGACCGCGACCGAGTTCGAGCTGCTCGCCTACCTCGCCGCCTCGCCGGGCCGCGTCTACACGCGTGAGCAGCTGCTGTCGGCGGTGTGGGGGCAGGCCGACTACGGCGGCGGCCGCACCGTCGACGTGCACGTCGCGCAGCTGCGCGCCAAGCTCGGCGAGGCGAGCCCCATCGCGACCGTGCGTGGGGTGGGGTACTCCGCCGACGAGGAGCCCCGATGACCGCCGCCGTGCCGCCCGCGCCCATCGCCCCGCCCCGGCCGCGGCGACGGCCCGGCACCCTGCGTACGCGCATGACGCTCGTCATGCTCGCCGTCGTCGGGCTCGCCGTCATCGTCACGGGCGTGATCACGGTGCCGGTCGTCCGCAGCTCGGCGGTCGGCGTCGCGCAGGACCGCCTCGCCGCGCAGGTAGACCTCATCGCGGGGCTCGATCGCGTGCCGGCCGGGCTCGACGGGTCACAGACCGAGTCCGCCACCGGCGGCACCCTGTTCGCCGTCATCGACGCCCCCGGCACAGGTGCCGCCCGCGGCCCCGGACGCACCTACGCGACCGATGTCGTGCGTCAGGCTCTGGCATCGACGGGCACCTACTCCGGCACGGTGCGCGGCGCCGCGGGCCCCGCCCTCGTCGAGGCCCGGCGCACGAGCGCGGGCTTCGATGTGGTCGCCGCGCTGCCGATGCGCGACCTCGACCCGGCCCTCGGACAGGTGACCTTCCGCGTGCTCATCGCCCTCGCCGTCGCCCTCGCGGCGGCCGCGATCGCCGCCGTGCTGCTCGCGCGATGGCTCAGTCGCCCGCTCGCGGCGACCGCCCGCGCCGCCCGGCGGCTCGCGGCCGGCGAGCGGGGCGTCGACGTGCCGGTCGCGGGGCCGGCCGAGACATCCGAAGTCGCTCTCGCCCTGCGCGCGCTCGACCATGCGCTCGCCACGAGCGAAGGGCGCCAGCGCGAATTCCTGCTGTCGATATCGCACGAGCTGCGCACCCCGCTCTCGGCGATCCGCGGCTACGGCGAGGCCCTCGCCGACGGCGTCATCGACCCCGCCGCCACCGCCGACGCCGGCCGTGTGCTCGTCACCGAGACCGACCGACTCGACCGCTTCGTCGCCGACCTGCTCGAGCTCGCCCGCCTCGAGGCCGACGACTTCAGCATCGAGAGAGTGGATGTCGCCGCGGCCGACCTCGTTGCGCAGATCGACGAGGCCTGGGCCGCGCGCGCCGCGACCGTGCCGGCGGTGCTGCGCACCCGGGTGGGCGCCGATGCCGGCGTGCTCAGCGCCGACCCGAACCGCATGCGGCAGGTGCTGGACGGACTCGTCGAGAACGCGCTGCGCGCGGTGCCCGCGGGCGGTGAGGTCGTCGTGGTCGCCGCCGCCGACCCCGCCGGCGTGCGGTTCGAGGTGAGCGACACGGGGCCCGGCCTCGACGCCGGCGACCTTGATGTCGCGTTCGACCGCGGGGTGCTGCGCTCCCGCTACCGCGACACGCGCGCCGTGGGCACCGGGCTCGGACTCTCGATCGCCGCACGTCTGGTCACCCGGCTCGGCGGGACGGTCTCCGCCCGCGCCCGCGACGGCGGCGGAGCCGTGTTCACTGTGCTCCTGCCGCGCGGCTGAGCACCGCTCCCGCCCGGTCCGGATCGACCTCCCGCGCGCGCGGGAGGCCGCTCACGCACGTGCGAACGCGACGATGCGGGCTGCGGCGGCCGCGGCATCCTTGATCATCGTCTCGTGCCCGTGTCCGGAGAGCTCGACCAGGTGCGCGTCGGGGATCTCCTCGACCACGAACCGGCACCAGTCGTGCGGCGACACCGGGTCGCCCTCACCGCGGATGACGAGGGTCGGCGCCACGATGCGCGAGTACGACTCCTCGGGCCGGTGTGCGAGCATCGCCCGCATCTTGCGTCGCAGGTTCGGACCCGCTCGCAGATACTCGCGGGCGCCGCGCACGAGCACGATCGGGCTCTCACCCCAGAGGTCCTGTGCGAGCCGGCCGAGCTGGCGCACAGCCGACCGCTCGGCGATGTTGATCGTCGGGGCACACAGCACGAGTCGCCAGACGAGCATCGGATGCCGCGTCGCGACCTCGGTGGCCACCTGCGAGCCCATCGAGTGCCCGAGCAGCACGACGCGACCGTGCGCCCGGTCGAGACCCCGGTGCCGGAGGAATGCGGCGACGAGGTCGGCCATGCGCTCGATCGTCGGGGTGCGGGGCGGCTCGGGCGCCTCGCCGTAGCCGGGGAGGTCGAGCGCGATCACCTGTCCGCTCTCCCGCAGCCGCACCACCAGATCGGCGAAGACACTGCGGCCCATGCCGATGCCATGCACCAGCACGTAGGCGACCGGCCCCTCGCCCTGCTCCTCGACGACCAGGGTGGACCCGTCGTGCGTGAACGTATACGGCGCGGCGTCGCGGGAGTCTCCGTCGGGCAGCTCGGCGGTCACCATGGGACAGACGCTATCCGGCGCGTGTGACACGCAGGTGACGGGAGGGCGACCCGGTGCCCTCAGTCGGCGGCGGGCCAGGGTCCTTCGGCGACGACCGTGGCGAGATCAGGTCCGAAGGTGAAGGATGCCGCCACCCGCCCCCCGTCGAGCACGCCCGGCAGCCAGCGCTTCGCGTCGTCCCACATGCGCGCGAACGGCACCTGGTCGACGCGGAACCAGGCCGGCACGATCTCGTCGGTCTCGACGGGCTCACCCTGCCAGACGCGGCCGACGAACACGTGCGAACGCTGCGACCACGACGGTTCGTCGGGGAAGAGGTAGTCGAGCACGCCCACCGCGGTGAGATCGGCGCCGTCGACGACGAGCCCGGTCTCCTCGTGGATCTCCCGCACCGCGCCCTCGACGAGCGTCTCGCCTTGCTCGACCTTCCCGCCGATGCCGACCAGCCGGCCGAGGCCGAGACCGGTGCGTTTGAATCCGAGCAGCACCTCGGGTCCTTCCACGCCCTCGCGCAGAAGGAACGCGACGCACACGACCGGCAGCTCCACCCTTCCGAGCGTACGGCGCCGCGGGACGCCCCGATGACGCAGCTATGCGGCGTGGACGAGGGGCGATCTCCGAGGCTCGAGACGCGCCTCAGCCCGCGACGCCGGCGGTCGGCACGGCGGCGGCCACCGCGGAGCGTGAGCGCACGCCCAGGCGGGTGAACATCGCGGCGATGTGGTTCTCCACGGTCTTCTCGCTGAGGCCGAGGTCGTGGGCGATCTCGGCGTTGCGCCGACCGTCGGCGATGAGTCCGGCGATCTCCCGCTGGCGGGGGCTCAACGCGCTCAGATCCGTGCCGTGGCTGGAGCCGATCCGCGCGGCCAGCGAGACGCGGGAGCGGGCTCCGGTGATCTCGAGCATGTCGGAGATGTGCGCCTGGACGGTGCGCGGCGACAGGAACAGGGCCTCGGCGATCGCCCTGTTGCTGTGCCCCTCGGCCAGGAGCGCCCCGATCTGCCGCTGCCGTGCGGTGAGCATGACGATCTCGCCGGCGAGCTCCGGGTGCGTCTCCCGCAGGCGACGCCACCGTCGTGCGGCGACCAGGCGCACCGATTCCAGGCCGTACGCGTCGGCCTCCGCCGCCACCTCGGCGAGCAGGCGCGCCGCCGACGCCGGGTCGTCGTCGGCGATCGCCGCGGCGTGCACGAGCTTGCCGCGCATGACCTCGGTGTGGGCTCCCGCGCCCTCGTCGAGCCGGATGGCCGCGAGCGCGAGCGTGCGCGCGTCGTCGCGGTGTCCGTCGGAGGCCGCCACGATGCTCTCGGCGCGGGCGACGGATGCCGCGGCCACCGGGAACCGCGCGAGGTGCGCGGCCCGTGCCACCTGGCTTTTCGCGCTGGCGAGGTCTCCGCGTTCGAGGCTCGCCTCGATGAGCAGTTCGAGTCCGAACGCTTGATCCCACAGCTTCGAGCGTTCGAGGTCGGCGCCCGCGATCGCCACGAGCACCCCGGCGGCGCGCTGCAGCTGTCCGAGGGCGCGCATGCCCCAGGCCACATAGAAGCAGGCGCCGACCGAGAGGTAGTTCACGTCGCCGCGGGTACGTCGGAGCACTCCGCCCGCGAGTCGCTCGAACCCGATCCGGTCGGCCCGGCCGGCGGCGGCGAACGCGGCGATCGCCGCCACGACGGCATGGGCTCGCGCGGGCACACGGGCGCCGGCGTGCGAGATGGCATCGAGCACGCCGCGGGCCTGGTCGGTGTGCCCCTGGAACGCGAACGAGCGGGCCAGCAGTAGCTGCAGCGTCAGCGCGGCGCCGTCGACGGGGCCGTCGGGGGTGGCGGAGATCTGTCCGGGCGCCAGCCCCGTCGCCCGCAGGATCGGCGGGATCGCCGCGAACGCTCCCGCACTCATGGCGGCCTCGGCGAGCAGGTAGCAGGCGAGAAGATGACCTCGCCCGGGCGCGGCGAGCGTCGCGACGATCTCAGGCAGTCGGATGCCGCGCCGCGCCGCATGATCGGTGCCGACCATCGCATCGCACATCAGCAGGGCCGCGGCCGCGAGGCGGCGCACGTCGCCCGGAGCATCGGCGGCGGCATCCCAGGCGGCGTCGGCCTCGTCGATCGCCACCGGGAACCGGCAGGCGACTACCGCGGCGATGGCGCAGGCGACGCCCAGCAGGGCGGCATCCGCCGGTGATCCCGCATCCGAGCGCTGGCGTCGGAGCGTGTCGTGCAGGGTCCCCGCGTCGCCCGCGAATGCCGCACGCAGCACGTCGTCGACCACCGCCCACATCTGCGCGTGCGCGTCTCCTGCGGCGCTCATATCCCCTGCCGTCTCCGTCCGTCGGCGGACGGTTGCCCTCAGTACGACCTGCCGCGTTCGGCAGGATCTCACGGCTGTCGGGCGCGGTCGCCATCGACCTTCCTTCAGTATGCCTGAATACGCCGAATCCCCTATGCGCCGGATTCCGTCGCACGCATAGTCTCTCGGCGCGGTCGGCGATCGGGCGGCTCGGCCCCCAAGAGCCGCTCGGTCGTCGATCGTCCTGAGGCATCATGCCCTGCGTGCATTTTGGGGGCGTCGGGACGGTGTCGCAGGTCGCCCCGGACGGTGTGTGGGACCGCCCGGGGCGTCTCCGTCTTCGCGCACGGCACAGGGCGAGCGGATCGCCGGCGGTGTCGGAGCGACGCCGTAGCGTGGAGGGCATGCGCATCCTGCACACGTCCGACTGGCACCTCGGTCGTACGTTCCACGGCACGAGCACTCTCGCCGCGGTCGAGACCGTGCTGCGGGCGATGATCGCTCAGGTGCGCGAGCATCGCGTCGACCTCGTCGTCGTCGCCGGCGACGTCTTCGACTCCGTGACCCCGGCCGCCGCGACCTACGCCCTTCTCACCGAGACGCTGCTCGACCTGCGCGATGCGGGGGCGAGTGTGATCGTGACCAGCGGCAACCACGACTCCGCCGCCCGGCTCGGGTTCCAGGCGCCGCTGCTGCGCGAGGGCATGCGAGTGCTCACCGACCCCGCGCGTCTCGCCGAGCCCGTCACCGTGCACGATGCCGAGGGGCCCGTCCACGTCTACGGCATCCCGTTCCTCGAGCCCTCGCTCGTGCGACACCTGTGGCCGGATATCCCGACGCGCACGCAGCACGACGTGCTCGGTCACGCCATGTCGCTCGTGCGCGACGATCTCGCGCAGCGCGGGGGGCGCAGCATCCTGCTCTCGCACTGCTTCGCGGCCGGCGTCGACGCCACTCCCGGCGTCGAGCGCGACATCACCCAGGGCGGCATCGACCTCGTTCCGCTGTCGGTCTTCGACGGTCCTGACTACGTCGCCCTGGGGCACATCCACGGGCGGGCGACGCTCAGCGAGCGGGTGCGCTACAGCGGCGCCCCGCTGCACTACAGCTTCGGCGAGCGCGACAAGCCGCGCGGCGCCTGGCTCGTCGACCTCGACGCGGCGGGTCTCGCCGCGGTGACCTGGCTCGATCTTCCGGTGCCCCGTCGCCTCGCCGTCGTGCGCGGTACCTTCGACGAGCTTCTCTCCGATCCGCGCTTCGACGTCGACGAAGACGCCTGGGTCAGCGCCGAATACACGGATGCCGCGCCTCAGCCCGATCCGATGCGACGGCTGCGCGAGAGATTCCCGTGGTGCGCGACCGTCGCGCACACGCCCGCCGGCGGCCGCTCGGGCGAGCGCACCGACTACGGCGCCCGCGTGCGTGCCGCCCGTGACGACGTGCAGCTGGTCGACTCCTTCCTCGCGCACGTGCGCGTCGGGGAGGGGCTGAGCGACGACGAACGAGCGGTCCTCGCCGACGCGCTGGCGGAGCGGTCGGCGACGGAGGCGGCGCGGTGAAGCTCCACAGCCTCGAGCTCGAGGGCTTCGGACCGTATCGCGAGCGCCAGCGAGTCGACTTCGACGCGTTCGACGCCGACGGTCTGTACCTCATCACCGGCCGCACCGGGGCCGGCAAGTCGAGCATCCTCGACGGCGTCTGCTTCGCGTTGTTCGGTGCGGTCCCTCGTTACGAGGCGGGTGACAAGCGCCTGCGCAGCGATCACAGCGGCCCGAACGATGTCACCGAGGTCGCGCTGGAGTTCTCGGCGGCGGGCGAGCGCTGGCGCATCGTGCGGGCGCCCGACTACGAGCGGCCGAAGCAGCGCGGTGAGGGCGTCACGCTCGAGAAGGCGCGGGCCGAGCTCGCCCGGTGGGACGGTACCGGATGGCGGGGCGTGGCGGCAGGGCCGCGCGACGTGGGGGTCATGCTCGCCGAGGTGGTCGGGCTCACGCAGGCGCAGTTCCTGCAGGTGATCCTGCTCGCGCAGAACCGATTCCAGCGGTTCCTGCTCGCCCGCAACGACGAGCGGCAGGAGCTGCTGCGCACCCTCTTCGACTCCCGCAGTTACGACGACCTGACCCGGCGCGTCGACGAGCGGCGCAAGGCGGCGCGCGACGCGCTCGACCGCGGTGCCGACGCCGTCGCGCTCGTGCGCCGGCAGGCCGCCGAGCTGATCGCGCGCGAGGGGTGGGGCGGCGATCCCGTCGCTGCCGCTGCCGCTGCTGACTCCGACCTAGAGGCAGCCGATCTCGACGCCTCCGATCTCGAGGGTGCCCTCGCCCGCGCGGCGGATCGGCGTGCCGCGATCGCGCAGACGGCGGTGACGGCGGATGCCGTGGCGGTCGCGGCATCCGATGCCCTCGCCGACGCGCGCCGGATCACCGACCAGCAGACCGAGCGGGCCGCGCAACGGCGGCGAACGGCCGAGCTCGCCGCGGCGGAGCCCGCCATCGAGGCGTCGCGCACCGAGCTGGGGCGGGCGCTCGCCGCCGAGGCGCTGCGCGAAGTCGTCGAGGCGCGGGCCCGCGCGCTGCGCGCGGCCGAGCTCGCCCGTGCCGCCGCCGAGCGCGCGCGGGGGGCCTGGGGCCGTGACGATGCCGACGCCCCGGCCCGTGTCGAGGCGCTGACCGGCGACCTCGCCCGCGCCCGCGATGCGCTCGCCGGCGAGACGGAGCTCGCCGAGATCGACGGCGCCCGCGAGTCCGCCGCCGCGCGCGCCGAGGCTGCTCGCGAGCGGATCGCCGCGATCGACGTGCGTGCCGGTGAGATCCCGGCCGAGCGCGCGATCCTCGGCGCCGGCATCGCGGCGGCCACGGCCGACGCCGACGCACGCGATGCGCGCGAGCGCGACGTCGCCGACCTGCAGCGGCGACTCGATGCCGCCCGCGAGACGGTGACGTTCGCCGCGGCGTCGCAGCGCGCCGACGAGGACGAGGCGGCGGCCGCCCGCGCGCTGAGCGCGGCGACGGCGAACTGGTCGCACCTGCTCGACACCCGCATCGCGGGGGCGGCCGGGGAGCTCGCCGAGCGACTCGTCGACGGCGAGCCGTGCGCGGTGTGCGGAGCGACCTCTCACCCCCACCCCGCTGCCGCGCCCGCCGAGACCGCCACGCCGTCGCAGATCGATGCCGCCGCCGCCGCGCGCGACGCAGCGCAGGCCGTTGCGCAGCGGTCGAGCGCCGCGGCGAGCGACGCCCGGGCCGCCCTCGCTGCGGCCGTCGCGCGCGCCGAAGGCGGCTCGGTCGACGATCTCAGTGCGCGCCTCGCCGCCGCCGCCGACCGCGCCGCGGCGGCGACGGCCGCAGTGGTCCGTCGTGACGAGGGTGTGGCCGCACGCGACCGCCTCGACGACACCGAACGCGACCTGGCGGCTGAGCGCACCGCGCGGGCGACGGATCTCGCCGACGCCGACGCCGTCCTCGCGGGGCTCGCGGCCCGCCGTGGCGCCCTCGTCGCCCGCGTCGACGCCGCGCGCGGCCGTCACGCGAGCGTCAGCCTGCGGGTCGCCGCAGATGAGGCCGAGCTCGCCGTCGCCGCGGCGGTCGTCGCAGCGGTGGCCGCGCAGACCTCGTCCGACGCGGCCGCGCGGGAGGCGTCCGAGCGCTGCGCCGACGCGCTCGGCGGCTCCCCGTTCGCCGACGCCGACGCCGTGCGTGCGGCGGTCCGCGACGCGGGCCAGCGCGACTGCCTCGATGCGCGGGTGCGGGGGCACGAGGCATCCGTCGCCACCGTCACCGCGCGTCGGGCGGAACTCGAGGCGCTCGGGCTCCCCGAGGAGCCGGTCGACGTCGCGGCCGCGCAGGAGGCACTGCGGGTCGCGCGCGACGCCGTGCGGTCCGCGACCGACGCCCTCTCCCGGCACGATCAGGCCGCTGCCGCGCTCAGTGACCTGCGCGACCGGGCCGCCGCCGTCGACGAGGGCCGCGCCGAGCTCGAGCGGATGCATCAGATTGTCGCCCGCCTCGCCGATACCCTCGCGGGTCGTGCCCCGAACGACTACCGCATGCCCCTCGAGACCTACGTACTCGCCGCCGAGCTCGAGGAGATCGTGACTGCAGCCAACGTACGGCTCGACGAGATGTCGAGCGGGCGGTACCGCCTGCAGCACACCGATGCGCGTGCCTCACGCGGGGCGCAGAGCGGTCTCGGGCTCGAGATCGTCGACGCGTTCACCGCGGTCGCGCGCCCCGCGCACTCGCTGTCCGGTGGGGAGACCTTTCTGGCCTCGCTCGCCCTCGCGCTCGGGCTCGCCGAGGTCGTGACGGCGCGGGCCGGCGGCATCCGTCTCGACACGCTCTTCATCGACGAAGGGTTCGGCTCGCTCGACGCCGAGACCCTCGACCTCGCGATGCGCACCCTCGACGAGCTGCGCAGCGGCGGACGCACGGTCGGCGTCATCAGCCACGTCGAGGCGATGAAGGAGCAGATCCCCGCCCAGCTCGTCGTCGAGGCGACCGGCCGGGGGCCCAGCATCATCCGGCAGTCGGACTGATCAGCCGGCGGGGCCGGGTCCGCGGAGCGCCGCTCAGCCCGACGCGGGCGCGCGGCGCGCGGGCCATGCGGCTGTGCCGACCACGCCGCTCGCGCAGCCCGATGCCGCCCATGCGGCTGTGCAGGCCTGCCGCCGATCGCGCGGAAACAGGCGAACGCGCGAGAACAGGCGGCATCCTCGCGATTCGTCCTGCGTCCGCGTGTGTTCCTGTTTTCCGTACCTGCCCGGCACGGCCCGGTGCCGGTGCCCGCCGTGCGCTCCTGCCCGCGTGGACACAGGCGAACGCGCGAGAACAGGCGGCATCCTCGCGATTCCTCCTGCGTCCGCCAGGTCTCCTGCGCTCGGCACCTGCTTGGCGCGACCCCGCGGCGGTGCTCGGCGCGACCCCGCACCGGAGCCTCGACCCCGCAGCCCGCTTCGCGCGACCCCGTGGCGGTACGCGGCCCGCGCAAGCCCCGGCACACGGCCCGGCCGGGCCTGCCCTCAGGCCCCGTAGAGCCCGGCGAGGTGGGTGTAGAGCTGGGCGCTGCAGTGGGCGACGGTCTCGTCCCACAGCTGAGTGGCGCCGTCCTGCGCGCTGTCGGAGATCGCCTTGAACACGCGGATCGGCACCGCGTACTCGTGCGCGACCCAGATGTAGGCGAACGTCTCCATGTCGACCAGCTGCGCGCCGAGCTCGCGGATCGCGACCACGGCGTCGGCGTCGTCGATGAACCGGTCGCCGGTGGCGATGACGACACCCGGATGCCCCGTCTCGACGGTCGACGGAAGCGAGACGTGCTGCCCCACGATGCCGTCGAGGTCGGTCACGTCGTGCTGCAGCGCGGCGGAGATCTCGTGCACACCGGCGGCGAGGCCGGCGTCGAGCTGTCCCGCGGTGCCGACGACGACGATCTCGTCGACCTCGCCGCGCTCGAGGGCCCGGGTCAACTCGACCGCGGCCTTGAGCTTGCCGGGTCCGGTGACCAGGCGCGAGAAGCCGGGCAGCTCCAGCGGGAACCCGACGAGCTCGGAGTTCAGGGCGGCGACCAGCAGGCGCATGTTAGTTGTCTCCCGGGGCGGTGGTGTCGAGGGCGGCATCGAGTTCGGCGATCCAGGCGCGGGCGTTGCCGTCGCTCGGCGCCCGCCAGTCGCCGCGCGGCGACAGTGATCCGGCGGGCGACACCTTCGGGCCGTTGGGGATGGCCGTGCGCTTGAACTGCGCGAACCCGAAGTAGCGCGACAGGAACACGCGCAGCCACCGGACGATCTCGGCCCGGTCGTAGCTCGGCCGCTCGCCCTCGGGGAACCCGGCGGGCCAGGAGCCGACTGCGGCATCCGCCCAGGCGCGCTCGGCGAGGAACGCGATCTTCGAGGGCCGCAGCCCGTAGCGCAGCACGTGGAACAGGGCGAAGTCGTGCAGGGAATACGGCCCGATGGTGTCCTCGGTGGACTGCACGTTGCCGTCGGCATCGGCCGGCACGAGCTCGGGGCTGATCTCGGTGTCGAGCACCGACTGCAGCACCACGGCGGTCGCGGCATCCACCCCTTCGCCCTCGGCGATGACCCAGCGGATGAGGTGCTGGATGAGCGTCTTCGGCACGCCCGCGTTGACGGCGTAGTGGCTCATCTGGTCGCCGACGCCGTACGTCGCCCAGCCGAGGCCGAGCTCGGAGAGGTCGGAGGTGCCGATGACGATGCCGCCGTGACGGTTCGCGAGGCGGAAGAGCACGTCGGTGCGGGCGCCCGCCTGCACGTTCTCGAACGTCACGTCGTAGACGGGCTCGCCGCTCGCGTAGGGGTGCCCGATCGCGCCGAGGAGGTCGTGGGCGACCGGGGTGATGTCGATCGTCTCGACCGTCGCACCGATCGCCTCGGCGAGCGCGACGGCGTTCGAGCGGGTGTGGTCGCTGGTCGCGAACCCCGGCAGCGTGTAGGCGAGGATGTCGCTGCGCGGCCGCCCGGCGCGGTCCATGGCCCGTGCGACGACGAGCAGTGCATGCGTCGAGTCGAGGCCGCCGGAGACACCGATCACCGGCTTCGGGTGGCCGATGGCGGCGAGGCGCTGCTCGAGACCGGCGACCTGGATGTGGAAGGCTTCGTAGCAGTCCTGCGCGAGACGGGCCGGATCCGCGGGCACGAACGGGAACCGCGCGACATCCCGTCGCAGGCCCACATCGCTCAGGGGCGGGTCGAGCCGCCACGGCACGACCACCGGGGCGCCGGGCACGAGTGCGGCGCGGTTGTCGTCGAACGTTCCCTGTCGCTGGCGGTCCTGGCGGATGCGGTCGAGGTCGACGTCGACGATGCTCGCGCGCGCCCCCTCGGGGAAGCGCTCGGTGCGCGCCAGCACGGTGCCGAGCTCGGCGATGAGGGTCTGCCCGTCCCACGCGACGTCGTTGGTCGATTCGCCCATGCCGGCGGCGGCATATGCGTACGCCGCCAGGCCGCGGAGCGACTGCGAGCGCACGAGCAGCTCGCGGTCGTCTGCGCGCGCGATGGTGATGGGGCTGCCCGACAGGTTCAGCAGCACGGTCGCGCCCTGCAGGGCGGCGGTCGACGACGGGGGCACGGGCACCCACAGGTCCTCGCAGATCTCGGCGTGGACGACGAGGCCGGGCACATCGGATGCCGCGAAGTGCAGCTGCGTGCCGAACGGCACCGTTCCGAGCGGCCCGAGGTCGGCGACATCCGTGTCGGCGTCGGCTCCGGAGGCGTACCAGCGCCGCTCGTAGAACTCGCGGTAGGTCGGCAGCGAGGTCTTCGGCACGACGCCGAGCACACGCCCGCGGTGGATGGCGACCGCGCAGTTGTAGAGGCGGCTCCCGATCCGCAGCGGCGCGCCGACGAACAGCAGCGGCAGCAGATCGGCGGATGCCGCGGCCACCGCGCCGATCGCGTCGATCACGGCGTCGAGCAGCGGGTCCTGCAGCACGAGGTCGTCGATCGCGTATCCGCTGAGACCGAGCTCGGGGAAGACGGCGACGGCGACGGCGTCGTCGTGCAGCCGGCGGGCCTCCGCGATCGTCGCCGCGGCGTTGCGCGCGGGGTCGGCGATCGCGAGCGGAAGGGTCACCGCGGCGACACGGGCGAACCCGTGGCGATAGGCGCTCGCGAACGGCAGGGCGGTGGTCACGCGTCCAGTCTGGCACTGCGGGCCGTCGGCCCGCGCGCCGGCGACGGGGCACGGCGGCCACGGCGGCGCAGCGGCGGTGTCGGCGGCGGCCGTTAGGGTCGAGCGGGAGAGGACGTCCCATGCGCTACATCGAGGCCGCAGGCCCACAGCCCGCCCGCATCGTGTGGAGCGCGAGCGACTTCAAGGCCGCCGCCGAGTGCGAATTCGCCTGGCTGCGCGCCATCGACGCGAAGCTCGGCCGCGTGCCCGCGGTCGACGAGCCCGACGACCCCACCCTCGAGCGCGCCGGCCGCCTCGGCACGCAGCACGAGCTGCGCGTGCTCGAGCGCTACCGCGAGACGCATCCGGGAACCGTCGTCGAGATCCCCGAGACGCGCTCGGCCGATGCGACGGCGATGGATGCCGCGGTCACCGCGACCGTGCGGGCGCTCGGCGACCCGGCGGCGTCCGTCGTCTACCAAGCCGCGTTCGCGACCGGCGAGTTCGTCGGGTTCGCCGACTTCCTGCTGCGCGGCGACGACGGACGCTGGATCGTGCAGGACACCAAGCTCGCCCGCCACGCCCGTGTCACCGCGCTCATGCAGCTCGCCGCCTACGTCGACCAGCTCGACCGGCTGGGTATCGCCCGCGCCGACGAGGTCGAGCTGCTGCTCGGCGACGGCACGACGAGTGTGCACCGGGTCGCCGACCTGATGCCCGTGTTCACGCTGCGGCGGGAGCGCCTGCGCGCCCTGATCGCCGACCGTGACCTCGCCGCCGGGGCGTCCGGCACGCCGATCGCCTGGGGAGACGACCGCGGCGCCCTGCACGTCGTGGCGTGCGGCCGGTGCGCGACGTGCGACCTTGAGGTGGTCGGCCAACGCGACCTGCTGCTCGTCGCCGGCATGCGCCCGGTGCAGCGCGAGCGGATGCGCGCGGGGGGTGTCGACACGATCGACGCGCTGGCCGCGGCATCCGCCCCGCCTGAGGGGCTCGGCGCCGAGGTGTGGGAATCGCTGCGCACGCAGGCGCGGCTGCAGCTGGCGAGCGAGCGGCAGCAGACGGATGCCGCGTCCCGCCCGCCCGCGCCTGCGTACGAGGTGGTGTCGGCGGCCGCGCTCGGTGCGCTGCCGCGGCCCGATCACGGCGACCTGTTCTTCGACTTCGAGGGCGACCCGCTCTACACCGAGCACACCGGCGGCGCGAACGTGTGGGGCATCGACTACCTGTTCGGGTGGGTCGACACCCGCGAGCAGTACAGCGCCCTGTGGGCGCACACCTTCGCCGACGAGAAGCGCGCGCTCGAGCAGTTCGTCGATCTGATCGAGCTGCGCCGGCGCACCCATTCGGGCCTGCACATCTACCACTACGCGCCGTACGAGCCGACGCATCTGCTGCAGATGGCCGCGCGGCACGGCACCCGCGAGGCCGAGGTCGATCGGCTGCTGCGCGAGGGTGTGTTCGTCGATCTCTACCCGATCGTGCGGCGGGCGCTGCGGGTGGGGTCCCGCTCCTACTCGATCAAGAAGCTCGAGCCGCTCTACATGGGCGACGACCTGCGCACGAGCGACGTGCAGCGCGGCGACGACTCGATCGTGCGCTACGTCGAGGCGCGGGCGGCCGCAGACGACGGCGACGACGCGGCCGCGGCGGCGATCCTCGACGACCTGGCCGAGTACAACCGCGACGACTGCGTCTCCACTCTGCGGCTGCGCGACTGGCTGGTCGCCCGCGCGCGCGACGCCGGGCTCTATCCCGCCCGCGATGTCACCCCCGAGGAGACGCCCTACGAGCCGTCGCCGACATCGGTCGCCCTCAGCCGACGGGCGACGGATGCCACGGCCCTCACGTCGCCCGACGACCCCGACGTGCGTGCGCTGGCGCTCGCCGCGGCCGCCATCGACTACTACCCGCGCGAGGCGAAGACGTTCTGGGCGGGTCACTTCCTGCGGCTGCGCGAGCCGGTGTCGCTCTGGGAGCAGACCCGTGACGTGGTGGTCGTCGACGCGGCCCGCAGTCGGGTCGTGACCGACTGGCACCGCGGCGACGGGCAGCGGGTCGACCGTCGCATCATCGAGCTGCACGGCGACGTCGCGCCCGGCACCCGGCTGAGCGAGGGCTCCGATCCGTTCGCGCTCTACCCCATGCCTGCGCCCTACCCGATCGCCCAGCCGTCGCCGCGGTGGATCCACGCCGGCCGCACCGTTCAGGTGCTCGAGGTGCTCGACGACGGCGCGGTGATCGCCGAGTTCGCCGTCGACGGCGAGACGTGGGACACGCTGCCGATCGCACTGACTCCGCCGCGGCCCCCGCAGGCCGCCGGGCAGCAGACCGCGATCGACGCATGGGCCGAGGGGCTGCTCGACGCCGCCCCCGGGTTCCCCGACGACCCCGCGACCGATCTGCTGCGCCGCCGTCCGCCGCGTCTGCGCGGGCGTCAGCTCACCTCGAGCCCGCACGGGCGCGCGGCGGGCGAGCTGGCGGCGACGATCGCGGCATCCGTCGCCGACCTCGACCGCAGCTACCTGGCCGTGCAGGGTCCTCCGGGCACCGGCAAGACCTACGTCGGTGCCCGGGTGATCGCGAGCCTCGTGCGCGACCGCGGGTTCCGGGTCGGTGTGGTCGCGCAGTCCCATGCCGTCGTCGAGCACATGCTCGAAGGGGTCATCGCCGCCGGGGTGCCCGCCGTGCAGGTGGCGAAGGCGCCGAAGGATCCGGCATCGACCGGTCACGCGTTCACGGCGATCCGCAAGAACGGGATGGCCGGGTTCATCGCCGACCAGCCGGGCGGGTTCGTCGTCGGCGGCACCGCCTGGGACTTCGCGAACACCAACCGCGTTGCGCGCGGCGGGCTCGACCTGCTCGTGATCGACGAGGCGGGGCAGTTCTCCCTCGCCTCGACCATCGCCGTCTCGCTCGCCGCCCCGCGCCTGCTGCTGCTCGGCGACCCGCAGCAGCTGCCGCAGGTCAGTCAGGGAACGCATCCCGAGCCGGTCGACACGTCCGCGCTCGGGTGGGTGATGGCGGATGCCGCGGTGCTCCCGCCGACCCACGGCTACTTCCTCTCGCGCACCTGGCGCATGCATCCGCGTGTCGCCGCCCCGGTCTCGACCCTGTCCTACGACGGTGCGCTCGCCTCCGCCCCCGACGCCGGGCTCCGCTCGCTCGCCGGCATCGAGCCGGGCCTGCATCCGCTGCCCCTCGCCCACGAGGGCAATGCCGTGCAGTCGCCCGAAGAGGCCGCCGAGGTCGTGCGACTCGCCCGCGACCTGGTGGGTCGCACGTACACCGACCCGGGCGATCCCGATGCCGCGGGCGGACGGGCGCTCGCGGCATCCGATCTGATCGTGGTCACCCCGTACAACGCGCAGCAGGTGCTCGTCGAGGAGGCGCTCGCCGGCGCCGGTCTCGCCGACGTGCGGGTGGGCACGGTGGACCGCTTTCAGGGGCAGGAGGCGGCGGTCGCGATCGTGAGCCTCGCCGCGTCGTCCGGGCGGGCGGCGCCGCGCGGACTCGAGTTCCTGCTGCTGCAGAACCGGCTCAACGTCGCGGTCTCGCGGGCGAAGGTCGCCGCCTACGTGATCTATTCGCCCGCTCTGCTCGACGACCTGCCGTACACCCCGGCCGGCGTCGCGCGCCTGAGCGCGTTCGCTCGGCTCGTCGGCGTCGCCTGACCCCAGGCCCGCGGCGCGCTCGACGACGCCGGCCGCGTCGCGGCACCCCTCGCGCACGCCCACCGGCAGGTGCCGCGACGCCGAGCGACGTGCCGCCGTGAGGATCTCGTCAGGATGCCCCGAACAGGTCATGTCGGTCGGCTACCATCGAGCGGCTTCGCCGCGCTCCACCCGCTGTCCCGAGTCGGAGCGGCGCGACCGCCCCGAGAGAGGAGCCCGCCCATGCCCTTGGTCGACAACGCCATCTACGTCGACGGTCGCCGCGCCGAGACACCCGGCACGCTCGATGAGACCTACCGGCTGCACGACGATCGCGGAGGGCTCGCCTGGATCGGGCTCTACCGTCCGAGCGCCGAAGAGGTCGCCTCGGTCGCCGCCGAGTTCGACCTGCACCCGCTCGCCGTTGAGGACGCACTCACCGGGCACCAGCGCTCGAAGATCGAACGCTACGGCGACGTCCTGTTCGTCGTGCTGCGACCCGCCCGTTACGACGACGAGCGCGAGGAGGTCGAGCTCGGCGAGGTGCACGTGTTCGTCGGCCCCGACTTCGTCATCACGATCCGTCACGCGGAATCACCGAACCTCGCGGCGGTGCGCTCGCGACTCGAGCACCAGCCCGACCTGCTCGCGCTGGGTCCGGAGGCGATCCTCTACGCGATCCTCGACCGGGTGGTCGACGAGTACGAGCCCGTCGTCGCCGGAATCGAGAACGATCTCGACGAGATCGAGGATCAGCTCTTCGGTGACAGCGACGACGACGCCCTGTCGCGACGTATCTACGAGCTGTACGGCGAGGTGCTCAGCATCGGTCGGGCCGTGCACCCCCTCGCCGCCATGATCGACAAGCTCCAGCGCGGTTTCGAGAAGTACGACGTCGACCTCGAGCTGCGCCGCAGCCTGCGCGACGTGCTCGACCACGTCGAGAAGATCGACGCCCAGGTCGACGGCTACCGTACGCTGCTCGACAAGGCGCTCACGGTGCACTCCGCGCTCGTCGCGCGGCGACAGACCGAGGCGAATCTGGCTCAGAACGACGAGATCAAGAAGATCTCATCCTGGGCGGCGATCATCTTCGCGCCGACACTCATCGGAACGATCTACGGCATGAACTTCGAGGACATGCCCGAGCTGCACTGGCAGTACGGCTACCCGCTGGCGATCGGCGTGATGCTCGCATTCCCCACGACGCTCTACTTCATCTTCAAGCGCAAGCACTGGCTGTGAGCGCGGTCCGTCGACGCATCGCGGGGCGACGGAGGCCGCGCGTGCCGGGCCCACACATGGGGGTCGCCGCCGGCCCGAGCGACCGCGGTCAGACGGTGCCGTAGAGGCGGTCGCCCGCGTCTCCGAGCCCGGGCACGATGTAGCCGTGCTCGTTGAGCCGCTCATCGAGCGCGCCCAGCACCAGGGTCACGTCGCGTCCCGCGACCTGCTTCTCGATCGCCGCGACGCCTTCCGGGGCGCCGAGCAGGCAGATCGCCGTGACATCCTGTGCGCCCCGCGTGAAGAGGAACTCGATCGCGGCGCCCAGTGACCCGCCGGTGGCGAGCATCGGGTCGAGCACGAAGCACTGACGGTCGCTCAGATCGTCGGGGAGGCGCTCGGCGTACGTCGATGGCTCCAGCGTCTCCTCGTTGCGCACCATTCCGAGGAATCCCACCTCGGCGGTCGGCAGCAGCGTCACCATGCCCTCGAGCATGCCGAGACCGGCGCGCAGGATCGGCACCACGAGCGGCCGCGGGTCGCTGATCGCGACGCCGGTCGTGGTGGTCACGGGCGTGGAGATCTCGATGTCCTTCACCCGCACGTTGCGGGTCGCCTCGTAGGCGAGCAGCGTCACGAGCTCGGAGGTGAGCTGGCGGAAGATCGGCGACGGCGTGCGCTGGTCGCGCAGAACCGTGAGCTTGTGGGTGACGAGCGGGTGGTCGGCGACGTGCAAGCGCATGATCACAGGCTAGAGCACCGCCTACGCTGTCACCGTGACGACCCCCGCCGACCTCGCAGCCATGCGCCGGGCGCTTGCGCTCGCCGAGGTGGCGGGCACGGAGGGCGATGTTCCCGTGGGTGCGGTCGTGGTGGATGCCGCGGGCACCCCGATCGGCGAAGGGCGCAATCTGCGCGAGGCGACGGGGGATCCCACGGCGCACGCCGAGGTCGTCGCCCTGCGGCAGGCCGCGGCATCCATCGGGTCGTGGAACCTCGAGGGGTGCACGCTCGTCGTCACCCTGGAGCCCTGCCTGATGTGCGCGGGGGCGCTGCTGCAAGCGCGTGTGTCGCGGGTCGTGTTCGGCGCGTGGGACGACAAGGCGGGTGCAGCGGGGTCGATGTACGACGTGGTGCGCGACCGCCGTCTGCCCTACCGCGCAGAGGTCGTGGGCGGGGTGCTCGCCGCCGAGGCGCAGGCGCAGCTTCGGAGCTTCTTCGAGGCGCGCCGACCCGACGCCCTCTGACACGGCGTGTCGGGAAAGGGCTCCGACGTTGCGCGGCCCGGCGTCCGGGCGGCGGGCGCGCCGCCCGGACGCCGGGCCGCAGCGCCCGCCGCCGCGACGAGAGCCTCAGCGGGGCAGGCGGGGGAGCACCGTCGAGCCGAGGTACTCGACCTGCTCGATGTCGCGCAGGTCCATGAGCTGGAAATACACGCGCGTGGCGCCGAGGGCCTGCAGGCGCTCGACCTTCGCCACGATCTCATCCAGCCCGCCGACGATGTTGGTGTCGCCGCGCACGCTGTCGAGGTCGCGGCCGATGGCCGCCGCACGGCGCTCGAGCTGCGCCTCGGTGGGGGCGGCGAGTGTCGGGAGTGCCACCGACAGCTTGAGCGTGCTCGGGTCGCGGCCGATCTCGGCGCACGCGCCGCGCACGCCCGCGAACTTCTCGGCGATGACGTGCTCGGGCTGGAACCCGATGTTGAACTCGGTCGCGAACCGCGCCGCGATCGCGGGGGTGCGCTGAGGTCCGCCGCCGCCGACGATCACCGGCACTCGGCCTTGCACGGGCTTCGGCAGGGCGGGCGCGTCCTCGAGGCGGTAGTGGGCGCCGTCGAACGAGAATGATCCGGATGCCTCCCACAGCCCGGTGATCACGGCGAGCTGCTCCTCGAGCAGGTCGAAGCGGCGGGGCGGGAACGGGATGCCGTAGGCGGTGTGCTCGGCCTCGAACCAGCCCGTGCCGAGCCCGAGCTCGACCCGGCCGCCGCTCATCGCGTCGACCTGCGCGACCTGCATGGCGAGGATCGCGGGAACCCGGTAGGTCACCGAGGAGACCAGGGTGCCGAGCCGGATGCGCGAGGTCTCGCGGGCGAGGCCGGCGAGGGTCGTCCACGCGTCGGTCGGACCGGGCAGCGGGTCGCCCTCGCCCATGCGCAGGTAGTGGTCCGAGCGGAAGAACCCGTCGAACCCGAGCCGCTCACCGGCCTGGGCGAATTCGAGCTGGTCGGCGTACGACGCCCCCTGCTGGGGCTCGGTGAACAGGCAGTACTCCATGTCCCCAGTCTGCCGCTCCGGCCCGCGGTGGGCGAGAGCGGTCAGTCGGACGAGGCGACGATGACCTCGGCGGTCGGCGGTGGCGGGGTGATCTGCCGTCGAGCGGATGCCTCGGGCTCGCCGTGCGCCCGGTAGAGGTCGGGCTCGAGGTAGATGACCCGCGCGATCGGCACGGCGGCGCGGATGCGCGCCTCGATCGCGTCGATGTCGCTGGCGACGCGGGCGAGCGGCAGGTCGGCGGCGAAGCCGAGTTTCGCCGCAACCAGCAGCTCGTCGGGTCCGAGATAGAGGGTCTTGATGTGGATGAGGTGCGAGATCTCGCCGCCGCCGGTGATCGCCGCTTCGATCGCCCGCTGGTCGGCGGGGCGCGCGCCCTCGCCGACCAGCAAGCTCTTCGTCTCGATGCCGAGCACGATCGCGACCGCGATCAGCAGCAGGCCGATCAACAGGGTGCCGAGGGCGTCGAACACCGGGTTGCCGGTGAGTCCCGACAGCCCGACGCCGAACAGTGCGAACACGAGACCGGTGAGGGCTGCGACATCCTCGAGCAGCACGACGGGCAGCTCGGGCGCCTTCGCGTGCCGGATGAACCCGAACCACGATTCCCCGGCGGCGCGGTGGTGGTTCGACTCGCGGATGGCGGTGCGCAGCGAGAAGGACTCCAGACCGATGGCGAGCAGCAGCACGACGAGCGGCAGCCACAGGTTCTCGAGCTCGTGCGGATGCTGCAACTTGTCGATGCCCTCGATGACCGAGAACAACCCACCGATCGAGAACAGGATGATCGCGACGACGAACGCGTAGACGTACCGTTCACGGCCGTAGCCGAACGGATGCTCAGCGTCGGCGCGGCGCCGGGCCTGACGGCCGCCGAAGAGCAGCAGCAGCTGATTTCCCGAGTCGGCGAGCGAGTGGATCGCCTCGGCGAGCATCGACGCCGACCCCGAGAAGGCCCACGCGAGGAACTTGGTGAGGGCGATGCCGAGGTTCGCGAGAAGTGCCGCGATGACCGCCCTGTTGCCGCCGGATGCGCTCATGGCGTCAGTCTAGGGATGCCCCGTCCCGGGCCGGAGGCATCCCTCGCCGTTCCGGGCGCCCCGGGCCCGGTCAGTCGGCCGAGCGCAGCACGATCGTCTCGGTGGGCGGCGCCGGGTCGACGGGTCGGCCCACGTAGCCGATGTGACTGAGGAGTGCGCGCCGCACCTCGGCGGGGCGCTCGAGGTGCGGCGAGTGGCCGACGCCGGGCAGCAGCAGCTCGGTGACCTCGCCGCCGCCGGCGGCGTAGGCCTCGAGCACGTCACGGGTCTGGGAGACCATCTCCTGGGCGGGCGCGGCGTCCGCCCCGGGCCAGCCGGGGATGATGCCGAGCGCCCCGAGGTGGTTGAGGTCGAAGAACGACGCGTCGGACACGATGGCGTCGGCGTCGCCGTGCACCCACAGCACCGGGGGCTTGACGGCGAGACCGACGATGCCGGACGTGTTGAAGTAGCCCGGCGCCATGGTGTTCAGCACGCCGATGCGGCCGGCCCCGAATCCGGGCCAGTTCTCGCTCGCCACGGCATCGCCGGGGTAGTTGCCCGTGGCGGTGGAGGTCGTGAGCATCGAGGCGACCCAGGCGTCCTCGTGCTCGCTCTCGAAGCCCGGGGCGACGTATCCGGATCGGAAGACGCTGCGCGGCGACGTCTGGGCGTCGGCGCTGGTGTCGTGGTCGGTGAGGCGCTGCACGAAGTCCGGGTTCGCTCCGCCGCCGCCGGTGCCGGCGTCGTCGTCGGTCAGGCGGCTGCCGTCGCGGCGGGTGCCGCCGAAGCCGTAGGGAGAGACCGGTGCCTGCAGAGTGAGGGATGCCACGGGGTGGTCGATCGCGTACTGCATCACGACGCCGCCTCCCATCGACCAGCCGACGAGGTGGGGCGCGGCGACCCCGAGGGCCTCGAGCGTCGCATGCACGTCGTCGCTGAAATCGCGCACCCCGCGGGTCGCGTCGATGGGCAGGCTCTCGCTCCCGCCGAACCCGCGCAGGTCGACGGCGATCACCCGCACGTCCCCGGGGAGGTCCTGCATGATCTCCTGCCAGAACAGCGCGGACGACACGTTGCCGTGCACCAGCACGACGGTGCGATCGGCGGGAGTGGTCGGGTCGTCGTCCTCGCGCAGGAGCACGTTGACCGCGAGGCGGTCGGTCGCGACGGTGCGGGCGACGATTCCGTCGAACAGATCGGGCTGGGTGGTCATCGGGCGTCCCTCCGCGGCTCAGCCGAGGCGGCACCGCCCCGGCACTGCCGATGATAGTCGCGCCGTGCCGCCATGTGAATGAACTTTCAGGTCGATCATCGGTCCTGCCGCGTGAACTTTAGGATGGCGACATGGTCGACGCGCAGCTTCCCCCCATCGCCATCCTCGGAGCAGGCTCGATGGGGGGTGCGATCGCCCGCGGAGTCGCGGCATCCGGATCCTCCCGTGGCATCGTCGTCACGAACCGCTCGGCGGCGAAGGCCGCGACGCTCGACGGCATCGCGGGTCTCGCATCGATCGCCCTCGAGGCGCATCCCGACGCCAACCTCACCGCGGCCGCCGGCGCCGACATCGTGCTGATCGGCGTGAAGCCCGCGATGGTGCCCGACCTGCTCGAGGCCGTCGCCCCCGTGCTGCGCCCCGGCACGATCGTCGTGAGCCTCGCGGCGGGCGTGACTGTGGCCACGTTCGAGCGCATCCTCGGTGACGGCGTCGTGGTGCTGCGCTCGATGCCGAACACCCCGGCGACCGTCGGACGGGCGGTGACCGGACTCGCCGCGGGCACGACGGCGGATGCCGCGCACGTCGCGCTCGTGCGACGGCTCTTCGAGACCGTCGGGGCCGTCGTCGAGGTGCCCGAGGACAAGATCGACGCCCTGTCGACGATCTCGGGCTCAGGGCCCGCCTACCTCTTCCTCTTCATCGAGGAGCTCACCAGGGCCGCGCTCGCCAAGGGATTCTCGCCCGCGGATGCGCGGCTCATGGCCGAGCAGACGGTGATCGGTGCTGCGGCGCTCCTCGCGGCGACCGGCGAGGATCCGGCCGAGCTGCGCCGCCAGGTGACGAGCCCGAAGGGCACGACCGAGCGGGCGATCGCGGTGCTGCAGGACGCCCATCTCGACGAGCTGCTCGGTCGCGCGACCGATGCCGCCCTCGCCCGTGCCCGGGAGCTCGCCGCCGGCGCCTGAGAGAGCGGATGCCGCGGCATCCGTCAACGCTCGAGCGCCGCGAACCTCTCGACGTCGCCGTTCGTGCCCGACACGATCACCAGGTCGTGCGCGGTGACGACGGTGTCGGCCTCGGCGTAGCGGAACGGCTTGCCGGGCGACTTCACGCCCACGACGGTGACGTTGAACTTCGTGCGCACGCCCGAGGCGCTCAGGGCGACTCCCCGCAGGAACTTCGGCGGGTAGAGCTTGGCGAGCACGAAGTCGTCGTCGAAGCGGATGAAGTCGAGCATGCGGCCGCTGACGAGGTGCGCGACGCGCTCGCCGGCCTCTCGCTCGGGGTAGATGACGTGGTTCGCCCCGACGCGGGCGAGGATCTTGCCGTGGGACTGGCTCACCGCCTTCGCCCAGATCTGCGGCACCTTCAGATCGACCAGGTTCGCGGTGATGAGCACGGACGCCTCGATGAGAGAACCGACGGCGACGACGGCCACCTGGAAGTCCTGCGCCCCGATCTGCCGCAGGGCGTCGATGTTGCGGGCGTCGGCCTGCACGGTGTGGGTGACCCGGTCCGACCACTTCTGCACGAGTTCCGCGCTGTCGTCGATCGCGAGCACCTCGCGGTCGAGACGGTCGAGCTCACCCGCGCACGCGGCCCCGAACCGGCCCAGCCCGATGACGAGCACCGGGGCATCGCTGCGCACCTTTTCAACCAACGATCGGCCTCTCGGTGGGGAACGTGTAGAGCTGCGAGCGCGACGACGCCGCCACGGCCGCGGCCAGTGTGACTGTACCAATGCGGCCCATGAAGATCGTGACCGCCATCACGTAGGCGGCCGGGTCGGGGAGCTCGGCGGTGAGCCCCGTCGAGAGCCCCACGGTGCCGAATGCGGAGATCACGTCGAAGAGCACATCGGCGATCGGGGCCTGCGTGATCTGCGCGATCGTGATCGTCGAGGCGGCGACGATCGTCGCGCCCCAGGCGACGACCGAGAGCGCGACCCGCTGCACGTCGCTCGGGATACGGCGGCCGAACGCGTTCACTGACGGGCGTCCGCGTGCCTCCGACCACACCGCGAGGGCGAGCACGGCGAGCGTCGTGACCTTGATGCCGCCGGCGGTCGAGGCCGAGCCGCCGCCCACGAACATCAGCATCGACCCGACCACGAGGGACGACCCGTTGAGATCCCCGATGTTCACCACGGAGAAGCCGCCGGAGCGGGTCATGGCGGAGAGGAAGAACGACTGGAAGGTGGTGTCGAAGGCGTCCATGCTGCCGAACGTCTTCGGGTTGGCGTACTCGAGCGTGAGGAAGACCACCGCGCCGGCGAGGAAGAGCACCACTGTCGTGATGAGGGTGAGCTTCGCGTGGAGCGACCATCGGCGCACGTGCCAGCGGTGCCGGGCGAGCGTGTAGATCACGGGGAAGCCGATGCTGCCGAGGAACACGCTCACCATGAGGGTCGTGAGGAAGACGTAGTCGTGTGCGAAGGGGGCGAGTCCGCCCGGGTTCGGGGTGAAGCCGGTGTTCGTGAACGACATGGCCGCGTAGTAGGGCGCCTGCCACAACGCGGTGAGCGGGTCGATGCCCGCGAGCAGGATCGACGGATAGAGCAGCACCGAGATGACCGCCTCGATCACCAGCGTCGACAGTGCGACGGTGCGCAGCAGCTGGCCCACCTCGCCCAGCCGCACGGTCTGGCCCTCGTTGACGGGGCCGGCGTGAGCCCGGAGCGGATTGGTGTCGCTCGCGGCGATGAGCTTGGCTCGCAGCCCCAGGCGCTTCGAGATCACGAGCCCCATGATCGAGGCGAGAGTCAGCACACCCATCCCGCCGACGTTGACGCCGACGTAGATGATGACGTGGCCGAACGCCGACCAGTGCGCGGCCATGTCGACGGTGGCGAGCCCCGTGACGCACACTGTCGAGACGGCGGTGAACAGCGCGTCGACGAACGGGGTCGCGCGTCCGTCGGCCGCTGCGGCCGGGAGCGACAGCAGACCCGTGAACACGAGGATCAGGGCGGTGAACACCAGCACCGCGAAACGGGCGGGAGAGGCGGTCGACAGATCGCGGATGTCGCGGGCGAACCGGGCGATCCAGGTGCCGAGGGCGCGTGCGGGGCCGGGTGTGGACACCTCGCCTGCCACCGCTGCCCCTCTCGTCGCCGCGCCTGTCATGGTAGCGGCCACGAGCCCCGGCTAACCTAGGCACATGGCGGACATCTTCGGCGTGATCGCGGACGCGACCCGGCGCGACATCCTCTCGTTCCTGCTCGAGCGGTCGCGCACCGCCGAGGCCGGAACGAGTGTCTCGCTGATCGTGCAGGAGCTCGGGGTGAGCCAGCCGACGGTGTCCAAGCACCTGAAGGTGCTGCGCGAGGCCGAGCTCGTCTCGGTGCGTGAAGACGGCCAGCACCGCTACTACAGCCTGTCGGCGTCACCCCTCGACGAGGTCGACGACTGGCTGCTGCCGTTCTTCGATCTGCCCGAGGGTGAGGCGTTGAGCGCCGTGCTGCCCGAGCCTGCCGCGCACGCGGCGGAGGTCGTGGGGCGCGCCGCGGCATCCGTCGGTCACGTCGTGACCACGGCGCTGAAGAAGCTCCCCGGCCGCTGAGCCGCTCGGCTCAGCCGTTGCTCGAGCCGTTGCCGTTGCTCGAGTTGGACCCGTTGCCGCGCTGGTGGCCGAACGGGCCGTAGCCGCCCTGGCCGCCGCTCCCGTTGCCGTAGCCGTTGCCGTGGCCGGGCATCATCCCGCCTTGACCGCCGCGCGTGTGCATCGAGTTCGACACGGCGACCTGGATGTGTGCTCCGACCCATCCGACCGCGACGCCGCCGCCGAAGGTCAGGGCGAGCAGGATCAGGCCGCCCGCGATCGAGCCTCCGATGATCCACCCGCGGCGGCTGCGGGCGGGTGGCGGCGTGGCCGCCGAACCCGTCGCCGCGCCCGTCGCCGCGGGCGGTGCGGGCGGTGCGGATGCCGCGGCATCCGCTGCATACGAGGGGGTGAGCTCGCCGGCGGCACCGCCGGCGTGGTGGTTCGCGGGCAGCGGCACGGTGGGCTGATCGGGGGTCGTCGAGTCGGACATGGCGGCATGATGCGCGCCGGAGGTGGATGCCGCTCATCATGCGTCGATGAAGTCGCTGGGGATCCGCCGTCTCCCGTGTTTACACGGAAGTCGCGCGACCCCTACGATGTGCGTTACGCGTGTGACGCGTGTTGCTGGGGGGAAGGGAAAACCATGACGGGGCTGCCCGAAGTGCAGTTCTTGACGGTCGCCGAGGTCGCCGACGTGATGCGGGTCTCGAAGATGACGGTCTATCGCCTCGTGCACTCCGGGGAGCTTCCCGCGGTGCGCTTCGGGCGCAGCTTCCGCGTGCCCGCGAGCGCCGTCGACGAGGTCGTGACGCGTCCCGCGGCCGACGTCGGCTAGACTGATCCGAGGCATTTTTTCGATTGCCCGTTCCCGGGTGCGCATCGGGCGCACCCAAACCGCCGACCAGTGAGGTTTTCCGTGGGTTCTGTCATCAAGAAGCGCCGCAAGCGCATGGCGAAGAAGAAGCACCGCAAGCTGCTTCGCAAGACTCGCCACCAGCGCCGCAACAAGAAGTGAGCGGCCGCCGCACCAGCGGTACTGACACAAGCGCCTGTCCGTGAGGATGGGCGCTTCGTGTTTGCTCCGGGCGGTCTTCCCGGGCGCACGCGCCCAGTACGCTTCAGAGCATGAAGTCCATCACCGTGCAGCAGCTCCACGAGCAGTCCGACGTGCCCCTCGTCGACGTGCGTGAGGTCGACGAGTTCACCGCCGGCCACGTGCCCGGCGCCGTGAACATCCCCCTGTCCACGCTCGGCGACAACCTCGACGCGCTGCCCGACGGTGCGTTCAACGTCATCTGCCAGCTCGGCGGCCGATCCGCCCGCGCGGTGCAGGCCCTCGAGGCACGCGGCTACGACGCCACCAACGTCGAGGGCGGCACGGGCGAGTGGGTCTCGGCCGGCTTCGCCGTGGAGCAGTGACCGGGCACTGTCCGCCCCTCTTCCTAGGATGACCCCGTGACCGAGATCACCCTCATCGGCAAAGACGGATGCCACCTCTGCGACGTCGCTCGCGGCGTCATCGAGCAGGTCGTCGCCGACTTGCCTGACGCCGACGCCGACCGTGTCGTGGTGGCCGAGGCATCCATTCTCGAGAATCCCGAGCTGTTCGACCTCTGGTGGGAGAAGATCCCGGTCGTGCTGATCGACGGCCGCGTGCACGCCCATTGGCGGGTCGCGCCGGAGCGGCTGCGCGACGCGGTGACCGAGTCGCTCCACGCGGTGAGCGCCTCGTGACCCTGCGGCATGTCGTCGCCTGGACGCTCGCGGCGACAGATCCCGCCGAGCGTGCGGAGCAGGCCGCCGAGGTCGCGCGTCGCCTGCTCGCCCTCGACGGGGTGGTTCCCTCGATCCGGGCGATCTCTGCCGGACCGAACGTGGCCTACGCCGATGTGAACGCCGATGTCGCCGTCGTCATCGACGTCGACGATCTCGCCGGACTCGAGGCGTATCAGACGCACCCCGCCCACCAGGAGGCCGCGGGCTACATCCGCAGCGTCGTGGCGTCCCGGCTCTCGGTCGACTTCGAGGTCTGACCCGCGCGTACCGCGCCCGCCGCCGCGCCGTGCACCCGACGCGGCGACGGACGGCGTCTCACGCGTCGGGGGCCGCCGGACGCACCGACACCGGGACGGCGTCGATCGTCAGATGCACTGCTTCGTCGAACTCCACGCGGTCGCCGGCGGAATGCTGCAGGCGCACGAGGGAGCCGTCGGCGGTGCGCACGAGGGTGCGGCGGAAGCTCCCGAGGAACGTGCTCTCCTGCACGATCGCCGGCACCGCATGGTCGCCGGGGGCGACGAGCCGCACGTTCTCGGGGCGCACGAACACGTCGACCTCGCCGACGACGGGCTCGCCCTGTACCGGAAGCTGGATGCCCCACACATCGACGCTCGTGCCGGTCGCGCGGCCCGGAACGGCGCTCGACAGGCCGACGAAGCCGGCGACATACGCGCTCGCCGGGCGCAGATAGAGCTCCTCAGGCGTGCCCACCTGCTCGATGCGACCCGCGTTCATCACGGCGATGCGATCGGAGACGGCGAGCGCCTCCTCCTGATCGTGCGTCACGAACAGCGTCGTGATGCCCAGGCGCAACTGGATGCGGCGGATCTCGTCGCGCAGTTGCACGCGCACCTTCGCATCGAGCGCCGACAGCGGCTCGTCAAGCAGGAGCACGCGCGGCTCGGTGACCAGCGCGCGGGCGAGCGCGACGCGCTGCTGCTGACCGCCCGACAGCTGGTGCGGGAAGCGATCGGCGAGGTGGTCGAGCCCGACGAGCGCGAGCGCGTCGGTCGCGCGTCGCGTCGCCTCGGCCTTGCCCACGCCGCGGCGGCGCAGGCCGAAGGCCGTGTTCTCGACGACCCGCAGGTGCGGGAAGAGACTGTAGGCCTGGAACACCATGCCGATGTCGCGCTTGTTGGTCGGCACCGACGAGACATCCTTCTCGCCCAGCAGAACCGCCCCCGAGGTCTCACGCTCGAGGCCGGCGAGCACTCGCAGGGCCGTCGTCTTGCCGCATCCCGAGGGACCCAGCAGGGAGACGAACTCGCCCGGCGCGATGTCGAGGTCGACCCCGTGCAGTACGCGCGTCGTGCCGTAGTCCTTCGTGACGCCGCGGAACTCGACGCGGGTGCCATCGCCCTGAGCGGCGAGGAGCAGATTGTCGCCGGTGCGCGGCAGTGCTCGCAGATCGGAGGTCATGAGCGGGTCCTTTCGGAACGGTCGCGTCCGACGCGGCCGATGACGAGCAGCAGCACGAACACGGCTGCGAGCGAGAGCAGGGTGAAGATCGCCGGCAGATAGGCGTCGGTCTTTCCGACCACGAGGAGCGCGGTCTGGAGCACCTGGCGGTTCAGGATCGACGCGATCGTGAACTCGCCCAGCACGACGGCGACGGTGAGAAGGGATGCCGCGAGCAGCCCCGGACGCAGGTTCGGCGCGAGCACGCGAAGGAGCACGGTGAGCCACCCCGACCCGAGCGTGCGCGCGGCCTCGGTCAGGGTGCGCAGGTCGATCGCGTCGACCGACGCCTGGATCGAGCGGAACGCGAAAGGCAGCGCCGTGATGCCGTAGGCGAACGCGAGCGTCCACGGGGCCGTGCCGATGGTGCGTCCGATCTGCAGGTAGACCGGCACGAGCCCCACCACGAGCACGATCGCGGGGATCGAGATCGGCAGCAGCGCGACGAACTCGAACACCCGGCGCAGGCGGGGGAACTTCAGGTTCACGAGCACGATCGTGGGTGCGAGCAACACGAGCACGATCACCACCGTGACGACCGCGATGATGAGCGAGTTGCCGATCGCGAGCCACAACGGGCGCAGCAGGTATGCGCTCGCGGGATCGAAGAGGGTCGCCCAGTGCACGAGTGAATAGCCGTCGCCGTCGCGCAGCGTGTAGAGCAGAGTCGCGACCATGGGGATGGCGAAGAACAGCCCCACGAGGATGCCGATGACCCAGCGGGTGACGGGGTGCGGAGCGAGGCCCTTCATCGCTGCCACCTCGCTGCCCGCCGCTGCACCGCGTTGTAGACGGCCATCGCGACGCCCACGACGACGATCATGCCGAGCGCGAGCGCACCCGCGAGGTTCTCGCGGCCGAGCACGGTCTCGCTCGTGAGCGCCGCGCGGATCTGCAGCGGCACGATCTGCGAGCCCTGGCTGGCGAGGGCCGCGGCCGTCGCATACGACGAGAACGCGTTCGCGAACAGGAGCAGGAGGCTGGCGAGGAAGCTCGGGGCCAGCACCGGGAAGCCCACGTGCAGCCAGAAACCGGCACGGGTGCCCCCGAGGGTGAGGTTCGCCTCGACCCACTGCGGCCGCAGTGCCGACAGGGCGGGCATAAACGTGATGACCATGAGCGGGATCTGGAAGTAGAGGTAGGCGGGGATGAGGCCGGGCAGGCCGTAGATCCAGGCGCCGCCGGCGTAGAGATCGATGCCGAAGGTCGTCGCGAGGAACTTCGTGACGACTCCCTGCAGACCGATCGTCGCGATCATCGCGAACGCGAGCGTGACGCCGCCGAACTGTGCGAACGTGCCCGACACCGCGTTCACGGAGGTGCGGACCACACCCGACTCCGACAGGCCGAGCATCGCGTAGCAGGCGAGTGCGCCGACGATCGCTCCGACCAGCGCGGTGAGCACCGAGACCCACGTGGAGTTCCAGAACGTCGCGAGGATGACCGGGTCGCCGAGTGCGGCGATGTTGTCGAGGGTGAACGCGCCCTTCTTCGTGAAGAAGCCGGAGCCGATGGCGAGCACCGTCGGCAGCGCGAGGAAGATCAGCACATATGCGGCGAACGGGACCAGGCCGATCCAGGCCCAGTCCCGACGGGGCCGCCGGGCCAGCGCGAGTGCGCCAGGCCCGGCGGTCCGTGTCGCCGAAGCGACTGACGTCACTGAACGGCCGCCGCCCACTTGGCGCCGAGCAGGGTGCCCGCAGCCGTGCTCTGGGCCGCGGTCGGCACGACGCTCTGGGTGGGCGCGGTCGGCAGCTCCGCCGCGAGGGTCGCGTCGATCGTGCCGGCCGTGGTCATGGCCGCCATGCGGGCCGGGCGGGCGCCGCCGGCGAGCCACAGGTTCTGCGCCTCGTCGCTGTAGAGGAACTCCTCCCACAGGCGCGCAGCCGCCGGGTGCGGGGCATCCTTGTTGATCGCCTGGTTGTAGTAGCCGGCGTAGCCGGTGCCGGGAAGGATCGCGACCTTCCAGTTCGCGTTGTCCTTCTTGTGGGCGAGGTTCAGGTAGTCCCAGTCGAAGACGACGGGGGTCTCGCCGCTGGCGACCGTGGAGCTGGTCACGTCGACCTTGAGCAGGTTGCCGGCCTTGTTGAGCTTCTGGAAGAAGTCGATGCCCGCCTGGTAGTCATCCAGCGTGCCGCCCGACTGCACGGTGGCAAGACCCACCGCGGCGAAGGCCGCGCCCGCCTGGGTCGGGTCGCCGTTGAGGGCGACCGCGCCCTTGTACGCCGAGCCGAGCAGGTCGTTCAGCGAGGTCGGGGCGGGGTACTTCGACGAGTCGTAGCCGATGGCCATGTACCCGCCGTAGTCGCCGTAGTAGAGACCCGACGACTCCTTGAGGGTGTCGGGGATGTCCGCCCAGGTCTGCACCTTGTAGGGGGCGAACTTGTCCGTGTTCTGCAGCGTGACAGTGAGGCCGAGGTCGAACACGTCGGGCGCGGTGTCCAGGCCCTGGTTCGAGGTCGCGGCCTGGATCTCCTCGGCGCTCGACGCGTCGGGCGAGGCCTCGTTGACGGTGATCTCGGGGTACTTCTTCTTGAACGCGTCGATGACGGCGCCGTAGTTGGCCCAGTCGTGGGGGAGTGCGATGACGTTGAGCTGGCCCTCGGCCTTGGCTGCGGCCTCGAGGGCGGCGAGCGAACCGAAGTCGGAGATGCTGGTCGCCGTCTTCGCGTCGACGCCGCCCGAAGAGCTCGTCGACGAGCTGCCGCCGGCGCAGCCGGCGAGCACGACGGAAGCGGCTGCGGCGACGGCGATGCCGGCGCCGGCACGGCGCAGGAGTGCGCGCGTGTGGGTCATGTCAGTTCCTCTCGGATGGTGTGGCGGGGGTTCGGGAACCCCGCACCGGGACGAGAGGAACGTACGTGCGGCGAGTGGCGCCGGTGAGAGCGTCAGGTGTCCGTCAGGTGACGGGTCGGTGACACCGGATGCCGCGGCATCCGGTGTCGGCGCTCACCGCGCCGTGATCACGGCGCGAGGCGCGTGGGACCGCGGAAGAGGTAGGTGACCTCGCGGATCGACGCCTCGCCCAGCAGCAGCATGAGCACGCGGGCGAGGCCCATGCCGAAGCCGCCGTGCGGCGGGGCGCCGTAGCGGAAGAAGTCGAGGTAGAAGTCGAGGTGGGCGGGGTCGAGCCCCTTCTCCTTCGCCTGCTCGATGAGCACGTCGACGCGGTGCTCGCGCTGCGCGCCGGTCGTGATCTCGACGCCCTTGAACAGCAGGTCGTACGACTTGGTGAGTCCCGTTTCGGCGTCGCGCATGTGGTAGAACGCACGGATCTCGGGGTGGTAGTCGGTGATGAAGACGAACTGGTGGCCGTAGGTCTCCTGCACGTAGGCGGAGATCTGGCGCTCGCCCTCGGGGTCGAGGTCGCCGTCGGTGCGGGGGATCTCGTAGCCCCGGTCGGCGACGATCTGGCGGGCCTCGGCGAGGGGGATGCGCGGGAACGGCACCGCGGGCACCTGCACCTCGATGCCGAACAGCTCTTCGATCTCGGCGCCGTGCGTGTCCTTGACCGCCTGGAACGCGGTCTGCAGCAGCTCCTCCTGCATGTGGGCGACGTCCTCGTGGGAGTCGATCCAGCTGATCTCCGCGTCGACCGAGGTGAACTCGGTGGCGTGGCGGCTGGTGAAGCTGGGGTCGGCGCGGAATGCCGGCGCGATCTCGAAGATCTTGCCGAAGCCGGCCGACTGCGCCATCTGCTTGAAGAACTGCGGGCTCTGGGCGAGGTAGGCGGTCTTGTCCTCGAAGTAGTCGAGGGAGAAGAGCTCCGCGTTCGACTCCGACGGGCTCGCCATGAGCTTGGGGGAGTGGATCTCGATGTAGTCGCGCTCCACCCAGTAGGTGCGCAGTGCATGCTCGAAGGTCGTCTGCACGCGGAAGATGAGGTTGTTGCGGGCCTGGCGCAGGTCGAGGAAGCGCCAGTCCATGCGCTTGTCGAGGCCGCTGTCGGCGGCGATCGGGGTCTCGGGGTTGGCCGCCGCCGCGACCTCGAGCGTCGCGATCTTGATCTCGACGCCGCCGAGCTTCACCCGCTCGTCGTGCTTCAGCTCTCCCGTGACCGTGAGGAACGTGCCGCTCGCGAGCGCCGAGATCTCCTCGGTGAGGGCGAGGGCGACGGATGCCGCGGCATCCGCATCGTCGGTCACCTCGCGGGTTGCGGGGTTCACCAGCTGCACGGCGCCGGTCTCATCGCGCAGGATGACGAACTGCACCTTCTTCTGATCGCGCACCGTCTCGACCCAGCCGGACACCCGGACCGGTCCTTCGGGGAGGGACTTCAGCTGCTTGACGAGGACGCGTTCGCTCACAAACCTTCAGTCTACGTGCGGCCCGCCTCTAGCATGACGGCATGAGCCAGCCGCCGGTGCCGCCCGCGGGGCCTCCGCAACCGCCCGTCGGGTCGCCGCTGCCGCCCGCCCCGGTCGCGGTGACCGCGCCGGGGGTGCGCCGCACCTGGGACCTGGTGCTGACGATCGTGCTGCTGGTCTTGCTGATCGTGCCGGCGCTCATCGCCTCATACATGGCGGTGTTCCTCGTGTTCGCGTTCGACGCGTGCTCGAGCGACACCTGCAATGACGGCCTCGGCACCGTCGGTTTCTTCGTCGCGATGATCGCACCGTGGGCCGTGCTGGTCGTGGCGGGCGTGGTCGCGATCGTGCTGCTCGTGCGGCGGCGGCTGGCGTTCTGGGTTCCGCTCGTCGCGCTCGTGCTGATGGCGCTCGCGTGGTGTGGCGGCGCGGCGATCGTGTTCGGGTCGGCGAACCTGCGCTGACCGCGCCGCAGGGGCTCCCAGCCCTTTGGGATGTCGGCTTCATAGGGTCGGACGAGTGCGCCTCGCGGCGCGCCGATCACCGTTCCGCATGGCCGACACTGCCGACCCCGAGGATGTCCGATGACCGACGCCGCCCTGGCCGCTCCCCCCTTCCGTCCCGCCGCGACACTGCGGGCCGCGGCATCCGATGAACCGGATGACTCGTGGCTCGGCGCCCTCGTCGAGTGGGTCGTCTCACTCATGGACGTCATCGGCCCGGTCGGTGCGGGCATCGCGATCGCGCTCGAGAACCTCTTCCCGCCGCTGCCGAGCGAGGCGATCCTTCCGCTCGCGGGGTTCGCCGCCAACCGCGGCATGTTCACGCTCGTCGAGGCGCTCGTCTGGACGACGCTCGGTTCGGTCGTCGGTGCGCTCATCCTCTACGGCATCGGAGCATGGCTCGGGCTGGATCGGCTCCGCCGCGTCGCGGCGAAGGTGCCGCTGCTGCACGTCGAGGACGTCGACCGCACCGTGGAGTGGTTCGGCCGCCACGGGGCGAAGGCGGTGTTCTTCGGGCGGATGATCCCGATCTTCCGCAGCCTCATCTCCATCCCGGCCGGTGTCACCCGCATGCCGTTGTGGCGGTTCACGCTGCTCACGACCGCGGGCAGCGCGATCTGGAACACCGCGTTCGTTCTCGCCGGATTCTTCCTCGGCGAGTCGTGGCCGGTCATCGAGCAGTACGCCGACATCCTGCAGTACGTCGTGATCGCCGCCGTCGTGATCGGGGTCGCCTGGTTCGGGTGGGTGCGGGTGCGCCAGCTGCTGCGCACCCGACGCGGGTCGGTCGACGAGGCCTGAGCGCCCGCCGCTCAGGCCAGACACAGAAGCAGCGCCCGTAAACTGTGCGGGTGTCCGCCGACCGACTGCATCTCGTGCGCCACGGTGAGGTCCATAACCCCGATCACGTCCTGTACGGACGTCTGCCGAATTTCCGGCTGAGCGTCGACGGTCGGGTCATGGCCCGCCGCGCCGCCGAATACGTGCACGGGCTGGGGCGCCCGGTCGGGGCGCTCGTGTGCTCGCCGCTGCAGCGCACCCGGGAGTCGGCCGAGCCGTTCACCGAGCTGTTCGGCATCGAGCCGCGCGTCGATGAGCGCGTGATCGAGCCGACGAACGTGTTCGAGGGCCGGCGGATGTCGCGCGCCCTGCGCAACCCGCTGAACTGGCGCCATCTCCTGCGACCCTCGGTGCCGAGCTGGGGCGAGCCCTACGCCCAGGTCGCCGCGCGCATGGATGACGCGATGACCGAGGCGTGGAACCTGACCGCCGCCGGCGACGTGGTCGTCGTCTCGCACCAGCTTCCGATCTGGGTGACGCACCTCGCCGTCGCGGGCCTCCCGTTCCGGCACGACCCCCGGTCGCGCCGCTGCGGGCTCTCCAGCGTGACCAGCTTCGAGCGACGGGGCGAGCGCTGGGTCGAGATCGATTACGTCGAGCCGGCGTCGCTGTCGGGCGCCGTGGATGTGGGAGCAGTGTGACGATGACCAGACCCAACCGCCGCGGCATCCGCGTCATCGCCGCCGCCGTCGTCGCGGCCGCAGCCCTCGTGCTGGCCGGCTGCAGCAACGATTCGCTCGCTGCGCAGTACCGCGCCGGCGACAACAAGGGCTTCATCTCGGGCGACTTCCAGGTGCAGGAGATCCCCGCCGACCAGCGCGGCGACGCGGTGACCTTCTCGGGAACGACCGATCAGGGCACCGACGTCACGAGCAGCCAGTACCTCGGCAAGGTCGTCGTCGTGAACTTCTGGTACGCCGCGTGCGGCCCGTGCCGCGCCGAGGCGCCCGTGCTCGAGAAGGCGTTCACCGACGTGAAGGGGCAGGACGTCGAGTTCCTCGGCGTCAACATCTACGACCAGGCCGAGACGTCGCGCTCGTTCGCGCAGACCTACGGGGTGAGTTACCCGAGCGTGATCGCGATCAACAACGGCGACATCAAGATGTCGTTCGCGAAGTACGTGCCGCTGAGTGCCGTGCCGGTCACGGTCGTTCTCGACAAGCAGGGTCGCGTGTCCTCGCGCATCGTGAGTCAGCTCTCGGACGCCTCGATCCTCACCTCGTTGATCACCACGGCGGGGCAGACGTCGTGACCCGCGCCCGCCGGACCCGGGGGCACGCATGAGCGACATCGTCGCCGGCGGCGCCCTCTGGCTCGCGATCCCGATCGCGATGCTGGCAGGGCTCGTCTCCTTCCTCTCGCCGTGCGTGCTGCCGCTGGTGCCGGGCTATCTCGGATTCATCGGCGGCGCCGTCGCTCCGCGCCGCGGTGGCGGGCAGGCCACGCGCGGACGCCTCGTGCTGGGTGTCGTGCTCTTCATCGCCGGGTTCACCGTGATCTTCATGGCGATGAACGTCCTCGGCGGCACGTTCGGCGCGTTCCTCATCTCGTACAACGCGATCATCACGCGGGTGCTGGGAGTCGCGATCATCCTGCTCGGCCTCGTGTTCATCGGGATGTTCGGGTTCGCGCAGCGCACGTTGAAGCCGGTGGTGCGCGGCAACCTCGGCCTCATCGGGGCGCCGCTGCTGGGGCTGGCCCTCGGCATCGGCTGGGCGCCCTGCATCGGCCCGACCCTCGCGATCATCCTCGGCATGTCGTTCACGCAGGCCTCCGCGGGGCGGGGGGCCGTGCTCGGCCTCGCCTACTCGCTCGGGCTCGGCATCCCGTTCCTGCTCATCGCCCTCGGCTTCGGCTGGGCGGCCGGCGCCGTCGCGTTCATCCGCCGCCACATCCGCGTCGTCAACATCATCGGAGGCGTGCTCCTCATCCTCGTCGGCCTCGCCATGGTCACGGGTCTGTGGACCGACCTCATGTCCCACCTCCAGGGGGTGTTCTCGAGTGTCCCGCTCCCGCTCTGAGTCCGGTCGCGACGCCGACCCGTTGCGTCCGTCCGACCACATCGACGGCGCCGACGAGGCCGATGCCGTCGGCTCCGTCGACGAGAAGGATGCCGCATCCGCCGTCACTTCGCCGCGACTCGGTCCGCTCGGCTGGGCGCGGTGGGCGTGGCGTCAGCTCACGAGCATGCGCACGGCCCTGATCCTGCTGCTGCTGCTGGCGATCGCCGCGGTGCCCGGATCGATCGTGCCGCAGCGCACGGCGGACCCGAACGGCGTCACGCAGTACCAGACCGACCACCCCGATCTGTTCCCGATCCTCGACAAGCTGCAGCTGTTCGACGTCTACTCGTCGGCGTGGTTCTCGGCGATCTACCTGCTGCTGTTCATCTCGCTGATCGGCTGCGTGATCCCGCGTCTGAAGCACCACTGGAAGGCCATGCGGGCGCTCCCCCCGCGCACGCCGGCTCGGCTCTCCCGCCTCGACGACCACCGCGCCGCCACCCTCACGCTCGCCGACGGCGTCGATGCGACGACCGCCGCGGCGGACGCGATCGACGCCGCAGAGCGGATGCTGCGTGGCGCCCGCTACCGGGTGCACCGCTACGACGGCCGCGGCTCGTACTCCGTGTCGGCCGAGCGCGGCTATCTGCGCGAGACGGGCAACCTCCTCTTCCACATCGCGTTGGTGGGAGTGCTGATCGCGGTCGGCGTCGGCGGGGCGTTCACCTACACCGGGCAGCGGGTCATCGTGCAGGGCACGACCTTCGTCAACCAGCTGCAGGACTACTCGTCGTTCAATCCGGGACGCTTCGTCGACGGCAACGCGCTCGACCCGTTCTCGCTCACCCTCGACAAGTTCGACGTGACCTATACGCCCGCCAGCGACACGGGCGCGGGCCAGGCCGGCGACTTCGTCGCCCACCTGACCACCAAGACCGAGGGCGGGTCCGCCCAGCAGGACGAGGTGCGGGTGAACCATCCGCTCGAGGTCGCCGGGGACCGGGTCTATCTGATGGGCAACGGGTACGCGCCGACGATCATCGTGCGCGACTCCGCCGGCAAGGTGATCTACAACGAGTCGGTGCCGTTCCTGCCGCAGGACAACAACATGACCTCGCTGGGCGTCGTGAAGATCCCCGACGGGCTGCCGCAGCAGCTCGGTCTCGTCGGATTCTTCTACCCGACGATGCAGCCGCTGACCACGGGAGCGTTCAGCTCGGTCTACCCCGACCTGATCTACCCGGTGCTGACCCTCAACGTCTACGCCGGCGACCTCGGCATCAACGACGGAACCCCGCGTTCGGTGTACACCCTCGACCCGACCGGCATGACCCAGCTCACCGGCGGCACCACCGGGGTGAACTCGCTCGAGCTCATGCCGGGGCAGACCGCGAAGCTCCCGAACGACTGGGGCACGGTGACCTTCGTGAACGAGGCCGACCCGTCGGCATCCACCCTGGTGACCGGGAGCCTGGACGCCTCGAAGACGATGCAGGCGGTCGGCACCGACTACTCCGCGTCGGTGAAGCGCTTCGTGTCGCTGTCGATCCACCACGACGCCTCGTCGGTGTGGGTGCTGGTGTTCGCCGGGCTCGCCGTGGCCGGGCTTCTGGCCGCGCTGTTCGTTCCGCGCCGCCGCATGTGGGTGCGGGTCACTCCGAAGGACGGCGCGCTGCGCCTGGAGTACGCGGGGCTCGCGCGCGGCGAGGACCCGGCGATCGCCGTCGCGGTGACCCAGCTCGCCGAGCGCCACGCGAAGTCGGTCGCAAAGGCGGCGAAGACGGCGCCGCAGGCGTCGACGGACGCCTCCGATGCCCCCGCGGGCGACGACGCGACTCCCGGCGAAGCCCACAACGGCCGCGCGTAGAATCACCGCCATGCCCTCCACCGGTTTCTCGCTCGACTCCGCCTCGGTCATGCTCGTGTGGACGGCGATCGCCATCTACGCGCTCGCGTTCATCGCCTACACGATCGACCTCTCCCGACGCTCGGTGGCCGCCATCGACGCGAAGGATGCCGCCACCGAGGATGTGCGCGAGCTCGTCGGCGTAGGGGCGGCGACGGCCTCGTCGTCGGCCTCTTCCCGCGGCTCGGTCGAGACCATCGATCAGGTGCGTGCGCGACAGGAGCGCGCCGCCGAGGCACTGACGGCCCGCGGATCGCGTCGCGACCGCCCCGTGTGGGCGCGCATCGGCACGACGCTGACCTGGCTCGGCTTCCTCTTCCACCTCGCGGCCGACGTCACGCGCGGAATCGCCTCGGGCCGGGTGCCCTGGTCGAACATGTACGAGTTCGCCCTCACCGGAACCCTGCTGATCGTCGCGGTGTACCTCGCGGTGCTGTTCCGTTACGACCTTCGCTTCCTCGGCTCCTTCATCACGGGCCTCATCGTGCTGCTCATGGGTGGCTCTGCAGTCGCGTTCTACCGCGAGATCACGCCCCTCGCCGATCCGCTGAAGAGCGTGTGGCTCGTGGTGCACGTGTTCGTCGCCTCTCTCGCAACGGCGCTGTTCGCCCTCGCGTTCGCGCTCTCGGTGCTGCAGCTCATGCAGATCCGCCGCGAGCGCCGCGCGCTCGCCGCCGCCGAGGCGGGCACCGCCGGTGCGAAGACCGGTCCCGGATTCCTGCGGCTGCTGCCGTCGGCCGAGAACCTCGAGTCCCTCGCCTACCGATTCGCGATCATCGGCTTCATCTTCTGGACGTTCACCCTCATCGCAGGCTCCATCTGGGCGAACGACGCCTGGGGACGCTACTGGGGCTTCGACACGAAGGAAGTCTGGACCTTCGTCATCTGGGTCCTGTACGCGGGCTACATCCACGCGCGTGCGACGCGCGGTTGGCGCGGCACGCGGTCGGCGTGGCTGTCGATCGTCGGCTTCGCCGCGGTGATGTTCAACTTCACGATCGTCAACATGTTCTTCAAGGGTCTGCACGCCTACAGCGGGCTCACCACCGGCGGCAGCTGAGCCGACCGGCACACGACGAGGGGGTGGATGCCGCGGCATCCACCCCCTCGTCATGTCGCGCGGACGCGGGTCAGGCCGTCGTGCCGGCGACCACCGCCCGCACCGAGGACGTGCGGTGGCGCCACACCGCGAAGGTGGTGGCGAGCAGACCCAGCACCGTCCATACGACCATGCCGACGACGGCGGATCCGACGCCACCGGCACTCGCGAGCACCCCGAGGGCGGCGTTGTAGGCCGGCGCGGTCGGCATGAGACCGGCGAGCCAGGTCAGCCCCGACGGCGTCGTCGAGACGACCGACGTGGCGATGGCGAGTGTTCCGGCGATCGCGGCGATGAGGCGGCCGGTGCCGCGGAAGAGCGCGACGAGCGCCTGGTTGACCGCGGCGAACGCGATGCCGGCGACGACGCTCAGCCCGGCGTACGCGAGCCACGATCCGGTGTCGTAGTTCGCCGCGATCTGCACGACGATGGCGACGAGCACGCCCTGCAGGGCACCGATGACGGCGGCGGGGGCGAAGGAGCGCAGCGCCAGCACGACCGAGGGCAGACGGCTCGCGAGCGCACGACGCGAGACCGCCTGCAGCACCACGAAGGTCGCCAGCGATCCGAACCAGAGCACGAGGGTCGACAGCAGCGGGATGGCGGAGCCGCCGAACAGGTTCGTGGAGACCCCGCTGGCGGTCACCGGGTTCGCGACGACGTCGGCGAGGGTCGCCGCCTGCGTGTCGCTGTAGGTGGGGATCGATGAGACGGCCGTCTTCAGGCCGTCGGAGAGCGACGAGGCGCCGGTGGCGAGCTGGTCCACGCCGGCGACGAGCTGGGTCGCCCCGGACGACGCCTGGGTGGCGCCCGACGCGAGCGCGGCCGAGCCGGCGGCGATGCCGGATGCTCCGGACTGCAGCTGGTGCGCCGCGGCGGCCGACTGCGTGAGACCGGCCGAGGTCTGCGACGTCAGCTGGGACACGCCGGTCTGGGTGCCGGACGCGTAGCCCGCCGCGTAGCCGGCGGCCGTCGCCGCCCCGATCGCCGTGTCGTTCGCGGGGTCGGTCGGGGAGCCGACGAGTGTGCCGAGCTTCTCGCACAGCGTCGCGATGGCGGCCGTGTTCGTGTTCGGCAGCGCGTGCGGCGGCAGTAGCTGCGCGCACTCCTGGGCGAGGGCGCCGAGCGTCGTCGCGACCGCTGTCGTCTGGCTGGCCGCGCTGGCCGCGTACTGGGACGTGGTGGCGGCGGCCGAGTTCAACGACGGGCTCGCGACTTGCGCGGCAGCGGTCTCCAGTCCGCTCGCGAGCTGGCCGGCGCCCGATGACAGCTGGTTCGCGCCGGAGGTTAGCTGGTTCGCCCCGGAGGCGAGTTGGCCGATGCCGGAGGGGAGGGCGGCCGCACCGCTCGCGGCGGTGGCGGCGCCCGTGGCGAGCTGCTCGGCACCGCTCGAGGCCTGTCCGAGCTGCGTGTTGAGCGTCGTGAAGCCGAGCAGCACGTTCTTGACGTAGTTCTGCGACAGCTGCTGTCCCATGACGGATGTCGCGGTCTGCGCGATCTGCGCGGTGATCGCCGAGTCGACGACCTTCGCGTCGTTGGCCGTCGCGATCGAGATCGTCGCCTTCTCAGGTGTGCCGCCCGGGGCGGTGGAGGTGGCGGCGGCGGAGAAGTTGTCGGGGATGGTGATGACCGCGGCGTACGTGCCGTCGGCGAGACCGGAGGCCGCGTCATCCGTGTTGGAGATCACCCAGTCGAGGTTCGAGGGCAGGTCCTTCGAACCCTCGACGAGGCCGGCGGTCAACTGACGTCCGAGCGGCACCGTCTGGCCGTTGAGGGTGACCGGCTTGTCGTTGTTGACGATGGCCGCGGTCATGTTGCCGAGCCGGTCGGTCGGGTTGTACAGCGACACGACCAGCACGGCGCCGACGAGCACGGGCAGCAGGATCACGCCGATGACGGCGAGCCAGGTCACCGGGCGCAGGGTGCGGGAGCGTTCGAGCAGAGTCATGCGGTCACCTCGGCGACGTCGGACGCGGAGAGCGTCGTGCGGATGCGCAGTGCGGGCGCGATGGAGATGCGAGCGCCCCGCAGCAGGGCGCCGAGATCGTCGACGGAGGTCGGTGGCGCCGACGCGACGAGCGTCACGCGGCCGTCGCCGGCGCCCTCGCGCAGCAGGGCGAGCGCCTGGTCGCGGTCGGCGGGGGTGAGGCGTTCGAGCCGGTCGATGCCGTCGATCACGACGATGCTGGCGCGGCGCAGGCCGCGGCGCAGGTCGGTGAGCGGCGCCTCGCTGGTGCCGAGCGAGACGAACGCGCTGTGTCGACGGGCCCAGGCGTTGCGTCCGGGGAGAAGGTGGCCCGCCACACGCAGGCGCCCGCCGGTCGACTCGAGGCGTCCGGCGATCGTGAGCAGCAGGGCGCGGGTCGCCCGCGGGTCCTCCGCGGTGACGAGCAGGCCGTCGCCGGTCGCGAGCCTCACGTCGACGCCGGTGTAGACGCGACGCCGTTCGTCGTCGAGCTCGAGCGCGTCGGCGGCCACGGCGTAGCGGTCGGCGTCGTCGGGCCAGTCGGCCAGCGCGATCTCGCGCTCGACGGCCTCGCCCTCGATGTCGAAGTGGGGCAGGCGCTTGCCGAGCCAGCGCGGCATCCACCAGGCGTGCGCGCCGAGCAGTGCCATCACGGCCGGCACGAGCGTCATGCGCACCAGGAACGCGTCGAACAGGATGCCGCTGGCGAGCCCCAGTGCGATGGGCTTGAGGCTCGAGTCCCCCTCGGGGATGAACGCGGCGAACACGGCGAACATGATGGTCGCCGCCGCCGTGACGACGCGGGCGGAGCCGGTGTAGCCGCTGCGCACGGCGTCGATCGCGACCTCGCGGCGGGTGCGGCCGTCGGCCTTCGCGTGCACGAAGTCCTCGCGCATGCGCGAGACGAGGAAGACCTGGTAGTCCATCGCCAGGCCGAACAGCACGCCCATGAGCACGATCGGCATGAAGCTGATGATGGGGCCGACCTTCGCGACGTGGATGAGGTCGGCGCCCCAGCCCCACACGAACACGGCCGACACGACGCCGAACGCGGCGCCCACCGACAGCAGGTAGCCCAGCGCAGCCTTGATCGGCACCCAGATCGAGCGGAACACGACCATGAGCAGCACGAGCGAGAGCCCGACGACGAAGATGCCGAACGGCAGCAGCGCGCCGCCGAGGCGATCGGAGATGTCGATGCCGACCGCGGTGAAGCCGGTGACCTTCATGTCGACGCCGTAGGTGTCGAGGATGTGGTCGTGCTGCGCGCGCAGCTCCCGCACGAGTGCGGCCGTCTCGGGTGAGTCGGGCGCCGTCGTGGGGATGATCTGCACGATGCCCGTGTCGGCGGTCTCGTTCGGGGTCGCGAGGGCGACGGTCTTGACCCCCGGCAGGGTGGCGACGTCGTCGCCGATGTTCTTCATGAGGTTCAGCGGATCGGTCGAGGTGACGATCGTGCCGGTCATGATGAGCGGGCCGTTGAAGCCGGGTCCGAAGTGCTCGGAGATCAGGTCGTAGGTCTTGCGCGCCTCGCTGTCCTTCGGCAGTACGCCCGCGTTCGGAAGGGCCAGTTGCAGGCTCGCCGCCGGGATGGCCAGCACGCCGAGCGTCACGATGACCGCGATGGTCGTGACGAGCGGATGCCTCGTCACCACGCCCGCCCAGCGGGTGGAGAACGACCGGCGGGGTGCAGCATCCGATTTCTTCGCGGCGGCCTTCGGACGGCGCGACCAGCCGACGACCCGGCCCTTCGCGAAGCCGAGGAAGGCGGGGGTGAGGGTGATCGCGACGATCACCGCGATCGCGACGGCGAGCGCGGCCGCGATGCCCATCGTCGTCAGGAACGGGATGTTCGCGAAGCCGAGGCCGATGAGCGCGATGAGCACGGTGATGCCCGCGAAGACGACGGCGGAGCCGGCGGTGCCGGTCGCGCGGGCGGCGGACTCTTCCGGAGGGACGCCGGCGCGCACCTGGTCCTGATGTCGCGCGGCGATGAACAGCGCGTAGTCGATGCCGACGGCGAGCCCGAGCATCAGCGCGAGCAGAGGGGTCGTGGAGGACACCGAGGCGAACGCCGTCGCCCCGAGGATGAGCGACATGGAGATCGCGACGCCGATGAGGGCGCTCCCGAGGGGCATGCCGGCCATGAGGAACGACCGGAAGGTGACGAGCAGCACCAGCAGGGCGATCACGAGCCCGACCGCTTCGGTGATGCTGATGCCCGGCACCGAGACGGCGAACAGGTCGCCGCCGAGCTGGGCGGTGGCGCCCTGGGGGAGGGCGTGCTGCAGCGAGGTCGTGATCGACTGCAGGTCGGTCTTCGTGCTCGCCGGAACGTCGGTGACCTGGCCGTTGAACTGCATGCTGATGATGGCGGCGCTCTTGTCGTCGGAGACGAGGCCGTTGACGGTCTTCCCGAACGGATCGGTCGCTCCCAGCACGCCGTCGAGCGCTCCGATCTCGGTGACGGTGTTCGCGATCTCGCTCGTGTAGGCGCTCTCGTCGACCGTCTGCCCGGGGGCGGCGACCACGATGATCTGCGCGCTCGTGCCGGCCGCCTGCGGGAAGGTGCGGCTGAGCTGCTCGAGGCCGGCCTGGGACTCCGTGCCGGGGATCGAGAACGCGTTGTCGGTGCCCTTGCCGAACACCGCGGCGGCGCCGCCGGCGATGACCAGCAGCAGCACCCAGGTCAGCAGCACCCGCCACGGGTGGCGGAACGACCAACGGCCGAGCGAGTAGAGCAGTGTGGACACGACGCCTCCGCGAAATCGAGGTTCGGGGTTCGATACATGACTGTATCCGATACAGGTGTGTATCGTAGAGTCCGCCATCCCCCGCAACCTGAACGGCGGATGAGCGCACGGAGAGGTGGTGCGTCGCTGATGCCGACGACGCGCAGTCGCGAGAACACCCGAGCCCGCCTGGTCGAGGCGGCCTCCGAGGTGTTCGCAGAAGTCGGCTTCGACGGGGCATCCGTCGAGGCGATCTGCGAGCGCGCGGGTTTCACCCGCGGAGCCTTCTACTCCAACTTCGAGTCGAAGGAGGATCTCTTCTTCGAACTCGCCCGGCAGGTCTCCGACACCAAGCTCGCCCGCGTCGCGGACCGCGTGTCCGAGATGGCCGCCGCCGAGGTGCCCCGCAGCACTGCGGAGATCGTGCGCTTCGTGCTCGACATCGCCACCGACGACCGTCTCGGCGTGCTGCTCATGAGTGAGATCCGCACGAACGCGATGCGCGACGAGCGCCTGGCCCGTGCCTATCTCGCCTGGGACGGCGCGATGGCCGCCCGGGTCGCGCAGATCATCGCCGAGATCCGGCGCACGTCGCGTCTCGCGCTACGCGTCCCCGACGACGAGGCCGCCCGGATGCTCGTGAACACGTGGGAGGATGCCGCGGTGCACGCGGCGATCGCGCGCCTGTCGCCGAAGCGGGCCGAGCAGCAGTGCGCCGAGCGCATCGCGGCTCTGGCGTCGTTGCTGGTCGAGTCGCCCGCAGGCTGAGCCGCCGCCGTGTCGAGCCGTCGGATCCCTGTGGATCCGCGCCGGTGCGACCCCGTCGTGCGCCGGTCGCGATAGCCTCGCGAGGTGACCTCGCCGACGCCGACCGCCGCCGCAGCCCCCGCATCCCGCATCCCGCTCGCCCTCCCGATCCTGTTGATCGTCGGGGGCCTGGCGGGTCTCATCGCGGCGTTCAACCTGACGCTCGACGATCTGGCGCTGCTGAAGAACCCCGACGCGGCGCTCTCGTGCTCGGTCAACGCGTTCATCCAGTGCGGCAAGAACATCCAGTCGCCGCAGGGCAACGTGTTCGGGTTCCCGAACCCGATCCTCGGTCTCATGATGTTCCCCGCACCGATCGCGGTCGGGGTGGGGCTTCTGGCCCGGGCGCGCTTCGCCGCCTGGTTCTGGTGGCTGTTCCTGGCCGGCATGACCTTCGCGATGGGCTTCGTGCTCTGGCTCGCGTCCGAGAGCATCTTCTCGCTGCACACGCTGTGCCCGTGGTGCGCCCTGGTCTACCTCGCGGTGACTCCCATGTGGTTCGCCACCGTGCTGCATGTGTTCCGCGAGGGCTATGCGGGCACGGCGCTCGCGAAGGTCGGCCGCGTGCTGACCCCGTGGATCCCGCTTCTCACGATCCTCGTGTACCTCGCCATCTTCGGCACCGCCCAGCTGCAGCTCGGTCTGCTGCAGTCGCTGCTCTGAGCCGCGCCTCGCTCAGCCGGCGATCAGCGCGTGGCAGCGGGCGAGGCGTGACATCCACCAGTCGCGTCGGTCGTCGGATGCCTCGTGCCGCGCCAGCAGCGCCGCGTCGGGCTGCACGCGGCGCACGGCGATGACACCGCCTTCGGGGCGCAGCGGCTGCGCTGTGACGTCGGCGAGGAAGAGCGACGAGGTGCCGAGCCCGCAGTCGTAGTCGAGCTCGGGGAGCGCGGCAGCGAGGGCGAGTCCCATGCCGAGCCCGACCGAGGTGTCGAGCGCGCTCGAGACCACCGCCGGCAGCCCCGCCGCGGCCACGACCTCCAGTGCCCGGGAGAGACCGCCGAGCGGCGCCGCCTTGACGACGAGGATGTCGGCCGCCCCCGCGCGGGCCACGGCGAGGGGATCCTCGGCCTTGCGCACGCTCTCGTCGGCGGCGATCGGCACGTCGAGGTCGTGCATGCGGGCGCGGATGTCGGCGAGCTCGTCGACCCGCGCGCACGGCTGCTCGACGTATTCGAGGTCGTACGGCTCCAGCGCGCGGATGGCGTGCTCTGCCTCGTCGACGTTCCATCCGCCGTTCGCGTCGAGGCGCACGCGTCCCTCCGGGCCGAGCGCCCGTCGCACCGCCGCGACGCGGGCGACGTCGTCGGCGAGAGACTTCCCGCGCTCGGCGACCTTCACCTTCGCGGTGCGGCAGCCGTCGAAGCGGGCCAGCACCACGGGCACCTCGTCCGCCGCGACCGCCGGCACGGTCGCGTTCACCGGGATCTCGTCGCGGCGGGCGGCGGGCTGCGGCATCCACGCGAAATCGATCGCCGCACGCAGCCAGACGGATGCCTCGTCGTCGTCGTACTCGGCGAAGGGGGCGAACTCCGACCAGCCCTGCGGCCCCTCGAACAGCAGCGCCTCGCGCACGGTCACGCCCCGGAAGCGGGTCGCCATCGGCAGTGCGACGACCCGCGCGGTGGCGGCGATGTCGGCGAGCGACGGGGTGTCTGGCATCGGGCGTTCCGTTTCCTTAGCGTCATCCATGAGCGGGTGTGCGATCATGCCCGCGTGGATCTGACCTATTTGCAGGCCGTCGTCATCGGACTCCTCCAGGGAGTGACCGAACTCTTCCCGATCTCCAGCCTCGGGCATTCCATTCTCGTCCCCGCGTGGATCGGCGGCGAGTGGCAGTCCCTCGTCACCCAGGGCGACTCGTCGGGGCACACCCCGTTCCTCGCGTTCGTCGTGGCGTTGCACGTTGCGACGGCGCTCGCGCTCATCGTCTTCTACTGGCGGGACTGGGTCGCGGTGATCCGCGGGTTCTTCTGGTCGCTGCGCCACCGCAGTCTCGGCCGCAGCGAGGCGCGTCTGGCGTGGCTGCTCATCATCGGAACGATCCCGGTGGGCGTCATCGGCCTGCTGCTCGAGAAGCCGCTGCGTGTGCTCTTCTCGACCCCGCTCGTGGCCGCCGTCTTCCTGACCCTGAACGGCCTCGTGCTGCTGACGGCCGAGCTGCTGCGTCGCCGTCAGACGATCCTCGCCGGGCGGGCCGCCCGTGCCGCCGGGTCGCGTGCGGAGGCCCGCGGCGTCGCCGCCCGCCGCATCGACGACCTGTCCCTCGGCGAGGGAGCCCTGATCGGCACCACCCAGGCGCTCGCCCTGCTGCCCGGCATCTCCCGCTCGGGTGTGACGATCTCGGCCGGACTCCTGCGCCGCCTCGACCACGAGAGCGCCGCACGGTTCGCGTTCATGCTCGCCACGCCCGTCATCCTCGCCGCCGGGGTTCTGAAGGTCCCCGACCTGCTGCAGCCCGACGCCCGCGGCATCATGGGCCAGGTCATAGTCGGCTCGATCTGCGCATTCGTCGCGGCCTTCGCCGCGGTGGCGTTCCTGTCGCGCTACTTCCACACGCGCACGCTGTACCCGTTCGTGATCTACTGCGTCGTGGTCGGGGTCGCCAGCATCATCCGCTTCGGCTTCTTCGGCTGAGCACCGCCCGCCGCCGCCCAGGCCGGCCGCGAGGGCGGCGGCGTCGGGCGGGGCAGGAATAGGCTGGATGCCATGCTCCTCGACACCCCGGTCCGTCTCGGCATCCAGATCCGTCCCCAGCACGTCTCGTACGAAGACATCCGTCGTGCGGTCCTCACCCTTGAAGACCTCGGCGTCGACATCCTCTTCAACTGGGACCACTTCTACCCGCTCTCGGGCGACCCCGAGGGCCGCCACTTCGAGTCGTGGACGATGCTCGCGGCGTGGGCCGAGCAGACGGAGAAGGTCGAATTCGGCGCCCTCGTGAACTGCAACAGCTACCGCAACGCCGACCTGCAGGCCGACATGGCCCGCACGGTCGACCACATCTCGGCCAAGGGCGGCGAGGGGCGATTCATCTTCGGCACGGGCTCGGGCTGGTTCGAGCGCGACTACGACGAGTACGGCTACGAGTTCGGCACCCCCGGCACCCGCCTCACCGCGCTCGCCGAGGCTCTGCCGCGCATCGAGGCGCGCTGGGAGAAGCTGGTGCCGGTGCCGACCCGAAAGATCCCGGTGCTCATCGGCGGCAAGGGCGAGCAGAAGACACTGCGCATCGTCGCCCGTCACGCCGACATCTGGCACAGCTTCGTCACCCCCGAGGAGCTCGCGCACAAGATCTCGGTCATCGACGAGTGGGCGGCGAAGGACGGCACGGACGTGTCGAACCTGGTCGTCTCGAACGAGCTGCAGCGCCGCACGACCGACGACGCCGACGCGCTCTATGACGCCGGCGTGCGCCTGTTCACGCTCGGCTTCGACGGACCCGACTGGGACTTCGACGTCGTGCGCTGCTGGCTGCAGTGGCGCGACGGCAAGAACTGAGCCGCGCATGATCTCGCCGCTGTTCGATGAGTCCGAGTGGGCGGATGCCCCGGGGGCGGCGTCGTACACCGACATCACCGCCCACGTCAGCCGTGACGGGCGCATCGCCCGCATCGCGTTCGACCGACCCGAGGTGCGCAACGCGTTCCGTCCGCACACGGTCGACGAGCTCTACCGGGCGCTGGACATCGCGCGTCAGGACCCGCGCATCGGCGTGGTGCTGCTGACCGGCAACGGGCCGAGCCCGAAGGACGGCGGGTGGGCGTTCTGCTCGGGCGGCGACCAGCGCATCCGCGGTCGCGACGGCTACAAATACAGCGAGGACGAGGCCGCAGTGCACGACCCGGCCCGCGCCGGGCGGCTGCACATCCTCGAGGTGCAGCGGCTCATCCGCTTCATGCCGAAGCCCGTGATCGCGGTCGTCCCCGGATGGGCGGCCGGTGGCGGGCACTCGCTCTACGTCGTGTGCGATCTGGCGATCGCCTCGCGTGAGCACGCCCGGTTCAAGCAGACCGACGCCGACGTGGGCTCGTTCGACGCGGGGTACGGCTCGGCGTACTTCGCGCGCCAGGTGGGTCAGAAGGTGGCGCGGGAGATCTTCTTCCTGGCGGAGGAATACTCCGCAGAGCGGGCGTACGAGATCGGGGCGATCAACCGTGTCGTCGCGCACGAGGACCTCGAGCGCGAGGCGGTGGCGATGGCACGCACGATCCTCGGCAAGTCGCCCACGGCGATCCGCATGCTGAAGTACGCGTTCAACGCGGTCGACGACGGGCTCGTCGGCCAGCAGCTGTTCGCGGGCGAGGCGACGCGTCTCGCCTACGGCACCGATGAGGCCGTCGAGGGCCGCGACGCATTCCTCGAGAAGCGCGACCCCGACTGGTCGCCGTATCCCTGGCACTTCTGAGATGACGGATGTCGCGGCCCTGACCCGTGCGCTGCGCGCCGCGCTCGACGGGTCGGGGTCCGCGCTGCGTCTCGGCGGCGAGCCGGTGGCTGCGGCGCCGGCCGCGCGGCCGCAGGAGAACGCGCGAGAACAGGACGTTGCCCGCGAAGGCTCCCTGTCCTCGCGCGACGACCTGTTGCCGGGCGCGGCGGCGGTCATCACGACGTCGGGGTCGACGGGGCATCCGAAGTCGGTCGTGCTGTCGGCCGATGCCCTGCTCGCGTCGGCGCGCGCAACCGTGGGGCTGCTCGGCGCCGGGCGCTGGCTGCTCGCGCTGACCCCCACCTACGTCGCCGGCCTGCAGGTGCTGGTGCGCTCGGTCGTCAGCGGCACCGAGCCGGTCGTGCTGCCATCGATTGCGCACGGCGGACGGTTCGCGGCATCCGATGTCATCGAGGCCACCGACGCCCTCGGCCCGGGGCCCCGCTACACGGCCCTGGTGCCGACCCAGTTGAGCGACCTGCTCGACGCGGATGCCGCCGCCGCCCGAGCGCTCGCGAGCTTCGACGCCGTGCTGATCGGCGGTCAAGCGCTCGCCCCCGCGCTCGCCGAACGGGCCGCGGCGGCGGGGGTGCGCATCGTGCGCACCTACGGGTCGAGCGAGACCGCCGGCGGATGCGTCTACGACGGAGCGCCGCTCGACGGCGTGCGGCTGCGCGTCGAAGCGGGCGAGGTGCAGGTGGCGGGGCCGACGCTCGCCGACGGCTACCTGGGTGATCCGGCACTCACCGCGGCGGTGTTCCCGGTCGACGCCGACGGGGTGCGCTGGTATCGCACGGGCGACGCCGGCAGCGTCGACGACGGGATGCTGCGCATCACCGGCCGTATCGACAACGTGATCGTCTCGGGCGGGGTGAACGTCTCGCTCGACCGGGTGGAGCGGGCGGTGCGCACGGTGCCCGCGCTCGTCGCCGCGGTCGTCGTCGGGGTTCCGGACGCGCGGTGGGGCGAGGCATCCGCCATCGTCGTCGCGGGGGACGTCGACGAGGCCGCCGCTCTCGCCGCGGCCCGCGCGCGCGTCGAGGCCGAGGTGGGCGGCGCAGCCCGCCCCGCGCACCTGCTGACCGTCGCCGAGATGCCGTTGCTCGCCTCAGGGAAGCCCGACCGGCGTGCGCTCGCCGCGCACGCACGCGCCGCCCTCTCGGCGGGCACATGAGCGCGCGCCCCTAGGATTGCTCCCCGTGGCAGGCAACACCAAGAAGCGGCGCTCGGCGCCCGCGCGCAAGACGCACCCCCGAGGCAATCCGCAGCGCTCCGGCTCGCCCGTGACCGCGCCGCGTCGCGCGGGTGTGCGCGACTGGATCGCCGCCGCGCGTCTGCGCACCCTGCCGCTCGCGATCGCCCCCGTGCTCATCGGCACCGGCGCCGCGCACGTGATCGACCCGAACCTTCACTGGGTGCTGGCACTCGGATGCCTCGCGGTCGCGGTCTTCCTGCAGATCGGCGTGAACTACGCGAACGACTACAGCGACGGCATCCGCGGCACCGACGACTACCGGGTGGGCCCGGGCCGGCTCACCGGCTCCCGCAAGGCCGCCCCGAAGGCGGTCCTCGCTGTCGCCCTGGCGTTCTTCGCGCTCGCGGGCATCGTCGGAGTCGTGCTCACGGTGCGCACCCAGCACTGGTGGCTGCTGATCGTCGGCGCGGTGTGCGTCGCGGCGGCGTGGTTCTACACCGGCGGCAAGCGTCCCTACGGCTACAACGCCCTCGGCGAGGTGTTCGTCTTCGTCTTCTTCGGGCTGGTCGCCACGGCCGGAACGACCTTCATCCAGGTCGGCGTCGTGCCGCAGGAAGCCTGGTTCGGCGGGGTCGCAGCGGGTCTGCTCGCCTGTGCCGTGCTGCTCGCGAACAACCTGCGCGACATCCCCCAGGATCGTGAGGCCGGCAAGCGCACCCTGAGCGTGCTGATCGGCGCGCGCGGCACACAGGTGCTGTACACGGTGTTCGTCGTCGTGGCGCTGCTGATCGCCTGCTTCCTCGGGTTCTTCTACCCGATCGCGTGGCTCGCGCTGATGTCGCTGCTGCTGCTCGGTCCGGCGCTGCTCATCGTGTGGATGTACGGCAAGCCGCAGGAGCTCGTGATCGCCCTCAGTCTCACGTCGCTCGGAGCCCTCGCCTACGGCGCACTGCTGTTCTGGGCGTTCTCGGCCTGAACCGCGGCATCCGCTCCGGCCGGTGGGTGACGCTCAGCGCGCGTCGTCGTCGCCGAAGTAGGCGTCTGCCGCCTCGTCCTCGTCGAACTCGTTGCGGCGCACGCGGTCGCCGCTGCGCGCGGCGCGCCGACGCTCGCGGTTGTCGGCGAGGGTCGTGGTGACCTCGTCGAGGGGGCGTCGCAGGAAGATCACCGAGATGCTCAGTCCGATCAGTGCGGCGAAGATCGCGGCGAGCCAGACGAACTGCTGGAAGATCGGGAGCAGCATCATGAGGCCGAACGGCACGGCGAATGCGAGCAGACGCAGCACCGAGTAGAGCACGGCCGAGCGCACGGGATGGGCGGACATCCCTCCATCGTAGGTCGGCCGGTGACGTGTCGCCTGAACGAGCGGATGCGTCATCCCGCCGTCCTCCCCAGGCCTCTCCCCGGCGGGCGCGCCTAGGATGAGGGCATGCGGCTCGTGCTGATCGTTGCAGTGCTCGCGGTCGTGTTCTGGATCTACAGCGTCATCGACGGCGCTGTGCAACCGGCCGACCGGCACCGCGGCGTGTCCAAGCCCGTGTGGATCCTCATCCTGCTGCTCCTGCCGGTCATCGGCGGGGTGCTCTGGTTCACCATCGGCCGCTCGCGGCTTCGTTCCGCCGGACGGCCCGCCCCCGACGACGACCCCGCGTTCCTCGGGTCGCTCGCGGATCTCTCCGACCAGGATGAGCGCATCCGCCGGCTGGAAGAGGAGTTGGCACGCCTCGACGCGGAGGACGCCGACCCCGACCTCCCTCCCCGTACGACCGACGACGACGAGAAGCGCAAGGGCTGACCGCGTGACCGATCGATCTCCGGCGACGGATGCCGCCGCGGCCCTGCTGGGCGCGCTCGTCGCGCAGGGGGTGCGGCATCTCGTCGTCAGCCCCGGCTCGCGCTCCCAGGCCCTCGCCCTCGCCGCCGCGGAGCTCGACCGCCGCGGACTCGCCCAGCTGCACGTGCGCATCGATGAGCGCGTCGCGGGCTTCACGGCGCTCGGCATCGGCCGCGAGTCCGGTGTGCCCGCCGCCGTCATCTGCACCTCGGGCACCGCGGTCGCGAACCTGCTGCCTGCCGCCCTCGAAGCGCACCACGCCGGTGTGCCGCTGCTGCTGCTCACCGCAGATCGCCCGCCCGAGCTGCGCGGCGTGGGCGCGAACCAGACCACCCGCCAGCCGGGACTCTTCGCGCTCGCCGCGCGCCACGAGACCGATCTTCCGGTGCCCGAGGAGACCGACCCCGACGGCACCGCCGAGCAGACCGCGATGCTGCGCGCCGTGGCCGCCCAGGCCGTCGAGGAGGCCATCGGTGCCGGCACCCGCGCCGCCGGCCCGGTGCACCTGAACCTGCCGTACCGCGAGCCGCTCGCCGGGCCCCTCCCGGCCTGGTTCGCGGCCGAGGCTGCGGCCGTTCCCGTTCCCGCCGCCCCCGCCGAGGAGGGCGAAGAGGAGTCGTTCGGCGCGCTCTACCAGGGCGGCGGCGGCATCGGCGAGGCGGATGTCGCGACCGACCCCGAGCCCCTGCCGCACCTGCTCGTGCGGGGTCCGCGCACCGTGGTGATCGCCGGATCCGACGCCGGGCCCGACGCCGAGCAGCTCGCCCACCTGGGCGGCTGGCCGCTCGTCGCCGAGATCGTCTCCGGTGCCCGATTCGGCCGGCAGCTCGTGCACGGCTATCGCGAACTGCTCCGCGATCCCGCGCTCGGCGGAGCCGTCGAGCGGGCGGTGGTGCTGGGGCATCCGACTCTCAGCCGCGAGGTCACCGCCCTGCTCTCGCGTGCCGACGTCGAGGTTGTCGCGCTGCGCGGCCCCGGCGAGCCGCTCAACCTCAACGGTGAGAGCCTCGCCGTCGACGCGCTCGCCGTCGAACCCGGCGACACCGACCGCGAGTGGCTCGGTGCATGGCTGCGGGCGTCGCGCGAGGCATCCGTCGATCTCACCCCGCCCGCGCCCGACGCCGATGCGCTCGCGTCCGCCGAGCCCCAGCGCCGCCTCGGTGCGATCGACGCCGAGCTCGCGGTCGCGCGGAAGCGGGTCGATCGCACGCTGCTCGTCGATGCCGTCTGGCGCGCGACCTGGCCGCACGACCGACTCGTGTTCGGATCGTCGCGGCTCGTTCGGGTCGCCGACCAGGTGCTCGGCGGCAAGAAGGTGCGGGTGCACGCCAACCGTGGGCTCGCGGGTATCGACGGCACGATCGCGACCGCCCTCGGCGTCGCCGCCGCCTCGCAGGCGGACGGGCGACCGGGCGTCACCCGGGTGCTCCTCGGCGACCTCGCGCTGCTGCACGACGTCGGCGCGCTGCTGGCCGCGCCCGGCGAGCCGGAACCGCGCATCCAGGTGATCGTCGGCAACGACGGCGGCGGCACGATCTTCGACGGGCTCGAGGTGGCCCAGATCGCAGGCCCCGAGGCGATGGATCGCGTGCAGTACACGCCGCAGACCGTGCGCCTCGAACAGCTCGCCCTCGCCTACGGCTGGGAGTACCACCGCGTCACGACACGGTCCGCGCTCGATCAGGTGCTCACATCGCCGTCGGGCGGACGTCAGCTCATCGAGGTGCCTCTCGAGCGCTGAGCGCGCCGCGGCATCCGCTCAGGCGAGCGCGTCGACGATCGGGCGGAACTTCACCCGGGTCTCGAGCAACTCCGCCTCGGGGTCGCTCGAGGCGACGATGCCGGCGCCCGCGAACGCCGTCACCGGGATGTCGTCGCGATCCTCGGCCGTGGGAGACGACGACTCTGCGCCGAACTGCGCGCAGCGCAGCGCGATCGCCCACTCGCCGTCGCCGTCGCCGTCGATCCAGCCGACCGGACCGGCGTAGCGTCCGCGGTCGAACGGCTCGAGCTCGCGGATCGTCGCGAGGGCCGACGCCGTCGGGGTGCCGGCGACCGCGGCGGTGGGGTGCAGCACCGCGACGAGATCCAGAGCGGATGCCTCGTGCCCCAGGTCGCCCTCGACGTCGGTCGCGAGGTGCCACACGTTGGGCAGCTTCAGGGTGAAGGGCGTCTCGGCGGCGGTCACCGCGCGCGTGTGACCGGCGAGCGCGTCGAGCACGCTCTGCACGGCGAAGCGGTGCTCGTCGAGATCCTTCTGGCTGGTCGCGAGAGCGACGGCGGCCGCGGCATCCCGATCGGCATCGGCGCCGCGCGCGGCGGTGCCGGCGAGCACCCGGGCGGTGAGGGTGCCGTCGTGCACGGTGACGAGGGTCTCGGGGCTCGCGCCGATGAGGCCGCCGACGGCGAAGGTCCACGTGTCGGGGTAGCCGCTCTGCAGGGCGCGCACGAGCCGGCGCAGGTCGGCGCCCGCCGGCACCGACCCCACGAGGTCGCGGGCCAGCACCACCTTCTCGAGCTCGCCGCGGCCGATGCGGGCCACCGCCTCGGCGACGGCGCGGGTGTAGTCCTCGGGGCTCTGCGCGCCGGGTCCGAGCGTGGCCGACCAGTACGGGCCGTACGGGATCGGGGCGACATCCTCGCCCTGATCGGATGCCTCCTCCCTCGTGATGCGCGTGATCCAGGTCTTCCCGCCGGTGCGGCCGACGACGACGGACGGAACCACCAGTCGCGACGTCGCACCCGAACGGGAGCGCGCCTCGGCGTGCTCGTCGAACGCGAGAGAGCCGAAGGCGAGGAGGCCCGTGCCGGGGGCGTGCACCTTGTCGTCGACGGACGCGGCATCCGCGATCGCGCGCCACGTCGACGCGAGCCGGGTCGCGGCCTCCGCGGATGCCTCGAGGGTGATCAGCGGGCGACCGATCCCGACGAATCCGTCGCCGCGCCGCGACCACACCAGCGGTGTGTGCGGGTCCGCCAGAGCCAGCAGATCCTCGTGCGCGATGGTCTCCCGGGTGACCGCCACCAGTCGGGGGGGAGCGGGCAGGGTCACCCGTCCAGCCTAGGCCTCGCCCGGCCCGCCTAGACTCGACGGGTGACCGCCGCCGACGAGCCCAACCGCGCCGACCTGGGCAAGGATCCCGCCCGTGTGAGCGGCATGTTCGATCAGGTGGCCGCGGCCTACGACCGCACCAACACGCTGCTGAGCCTCGGCAACGATCGCCTCTGGCGCATCGCGATGACCCGCGCCGTCGCGCCGCAGCCGGGGGAGCGGGTGCTCGACCTTGCGGCGGGCACAGGAGCATCGAGCGTCGCACTCGCCCGCAGCGGCGCCGAGGTCGTCGCCGCGGACTTCTCGCCCGGCATGATCGCCGAGGGCGCGCGGCGGCACGGCGGCATCCCGAATCTCTCCTTCGTCGAAGCCGACGCCATGGCGCTGCCGTTCGATGACGCATCGTTCGACGTCGTCACCATCTCGTTCGGGCTGCGCAACGTCGCCGAGCCCAAGGTCGCCCTCGCCGAGCTGCTGCGGGTCACCAAGCCCGGCGGCCGCCTCGTGATCTGCGAGTTCTCCCAGCCGCAGAATCCGGTTTTCGCGGCGCTCTACCGTTTCTACAACGACCGCGTGCTGCCCACCGTCGCCCGCTGGGTGAGTTCGAACGCCGATGCGTACGACTACCTCAACGAGTCGATCAAGGCCTGGCCCGCCCAGCGCGCGCTCGCCGCATGGGTGCGCGAGGCCGGCTGGACCGATGTCGCCTACCGCGACCTCACCTTCGGCATCGTCGCGCTCCACCGTGCGGTGAAGGCCTGATCGGCGCACCTGGGCATCGGCTACGAGGCGTTCTCGACCGACGGGATCGGCGGCCACCGGTGGAGTGAGCGCCGGTAGGCTGTCTGCGTGACTCCGACCTCGTCCGCGCCCGGTCTGCCCCTGGCAGGTCACCTCAGCGTGACGGAGCGGGTGTTCGCGGGGCCGGCCTCCCGTCGCCTGTGGAAGACGGTCGAAGCGGGTCTCGCGCAGGTCGAGGCCCAGCTGGCGACCGAGATCGCGTTCACCGATCGGCTCGCCGACGTCACCAGCCGCTACCTCTACCAGGCCGGCGGCAAGCGGGTGCGGCCGATGCTGACGCTGCTCACCGCGCAGCTCGGCGACGGCGCGACACAGCCGGTCATCGAGGGTGCCGCCGCCCTCGAGCTCACCCACCTCGGCTCCCTCTACCACGACGACGTCATGGACGGTGCGGACGTGCGCCGCGGCGTTCCGGCCGCCCATGCCGTGTGGGGCAACAGCATCGCCATCCTCACCGGCGACCTGCTCTTCTCCCGCGCCAGCCAGATCATGGCCCGCCACGGCGATGCCGCCATCCAGCTGCAGGCCGACACGTTCGAACGACTCGTGCTCGGCCAGTTGCACGAGACCGTGGGTGCGTCCGACGACGACGACCCGGTGGAGTTCTACCTGCAGGTGCTCGCCGACAAGACCGGCTCACTCATCGCGGCATCCGCGAAGGCCGGAATCACGTTCGGCAACGGCCCCGAGGAGTACGCCGAGCCGCTGCAGGTCTTCGGCGACAAGGCGGGCGTCGCGTTCCAGTTGCTCGATGACGTCATCGACCTCTCGGCCGACGCCGACGAGACCGGCAAGGTGCCCGGCACCGACCTGCGCGCGGGCGTTCCGACCATGCCCTACCTGCTGCTCGGCGCCGACACCGACGCCGCCTCGGTCGACCTGCGCGCCCGCATCGACGAGGGCGTCGCCCGCATCGCCGACGGCGCCGACCCGGCGATCCTCGACGAGCCGCTCACCCGGCTGCGCGAGCACCCCGCGACCCTCCGCACGCTCGAGCTCGCCCGTCAGTGGGCGTCTGACGCGGTCGCCGCCCTGGCGCCGCTCCCCGCCGGGCCCGTGCGCGAGGGCCTCACGCGGTTCGCCGACGCGGTCGTCGACCGCAGCAGCTGACCCCCCGACGCCCGGCCGCGCCGCGGCATCCGACTGCGTCGCGCCCCACGAAAGGACACCCCCATGACCAAGCTCCGGCTGGCCATCGTCGGTGCCGGTCCCGCAGGGATCTACGCCGCCGACATCCTCCTGAAGGAACAGCGGCCCTTCGACGTCTCGATCGATCTGTTCGAGCACCTGCCGGCTCCCTACGGACTCGTGCGTTACGGCGTGGCCCCCGACCACCCGCGCATCAAGGGCGTCATCACGGCGCTGCGCGAGGTGCTCGACCGCGGTGACATCCGCATCTTCGGCAACGTGCGCTACGGCGTCGACATCACCCTCGAGGACCTGAAGAAGCACTACAACGCGGTCATCTTCGCGACCGGAGCGATCCGTGACGCCGACCTCGACATCCCCGGGATCGACGCTCAGGGCTCGTACGGCGCGGCCGATTTCGTGAGCTGGTTCGACGGGCACCCCGACGTGCCGCGCACCTGGCCGCTCGAGGCGGCATCCGTCGCTGTCGTCGGCGTCGGCAACGTCGCGCTCGACGTGTCGCGCATTCTCGCGAAGCACGCGATCGACCTGCTGCCGACCGAGGTGCCGGGCAACGTCTACGAGATCCTCGAGGCGAGCCCCGTCACCGACGTGCACGTGTTCGGCCGCCGCGGCCCGGCGCAGGTGAAGTTCACCCCGCTCGAGCTGCGCGAGCTCGGTGAGCTGCGCGACGTCGACATGGTCGTCTACGACGAGGACTTCGACTACGACGAGGCCTCCCTCGCGGCGATCGCGAGCAACAAGCAGGTCAAGGTCATCGACCGCGTGCTGCAGGAGTGGCGCACGCGTCCGGCGGCGAACGGTGCTGCCGGGCCCGCCTCGCGCCGCCTGCACCTGCACTTCTGGGCGAAGCCTGTCGAGGTCACGACGGATGCCGCGGGCCGGGTCGCGTCCCTCGTCTACGAGCGCACCCGTCCCGACGGGCAGGGCGGGGTCGTCGGGACCGGCGAGCTGCGCGAGGTGCCGATCGGGCAGCTCTACCGCGCTGTCGGCTACTTCGGCTCGCCGCTGCCGGGGGTGCCGTTCGACGACCGGCACGGGGTCATCCCGAACCACGAGGGTCAGGTTCTCGAGCCCGACTCGAACGAGATCGTTCCGGGCGTCTATGCGACCGGGTGGATCAAGCGCGGGCCGGTGGGGCTCATCGGCCACACTAAGTCCGACGCGATGGAGACCGTGCGCCACCTCGTGGGCGACCAGGCGTCGTGGTGGCAGCCCGAGGACCCGTCCGACGAGGCGATCCCCGCGCTCCTCGCTGAGCGCGGTGTGCGCTGGACCGACCTCGAGGGCTGGCACCGCCTCGACGAGCACGAGATCGCCCTCGGGGCTCCGCACGAGCGCGCACGCATCAAGGTCGTTCCGCGCGACGAGATGATCAGCATCTCCCGCGGCGAATGACCGCGGCACGGCGACCCACCCCCGGGCTGCTCGCGGCACTCGGGTTCATCACGGCGGTCGGCCCGTTCGCGGTCGACATGTACCTTCCGTCGTTCACGCAGATCGGCACCGATCTCGCCGCTCCCGCCTCGAGCGTGCAGCTGACCCTCACCGCGTTCCTCATCGGCATCGGCGTGGGTCAGCTGATCCTCGGACCTCTGTCCGACCGGTTCGGCAGGCGCCCCGTGTTGGTCATCGCGCTGGCGGTGTTCGCGGCATCCGGTGTCGCGATGGCGTTCACGCCGACCGTCGAGGTGTTCATCGCGTTGCGCCTGGTGCAGGGTCTGACGGGAGCCGCGGGCATGATGCTCGCCCGCGCGATCGCCGTGGACCTCAGCGAGGGCGAGACGGCGGTGCGGGCGCTGAGCCTCATCGCGATGCTCGTCGGGCTCGGGCCGCTCATCGCACCCCCCATCGGCGGCGCGGTCGCGGCGATCGCCGGCTGGCGCGGGGTGCTCGGGGTGCTCGCCGCGATCTCGGTCGCGATGTTCGTGCTCGCCGTGGCGGTGGTGCCGGAGTCGCTGCCGCCCGAGAAGCGACACGCAGGAGGGGTGGCGGGCGCGTTCGCGCGGTATGGCACGCTGCTGCGTGACGGCGGCGTGCGCGGCTATGTGACGGTGTTCGCGTTCGGCTTCGCCGCGATGATGGCCTACATCTCCGCCTCGCCGTTCGTCGGCCAGACCGTGCTGCGCATGCCGCCCCTCGTGTATGCGTTCGGGTTCGCGGCGGGAGCGGCGGGCATCGTGCTCTCGAACCTCGTCAACGCGCGGGTCGCGCCGAGAGTCGGCGTGAGACGGATGCTGCTGGTCGGCGTCGCGCTCTCCGTCGTCGCCTCGGTCGCGCTGGCGGTGCTCGCGCTCACGGGGGCGCTGCAGCCGGCGACGTTCATCCTGTGCGCGTTCGTGCTGACTTCGGCGACGGGTCTCATCATGTCGAACGCGAGTGCGCTCGCTCTCGCCCGCGCGGCTGCGGCGCGGGGCGCGGGAGCGGCCCTGCTCGGGTCGAGCCAGTTCCTCGTCGGGGCGATCGCCTCCCCGCTCGTCGGCCTGTGGGGCGAGGACACGGCGGTGCCGATGGCGCTCGTCGCGCTCGTCGCATCGGCGGTGGCGGCGGTCGTCGTGCTGCTCACCCGTCCGCGGCCGCTGCCGGCCGCCTAGGCGGAGCCGCCCGCGGCGGAGCGGGTACCGTGGCTCACCGGTTGAGCGCTGTCAGCACCGCCATCAGTGCAGATCGGTCGCCGGCCGACTCGAAGAACAGGCGGTCGGCCTCCTCGACCACCTGAACCGCCCGGAGCGCGAGGGCCACGCCGTCGTCGGTGACGTCGATGATGTGCGCACGGGCGTCATCGGGGTCGGTCGTGCGCACCAGCAGATTCTTCTCCGCGAGCGCTCGGATGACCTGCGACGTCATCATGGCGTCGGTGTTCGCATGCTCGGCGATCCGTCGTTGATTCGGCCGTTCCCCGGCCACCCGGGTCAGCCACCAGGCGCTGGCGAGAAGCACGAACTGCACGTGTGTGAGGCCCAGCGGCTTGAGCGTGGACGTGATGACCCGCTGCCAACTCAGCGTCGCTCGCCACAGGAGGAGTCCGGGGCTCTCGCGCGGCTCGAGCGAGTCAGCCACGCGGGCGCTTCGCGTGTGCGCCGAGCGCGGCGATGACGTCGGCGAAGTCCTCGCTCACGCCCGCGCCGACCTCGGCCGACACCTCGTCAGGCCCCTCCACCGTGCAGCGATAGGTCACCCGGCTTCCGGTTCCCCACGCCTCGATCTCGTGGCGGACACGCACCGTCACCCCGGCATCGGGCACGGGTGTGAGGTCCTCGTATCCACGCTCCGCCTCGACCCACGTGAGCTCGAAGGGCAGCTCGCTCCCGTCGGGGAACACCATCACCGCGGTCGTGCCCGCCGCGAACGGGTCGTCGATGCGCACGGCTGCGACGCCGTCGTTCCATTCGGACCACCGCGCCGGGTCGGCCATGATCGCGAACACCGCCGACGGCGTCGCGTCGCACTCGCCCGTGAACTCTCGTACCCACATGTCGAACTCCCTCAATTCAGTATGCGCACATACTAATTCGACGGCGGGTCGATGTCCACATCGTCAGCGACGTGATGGTCGCCGAACCGCGACGACTCGGGCGCGACTCGGGCTATTCGGCGACGGGACGAGCGGATGCCGCGGCCGATCGCCCTGCGGTGAGCTCCTCGCCGACCACCACGACCCAGGGTGCCGCGGCGACGAGCAGGATCGAGAGCGCGAACGATGTGCCGATCTCGGCCAGGACGACGGCGGTGGCGAGCACGACGAGAGCGAGCGTCAGAGCCACCGCGTGTGCGCGCCGCACGCGGCGTGTGAGCGTTGCGGCGACCGCGAGATAGGTCGCGAGGAACACGGCGACCGCGATCGCGACGACCTGCACGGCGACCGCGAAGTCGACGTGCGCCTGCCCCTCGACCACGTAGGCGCCGACATGGAGTCCCGCCCCCGCCGCGGCGACCGCCGCGAAGACGAGCATGTGCAGGTAGCCGAACACGAAGCCGCCGCCGGGGCCATGCTCGAGCATGTGGCCGAACGGCACCGCGAAGTAGGCCCACCACATGCCGAAGGTGAGGATCACGCCGGCCGCGACGAGAACGATGGCGTCGCCCGACCAGCCGCTGTCGGCGATGATCGGCTGCACCGCGGTCACCGTGCCGAGCACGCCTTCGCCGAGGGCGATGAGCACGAGCAGGCCGTAGCGCTCCGCGATGTGGTGCGGATGCCAGGGGGTCGGACGCCGCCGCTCGGCGAGCAGCGGACCCCCGAGCTCGATGAGGTAGAGCACGGCCGCGAACGCCAGGGTGGGGCCGAGTTCGAGATGCAGCACGGCGGTGGCTACCCACCCGATCTGTGCGATCGCGATGAACGTCGCATAGGTCAGCGCCGTTCGGCGGTGCGCGGGCGACTGGGCTGCGAGGCGCAGCCATTGGGCGAGCATGGCGACGCGCATGATCACGTAGCCGGCGACGACCACCGCGTTGTCGATGCCGTGGCCGCCCTCCAGCGAGTGGAACACGTCGGAGAGGCCGAGGGCGAGGACCAGCACGCCCGCCATCTGCACCATCGTCGTGAGGCGGTACACCCAGTCGTCGGTGTCGAACGCCGAGGCGAACCACGAGAAGTTGATCCAGGCCCAGATGATCGCGAACATCCCGAAGGCGAATCCGCCGAGCCCGACGGCGAGACGTCCTTCCGCGATCTCGTGCGCCATCTGGGATCCGGCGATGCCGAACGCGACGACGAACGTCAGGTCGAAGAGGAGTTCGAGTGGGGTCGCTGCGCGGCCGTGCTCGCGGGGGTTCCGGCCGAGCATGCGGCGCATGCGTGCGGTCACGGATCCTGCGGCGACGTGCGGGGGAGTGTTCATCGTCACGGGGATCATCTTGCCGGTCCGGGGCGGTCGTAGGCTGGCGGCATGACGGTCGGGTGGGGCGCCGACATCCTCGGCGACGGATTCATGCAGCTCAGCCTGCCCCTCGGGGAGGACTCCGAGGGTGCGGTGGTCGCCACCCTGGTGCGTGCGGTGCCTGAGCGGGGGCCGGCGTCGTGGTTCGCCGCAAGGCCGCTCGGAGACGTCGATGTGCTCTACGTGCACGGGTGGTCGGACTACTTCTTCCAGACGAGGCTCGCCCGATTCTGGACCTCCCGTGGCGCCCGCTTCTTCGCCCTGGATCTTCGCAAGTACGGACGCAGCCTCCGGCCCGGGCAGACCCCCGGGTACGTGACCGACCTCACGACCTACGACGAGGACATCGCCGCAGCCCTCGGCGCCATGGGTCGCGACGGCGAGGGGCGGCATCCGCATCGCCGGCTCGTGCTGCTCGGGCATTCGACCGGCGGGCTGACCCTGAGCCTGTGGGCCGACCGGCATCCGCGGGCGGCGGCAGCCGTGATCCTGAACAGTCCGTGGCTCGAGTTCCAGCTGCCCGGGCGTCGGCGCAGTGCGCTCGCCCCGGTCGTCGGCATCGGGGCCCGGATGCGTCCGTACGAGACCGTGCCGCAGGTGGATCTCGGCTTCTACACACGGGCGCAGCGCGAGGTGGCCGACCCGACCGATCCGGTGTCGATCGATCTCGACTGGCGTCCCGAGCAGACGATGGCCGTGCACACCGGGTGGCTGAACGCGATTCTCGCGGGGCACGCGCGCGTCGAGGCGGGGCTGCGCATCGACGCGCCAGTGTGCGTGCTGCTGTCGGCGCGCAGCGCCGTGCCCACCCGGTGGAGCGAGGAGCTCACCCGTGCCGACAGCGTGCTCGTGGTCGACGACATCGCCCGCGCGGCGGTGCAGCTCGGCTCGTCGGTGACGGTCGAGCGCATCGAGGGTGCGTTGCACGACGTCTTCCTGTCGCGCCACGATGCCCGCGAGGAGGCGTACGCGCGTCTCGCGCGCTGGGCCGACGGGGTGCTCGCGCGAGGGTAGGCGGCGTCGCTCGAGGGCGTTGGGCCGTGTGCGCTCGACTTACGCGGCGAGGCGGGTCGGCACCG
>NZ_MKSL01000012.1:187809-346325 GCF_001897265.1 Microbacterium sp. 71-23
GATGGATGTCGCGCCCCGCCCGCTGCCACCGGCGATGAAGAACACTGGATGTCGCGATGCCCGCGCCCGCGCGCAGGGTGACCTGGTCGATCGGCTCGCCCGCGGCATCCTGCACCGTCACCTGCCAGCCGCCGACCGGCTCGGGGCCGGCGCAGGCGATGTCGCCGCCGAGGGAGAGCAGCACGCCGCAGTCGCACGCGACGGCGACTGCGGCTGCCACGCGATCGGCGGCGAGCGCCTTCGCGGTCGCGCCGAGGTCGAGGGAGAGGTGCGCGGGCACTGTTAGCAGGTCGCCGTCGAGCGTGATGCGGCGCCACCCGGGGGTGTGACGCACGACGACGCGGATGGGCCGGTCGTCGTCGAGGATCAGGCGGATGTCGCGGTCGTAGCCGAGGGCGTCCATCGCGGTGCGCACGGTGGGGTCGACGAGTCCGCCGGTGAGCTCGGCGGCCTCGAGGGCGGCGCGCACGAAGTCGGCGAGCGTGGCGCTCACACGCACTCCGTCCGGCAGCCGGTCGGAGATGCGGTTGAGTTCGGATGTCGCGTCGAACCGGTCGACCGCGGCGGCGATGATCGCGAGCTCGCGCTGCGCGACCTCGATCGCCATCGGGAGGGCGTCGTCGCGGGTGACCACGAGGCGGGCGTCGGTCGACCACAGCGCCCACTCGTGCGCGGCGGTCATCGTGAGCCCGACGTCGTGCCGTGCGAGGTGGTGCCGGATCCGCTCGAGACCGAGCCGGAGTTCGAGCTGGTCGATCCGCTGCTCGAGCTCGAGCTCGAACCGGACGACGTCGTGCCCGAGCTGGTGGTGCCCGAACTGGTGGTGCCCGACGACGACGTGCTCGAGCCGGATGTGCCCGTGCTCGACGTCCCCGTGCTCGAGGTGCCCGTGCTCGAGGACGACGTCGAGGTCGTGCTCGTTCCGCTCCACTCGGTCGCGACCGCGGGGGCGGCGGCGATCAGCACGCCCGCTCCGGCTGAGATCACCGCGGCGGTCGCGAGGGTCGCCCGCAGCTTCGCCTTCTCACTTCTGCGCATCGGATGCTCCTTCCGTTGTGAAAGAAGCGTGCGCGTCGCACTGATGCGCTCCCGAGGTCTGCGCCGGGCGGGCGGGGAGAGAACGCTATGCGATTGCTGTGACGGGATGCCGCGGCATCCGGGTCGATCACCGCGCGGTCCCGCTCTCCGCGACTTAGTCCACCCCCGGCCCCGGCGGCATTCGGCCGCGAAAAGCAGCGAGGTAGGCCTTGGCTTCGTAGGGTTCGAATCCCATCTCGCGATATGCGGCGAGTATCTGGTCGTCGGTGGCCCGGTCGGAGTCCTCGAGGTCCGGCGCGATCACCGGTAGTTGACGAACTGCAGGTCGACGTCGAGGTCGGCGGCCTTGAGGAGGCGCTGCACTTCCTGCAGGTCGTCGCGCGACTTCGAGGTCACGCGCAGCTCGTCGCCCTGGATCTGGCTCTTCACGGTCTTGGGGCCCTCGTCGCGGATGATCTTGCCGATCTTCTTCGCGTTCTCCTGCGAGATGCCTTCCTTGAGGCTCGAGGTGATGCGGTACTCCTTGCCGCTGGCGACGGGGTCCCCGGAGTCGAGCGACTTCAGCGAGATGCCGCGCTTGATGAGCTTCGACTGGAACACGTCGAGCACGGCCTTCGCGCGCTCCTCGCTGTTCGCCTTGATGAGGATCTGCTCGCCGCTCCACGCGATCGACGCGTCGGTGCCCTTGAAGTCGTAGCGCTGCTCGACCTCTTTGTGCGCCTGGTTGAGGGCGTTGTCGGCCTCCTGACGATCGATTTTGCTGACGATATCGAAGGAGCTGTCTGCCATGCCCGCGAGTCTAGCCGCGGCGTGTGGCGGCGTCCCGAGCCGGGGCGCTGCCCGGTTCGTAGACTGGTCGGCATGCACGCGCTCACCGAGAACGATCTGCGCGCCGCGTTCGTGAACGCCTCGACCGACGACCTGCGTCTGCTGGCCCTGCCGCACGACTTCCCGATCCTCGACTGGGACCACCTCGACTTCCTCGCCTGGCGCGACCCCGAGAACCGAGACCGCGGCTACCTCGTCGCCGAACGCGACGGCTCCCCGCACGGGGTCGTGCTGCGCGCGGCATCCTCGTCGTCACGCGGACATGTGGGCCTGTGCAACCTCTGCCACACGATGCAGCCGGGCAACCAGGTGACGCTCTTCTCGGCGCGACTTCCGGATGCCTCGGGGTCGAGCGTCGGCACCTACATCTGCGCCGATCTCAGCTGCCACGAGAACGTGCGGCTGGCGGCGCCGCTGGCGCCGGGCGAGATCCGGGCGAGCGTCGACGTGCGCATCGACGGCACGAAGGAGCGGGCGGAGTCGTTCGTCGCCCGCGTCGCCGAGCGCGTCTGACACGCCCCGCGCGCGGTGGCGCCCTGCGCTCCGCGCTGACAGAGTGGGCACGACTGCGAAGGAGCATCCATGGCCGCTGAATCCCGGGTCGTCGTGATCGGCGACGCGCTCATCGACGAACTGCGCGACGACAGCGGGGTGCGCGAGTTCGTCGGCGGTGCGGCCCTGAACGTCGCCGTCGGACTGTCGCGTCTCGGCGTGCCGACGAGCCTCATCGCGATGGTCGGCGACGACGAGCCGGGGGAGCGCATCCGCGGGTTCCTCGCCGACTACGGGGTCGAGCTGATCGCCTCCGCGTCACCGCACGGCACCTCGCGCGCGGTCAGCACGCGCAGCGCCGGCGGCGAGCCGACCTACGTCTTCAACACGGCCGCCCAACAGCGGCGAGTCGTCTACGGCGCCGCCGAGCGTGCGGCCATCGCCGCCGCGCCGCTCGTCGCGATCAGCTGCGTGCCGTTCGACGACCGCGCCCAGACCGACGAGCTGATCGACGCGGTGGCCGCGGCATCCGTCGTCGCCATCGATCCGAATCCTCGCGCCGGCATGCTGCACGACCGCGACGAGTTCGTGCGCGGGTTCGAGCGCGCGGCCGCGGGGGCGACCCTCGTCAAGGTGGGCGACGACGACGCCGAGCTGCTCTACGGCATCTCCCTCGATGCGCTCACCGACCGACTCGTCGGCCTCGGCGTCGGGGCGGTGCTCGCGACCCGCGGTTCTGCGGGCGCGCGCATCGTCGCCGGGGACGCCGATGTGTCGCTGCCCGTCTCGGCCCTGCCGGGACGCATCGTCGACACGATGGGAGCCGGCGATGCGGTGCTCGCGTCGGTCGCGGCATCCGTCATCGAGGGGCGTCCGGAGAGCGGCGACGCGTGGCGCGCGGTGCTGCACCGGGCGATGGATGTCGCGGCCGCGACCTGCCGCGTCGAGGGCGCCCTGCTGCGGCTCCCCGAGTCGCTGGGCGGCATCGACCTCGACCGCATCGGCACCTGAGCGCGCACCCGGGCCGATTTCGACACGGACCGCATCCCGGGTAAGATCGGAGATCGCGCCTCCGGTCGACTGAAAAAGCCGGGCGGGTGCGCCATGGCAGGTTACCCAAGCGGCCAAAGGGATCTGATTGTAACTCAGCCGGCTCAGCCTTCGGGGGTTCGAATCCCTCACCTGCCACCCCAGAACGGGCCTCGCATGTCGAGGCCCGTTCCTCGTTTTTCCGGGCGGATGTCCCGCCCCGCCCGTATGCTCGGGCGCGTGACCGCGGCATCCGGATTCGATCAATGACCGACATCGAGGTGTTCGTCGTCGTCGACGTCGCCGCGTGGCGGGAATGGCTGATCGCTCACGATGACGAGTCCGACGGGGTGTGGTTGGCGCTCGCCAAGAAGGGCGTGACCGAGCCGACCTCCCTCGTCTACCAGGAGGCGCTCGAAGAGGCGCTGTGCAGCGGCTGGATCGACGGGCAGAAGCGCTCGAACGACGAGGCCACCTTCCTGCAGCGCTTCACCCCGCGCCGCAAGCGATCGATGTGGTCGGCCCGCAACGTCGAGATCGTCGAACGACTCATCGCCGATGCGCGCATGCGCGCGCGTGGCCAGATCGAGATCGATGCGGCACAGTCCGACGGTCGCTGGGATCGCGCATACTCCGGGGCGGCGACCGCGGAGGTGCCCGACGACCTCGTCGCCGCGCTCGCCGCGGCCGGCCCGACCGCCGTCGAGACCTTCGCCACGGCGAACGCGAACAACCGCTACGCAGTGCTGCACCGCCTCATGACCGCCACCACGGCCGAGACCCGCGCCGCGCGACTCGACCGGCTGGTCGCGCAGTTCGCGCGCGGTGAGCGTCCGCACCCCCAGTAGCCCTCCCCGCACGCTTCCCGCTGGCGGTCATCCACAGCGGGACGTCATCGTCCTGGGCCGCGGGGACGCCGCATGCCACGATGGGGGCAGCGCGACCGACCCGCAGAACGGATCCCTCTCATGACGCAGCCGACGCCCGCCACCCCGCCCGCCGCGAACGGGTCGACCTCGTCCCCACTGGTGCGTGCATCGATCTGGGTCGCCATCGGCGCACTCATCGCCGCAGCAATCGTGAGCGTCGTCTGGGTGCTCGTGGGCAACCAGAACGGCCTCATCGGGCGGGCGTTCCTCACGATCTTCCTGCTCGCCGCATTCGCCGGGGTCTCGATCCTCGAGGCGCGGCTGTCATCGCGGCGTCCGGTGTGGTTCGTGCTGGTCAGCATGACGGTGTGGGTCGTGACGCTGCTCATCGGCGCGATCTTCATCTGGATGCCGGCAGGCTCCGCGCAAAGCGGCTACGACGATCCTTACGGCAGCGGCTCCAACCCGCTCGTCCCGTCGTATGACGGTGTCGACCCGCTTCTCGGCGCGCAGCGCACCTTCTCGTTCTTTCTCGTGGTGCTGATCCTCCAGCTCGCCGTGCTGCACGTGCGCCTCTACGTGAAGGCATGGCTGCGGTTCCGCACGTCGTTCACCACGGTCACGTCTCTCGCGACCATCGCCTTGGTCGGCATCCTCGCCGTGCTGCTGGTGATCCCGCTCGTGCTGCAGGAGTTCCTGCGCTTCCACGACATCTACTGGCGCCTCACGGTCGCCGTCGCCATCCTCGCCGCCGTCGGCACCGCCCTCGTGCCGCTCGTGACCGTGCTGTTCGCGCCGCGGACTCCCAAGCCCCTGGTCGCGGGGCCCCCGCCCGGATGGCCGACCTACGCCGACCGGGTCACGCCGCTGCCTCCGCTGCCGAACGGCACGCCGGACTGGAACGCGTACTACACGGGCCGGCCCAGCTATCCCGCTCCGGGCACGGCCCCCGCTGCCGCACCGGCGCCCGCGGCTCCCGTCGCTGCGCCGACCGGTGACCCGACGCTTCCGCCGCGCCCTCCGCTGCCGCCGCAGACGCCCACGGAGTGACCGCCGGGTCGCACACCCACGGTCAGATCGCGCCCTCCCCGCGTGACCTGACTCGGCGACGGGCCGCGCGACCCGATGGAACGGCGGCCCGCGACTGAACCTGGGGTTCAGGCCTCGAGCAGCTCCCGCGCCGCCCTCGCCGCGTTGTGACCGCCGATTCCGCTGACCGCGCCACCTCGCACCGCGCTCGATCCGCACAGCAGCACCCCGTCGACGCCTGACGCGACGCCCCAGCGGGCGGGTGCGGCATCGGGGGCGTCATCGAGCCACGGCCACGACAACGGGCCGTGGAAGATGTCACCGCCGACCATGCCGAGTGAGCGTTCGAGATCGTCGGTCGTGCGCGCCTCGATGCACGGCGACCCGTCGGGCGCGATCCACAGGCAGTCCTCGATCGGTTCGTCAAGCACCGCGTTCAGCGACCGGATCGCCGCGGACTGCACCTCGTCGCGCGCGCCCGCGGCGTCGCGTCCGGTCACCAACGCGTGCGGCACCTGCAGCCCGAACAGTGTCAGGGTCTGGGCGCCGGCGCTGCGCAGCTCGGGTCCGAGGATCGACGGGTCCGTCAGCGAATGACAGTAGATCTCCGCCGGCAGCGGATCGGGCACGCGACCGGCGCGCGCCGTGGCGTACGCGGCATCCAGATCGCTCATCCGCTCGTTCACGTGGAAGGTTCCCGCGAACGCCGCCTCGGGGGCCACGGATGTGTCGCGCAGCCGCGGCAGTCGACGCAGCAGCATGTTGACCTTCACCTGCGCGCCGGCCGGACGAGAGACAGCGGATGCCTCGCCCCCACCGGCCGTCACCAGATCGGCGAGAACGGCGGCCCCCACGCCCGACAGCACGAGCCTCCCGCGCACCACCCGCCCATCGGCGCAGCGCACCTCGCCGTCGGGTGACACGCTCGTCACCTCCGCGCGCGTGCGCACCTCGGCACCCGCCTCGCGGGCTGCCCGCTCCATCTCTGCGCTGACCCGTCCCATGCCGCCGACGGGCACGTCCCAGTCGCCGGTGCCGCCACCGATCACGTGATAGAGGAAGCACCGGTTCTGGGCGAGAGAGGGGTCGTCCGACCATGACGACGTGCCGATGAGCCCGTCGGTGAGAGCGACCCCGCGCATCAGATCGGTCAGGAGACTCGCGCGCACGAGCTCGCCGAGAGGTCGCTCGGTCACCTGTTCCCACAGTTCGTCGTCGCCGAGCCGCGCGCGCACCGTCGCCGCCGTCGGCAGCGGCTCGGTCATCGTCGGGAACACCGCCGTCGCGAGCGGCGCGAGCCTGGTGAGCAGGTCGCGATAGCGGGAGGCCTCCTCCGGGTCGCCCGTCGTGGCGGTCATCGAGCGGGCGGTGGCCGCGGCATCCTGCGTGTCGACCAGCACGCCCCGTGACGGGTCAGCCGGGTCTGGTGTGTAGGACGAGTAGCGCCGGCGTCGCAGCTCGACGCGCAGGCCCAGGTCGTCGACGATGCGGCGGGGGAGCAGGCTCACCAGGTACGAGTAGCGCGAGAGTGAGGCATCCACGCCCGCCCACGGGCGCTCTGAGACGGCGGCGCCGCCGAGATGAGCGAGCCGCTCGAGGATGACGACCGAGCGTCCAGCCCGGCCGAGGTAGGCGGCCGCGACGAGGGCATTGTGGCCGCCGCCGATGATCACGACATCGTGCGTGGGGGTCATGGCCTCACGCTAGCGGTCCGCCCTGCGGCGTCACCGACGGGCCGGATGCCGCGGCCCGGGCGATAGCGTGGCGGTATGACCCTCCCGCTCGAACTGCAGTCGCTCGCCGTCGAGATCGCCCGGGAGGCGGGAGAGCTCGCCGCCCGCCGACGGGCCGAGGGTGTGACGATCGCGGCGACGAAGTCCGCGCTCGCCGACATCGTGACCGAGGCCGACCGCGAGGTCGAGGCGCTGATCCGCGATCGCATCGCCGCCGCCCGCCCCGATGACGGCTTCCTCGGCGAGGAGTCCGGCGGCGCCGATTCCCGCACCGGCATCGTCTGGGTGGTCGACCCCATCGACGGCACGGTCAACTACGCGTACGGACTCCCGATCTACGCCGTCAGCATCGGCATCGTGACCGGCAGCAGCGACCCGACCGCCTGGGAATCGCTCGCGGGCGTCGTCTACGCCCCGGCGCTCGGAGAGCTCTACCGGGCCGCGCGCGGCGAAGGTGCCTGGCTCGGCGATCACCGCCTGCACGTATCTCCCGAGATCGGCCCCGCCGGTGCCCTGCTCGGAACCGGCTTCGGCTACGACCCCGCCACCCACGCCGGCGATCTCGCCGCCGTGGGCGCGGTGCTGCCCCTCGCGCGCGACCTGCGGCGTATGGGCGCGGCATCCCTCGATCTCGCCGCTGTCGCGGCCGGCCGGCTCGACGGCTACTACGAGCGCGGACTCAAGCCGTGGGACGTCGCCGCCGGAGCCCTGCTGGTCGAAGAGGCGGGTGGCGTGTTCTGGCGCGAGGGCGGTCCGGATGCCGCGGCCCGACCACTCTCGATCGCGGCCCCGGCTCCCCTGTTTGAGAAGCTCGCCGAGGCCCTGCGTAACGGCTAGGTTTCGTGCCGCGACATGCCCTGGCAATCCTCAGGCGATCGGGTTACTGTTTATGAGTTCGTTATCTTCCGGTACCCGCCGAGTCACGAACACCACCCGAACGCAAGACCGTCGCTGGCGCGACAAGACGTGAGACTTTTGTGCTTTGACTTCTGAGACACCCGCATCCGACAGCCTGCCGACCCGTCGTTCCCGCCGCGATTCCGCGAGCGCTGCGACGCCGGCGCCGTCGGTGACCGAGATTCAGGAGCCCGTCACTTCGTCGACCGTCGAGCCCGCGGCATCCATCGTCGATGCGGTCGCCATCGCTGACGCTCTTGTCGTCGCTCCGCTCACCCGCCGCTCCGTTCGTGCGGCGGCGCCGGTGGTCGCTCCCCTCACCCGCCGCGCTGCGCGCGGCCGTGAGCTCGAACTGCCGGCGCTGAGCGAGGTCGTCGGCGCCGAGGTGGTCGAACTCGTCGCCGTCGAGCCCGAGGCCGCCGAGCAGGCTCCCGCCGCTGCGACGGTCGTCGAGATCGTCGCGAGCCCGCAGCGCGAGCTTCCGTTGGCGTTGCCGACGTCACCGGTCGCTCACGCGCACACCGCCGCAGAGTCCGCTCCCCGCGCCGATGCCCCCGCAGCAGATGCGGACGCATCGGCGCCGTCGCGTGAGGCCGACGATGTCGACGCCTTCGCTGAGGCTCTGCGCCGATTCGCTGAGAGCGGCCCCACCCCCATCATCTCTGTGGCCGAGTCGGCTCCCGAGCAGGTCATCGCCGACGAGGCTCCGACCGGCCGCGCGCACCGAGGCCGCGGCGCGAAGAACGCACCGGCATCTGCTCCGTCGTCGGCCATGCCGCGCAAGAGCGTGTTCCGCCGGGTCGCCACCACCTCGTTCTCGGTCGGCGCGATGGGCATCGTCGGCCTCGTCGCGGTCGGCATGACGCTTCCGTCCCAGGCGGTGGCCGCGGCATCCGGCACCGCATCTGTCACCAACGCGGTCTCGCTCGCCGCATCGAACAGCACCGGTGGCGGTGAGAGTGCGATTCAGGCATTCGCCGTACCCAGCGAGGTGCAGACATCCTCGCTCGACCGCAGCGACTACACCACGGGCTCGAAGGCCGACATGGCGGCCTCGCTCGGCATCTCCCACTTCTCGAACTTCTTCACCAACAACCCGAACTCGCCCATCCAGTGGCCGTTCGCCGTCGGCGTCTCGATCAGCTACGGCTTCGGCTGGCGCACGGGTGAGTTCCACGAGGGTCTCGACTTCACCCCGGGCGCCGGAGCGAAGATCCAGGCCGTCGCCGACGGCGTCGTACGCGTCGCCACCGAGAGCGGCGGCGGATACGGCGTGATGATCATCATCGATCACGTGATCGACGGGCAGCCCGTCGCGACGCGCTACGCGCACATGGCGTACGGCTCGCTGCGGGTCAAGGCCGGTGACCACGTGAAGGTCGGCGAGATCATCGGCCAGGTCGGCGACACCGGGTACTCGTTCGGTGCGCACCTCCACTTCGAGGTGCTGCAGAACGGCACGACTCCCATCGATCCGCTGCCCTGGTTGCGTTCGCACGCGGGCGGATGACCCGTCATCCGCGGGGAGGATCCGGTTCGGTGACCGGCCGCGGCTCTGATATCCTCGTGTGGTTGCCCGAAAGGGCGGCACGCCCCGATAGCTCAGTGGCAGAGCACTTCCATGGTAAGGAAGGGGTCGTCAGTTCAATCCTGACTCGGGGCTCGCAGCATGTCTGACATGCGTTGCGGCAGGGTAGCTCAGTTGGTGAGAGCGCACGACTCATAATCGTGAGGTCGCGGGTTCGAGCCCCGCTCCTGCTACAGAAGAAAACCCCCGGTTCGCCGGGGGTTTCGTCGTTCACGGGCGGGACCTCGCCGAACGCTCAGGGGGACGTCGACGACCGAGGGTCGAGCAGCAGAACGTCATCCGGATCGATGTGATACGACGTGCCGCCGCTTCCGGGAGTGGAAGCGGCCGTCGTCGGTGCCGACCGCCGCGGGTCTGACTGCGCGTCGGACGGTGTGACGGCGTGCGGAGATTTCCCGGACGACGCTGCGGCACCCGACGTGCGCGTGGCCGTGTCGATCACGGCCGACACCATGGGAATCGTCAGCGATGCCAGCCCGATCACCACCACGCCGCACGTCACCCAGACCATGACCTGCATCCACCGACGCCGCCGACGAGGTAGCGTGTCGGCAGCACGTCCCGCCCCCCGAGAGGACCCCGCCGATGTCCGACACCACGTGTCACGTCTCGATCTCGCTTGACGGGTTCATCGCCGGTCCGAACCAGTCGATCGATGCGGGACTGGGGGAGCGGGGCATCGAGCTGCACCGGTGGCACATCGGCGACCCCCGGGCGAACGAGGCCGACGCGGTCGCCGCGGGCTGGCTCATGCGCCCGAGGGGTGCCTACGTGATGGGTCGCAACATGTACGCCCCGTCGCGCGGTGCCTGGGCCGACGAGTGGAGCGGATGGTGGGGCGCCGAACCGCCCTACCACGCACCCGTCTTCGTGCTCACCCACCACCCGCACGAGTCGATCGTGATGGAGGGCGGCACCGTCTTCCACTTCGTCACCGACGGGTTCGATGCCGCCTATGCCCGAGCGGTCGAGACGGCGGGTGACCTCGGCGTCGACATCGCCGGCGGGGCATCCACTGTTCGTCAGGCTCTCGAGGCGGATGTCATCGACGAGCTCACCCTCGACATCGCACCCGTGTTGCTGGGGTCAGGGGAGCGCATCTTCGAGGGTCGCGAGACCTTCGGGTTCGAACCCGTCGAGGTGCTGCACTCGCCGCTCGCGACCCACATCCGCTACCGCCGCGTCGGCTGAGCGCCCGACACGACTTCAGCGCGCGGCGACCAGCTCGTCGCGCTCGTCGGCGGCGAAGTGCGTCGACCGTCGGAACGGGGCGGCCAGCGTCGCGCCGATGTCGCGACGGTGCGCGATGAGGAGTCCGACCGCGATGAGCACCTGCACGGCGCTGAGCACGTAGCGCCCGGTCGTGTCGGTGACGAAGAACTGCACCGCGAAGATCGCCGCCAACGCGATCGCCGACCAGCGGTGGAACCGCAGGCCGATGATGATCGCCACCCCCATTACCGTCTGCGTGCCGGTGAGCACGAACTCCTCGACCTGGCGAGCATCGAGGCCGAGCTCACTGCCGCCGCCACCGAGGTAGTGCGCGATCGGGAGGGACCCGACCAGCAGGCTCCACTGGTTGATCTTCGAGGCGATGAGCGTCGCGATGGCGGCGGCACCCATGCCGCGCAGCGCGAACATCACGGCGACGATGAACTCGGGTGCCTCCGACGCCAGCGGCGCCAGCCACTGCACGAGGAAGTAGCTGTCGAATCCGAGCGAGACACCCGTGTCGACGAGGCTCGTCGCGAACGGCTCCGCGCACGCCAGGATGATCGCCGCGGCGACCACGAACAGTGAGATCACGACGGCTCGACGCCGGCCGGTCGGGAGGTCCGCGATCAGCGCTGCGGTGCCCACGAACTCCTCCTCGCCCTCCGAGTGGATGCGTCCCGATCGCCACAGGTAGACGGCGAACACCGCGATGAGCACGACGCCGAACCAGATGGGGATGGCACCCAGCAGCGGGATGGCGAAGGCGATCACCGCGAGGATGGCGAGGAAGCCGACATCGAAACGCGCCGCACGCGGAAGCGGAAGGAACGCGCGTCGGGCCGGGTCGCGCCGGGGGAGTGAACGGTTCGCGACCGCGATCGCGACGATCACGACGAGAGGCCAGCCGAACCCGAGCAGCAAGCGGTTGGAGCCCGTCATGTTCGCCGCGGCATACTGCTCGTACGCCGGGTCGAAGCCCGAGCGGTAGGCGCAGTAGAGATCGACGGCATACTCGGGCAGCACGGCGATCAGAGCGAGGATGGCGATCGCGAGCCCGCCGGAGATGTCCTTCTGCGCGGACTCCGCGGCCCACGCCAGCAGGAACGACGACGCGACGACCGCGGCGCCGAAGACCACCATGTCGAGCAGCGGGCTGGGCGCGAATCCGGTCGCGCGGAACACGATCGCGGGGGCGGCGATCGCCAGGCACAGGGCGATCTTTCGGATGAGGGCGGGGGGCATCGAAGACTCCTCCATCGGGCAGGCCGAGAGGGCGCGGTGACGCAGACACTCCGGCCAGGGACATGGCCGAAGGTCTCGTTCGCTCCGCGGACGGAGTGGCCCGCCGGATCGGATCACCGTGAACCGATCAGTATGTCGACGCAGCCGCGAGGAACTACTCCCCTTCGCTCCCTCCACCCTGACGGGCGCCGCCCCGCGCGAGCAAGCTGAGAGCGGAAGTCTCACGCTTTCGGGTTTCCGAACACCTTTCGGCCGCCCGAAGCGACGAGCGGATGCCGCGGCATCCGCTCGCGTGTCGTCAGGCGCTCGACGCTCCCAGCGCTCCCGGAAGTCTGAGCCGGAACGTCGTTCGGGGTGCGTCGAGGACCACGAGCGTGCCGCCGTGCGCCGTCGCGATGTCGCGGGCGATCGCCAGGCCGAGACCGGAGCCGGGGGTGTCGCGCGCAGCATCCAGTCGGGTGAATCGCCCGAAGATCCGCTCCCGATCCTCGGGGGAGATGGACTCGCCGTCGTTCGACACGTCGACGACGAGGTCGGCACCGTCGCGTCCGCCGACCACCCGAATGGATGTCTCGGCGAACCTCACGGCATTCACGACGAGGTTCGTCACCAGGCGTTCGAGCGCGGCTCTGTCCCCGTCGACGATGAGGCCCGTGGCCATCTCGATCTCGATGGTGGGTCCGTCGGCATCGCGATGCCCGAGTGCCTCGATGGCCGAGATCGCGGCATCGGCCAGATCGACGGAAGTGAACCGGTGCGATCCCGAGTCGATCGCGGCGAGGGCGAGGAGGTCGGCGGCGAGCCGATGGAGGCGTCTCGTGTGCAGCAGCGCGGTCTGCACGGCGCCCGCGTGATCGAGCGCGTCGGGATAGCCCGACGCGACCTCGAGGGTCGTCAGCAGGCTCGCGATCGGCGTGCGAAGCTCGTGCGCGGCATCGTCGAGGAACCGGCGTTGCGCGGCGTCGAGTTCACCGCGTCGGGCGAGAAGCTCATTGAACGTGCGGGCGAGGTCGGCGATCTCGTCGTGCGTTCCCGGCACCGTGAGACGCGCGTCACGGCTCGCCGCGGTCAACCGCGCCGCGTCCCGGCGGATGCGTTCGACCGGACGGAGTGCGAGGGAGACCGCCAGCCACGTCGCCGCGCCGATGATCACGAGAGCGAGGGCGACGCCTGTGATGAGCTGACCGCGCACCTCGTCGAGGACCGGCCGGGAGCCGGCATCCGACTGCACCACATCGACGCGCACGACCGTGCCGGGTGTCGCGCCGGTGGCTGCGGCCTGGGTGGCGCCCACCTCGACGTAGGCCTCGAGCGCGCGGGTCTGCACCTCGCCGGCTGTCACCGACAGCTGCCGGTAGGAGGTGGCGTCCGATGTCGACAGCGGAGCGTCCGTGCGCCACGCCTGGGCGATCAGGGCGGTCGAGGCATCCGCGCCGACGTCGCCGCTGGTGCCGATCACCCGGCCGCTCTCGTCGCTGACCAGGTAGGGGAGGAAGGCCAGGTAGCCGTCGGGGAGGGCAGACGTGCGCAGCAGCGCCGTGATGCCCTGCAGCTGCGTCACCGCCGTCGCGTCGACGCTCTGCTGCTGGGCGCTCGTCAGGGCCCGGTATCCGACCAGAGCCACCGGGATGAGCACGGCAGCCGTGACGGCGACCACGGCCGAGACGATGCGGATGCGGGTGAAGCCGACACGCGGTCGCCTACGCGCCATGCGGCGCCTCCGGCACCAGGCGGTAGCCGACGTGCCGCACCGTCTGAACCATGCGGTGCTCGAACGGGGCGTCGACTTTCGTGCGCAGGCGGTGGACGTGCGCCTCGATCTGATTCGCCGTGCCGGTGCCGTCCCAGACCTCGCGCAGAAGATCCGCCTTCGACACCGGGAGCCCCGCCGCGAGCACGAGCGCCTCGAGCACCGCGAACTCGATCGAGGTGAGATCGATCACCCGTCCCGCCCGCGTGACACTTCGGCTCAGCCGGTCGAGCTCGAGCTCGCCGACCGTCACCGTCGTCGAGGCCGGCGTGCGGCGCACGAGCGCCCGCACGCGCGCGACGAGCACCGCAAACGGGAACGGCTTCGTCACATAGTCGTCCGCGCCCGCGTCGAGCGCCTCGGTCTGGTCGTACACGCCCGTCTTCGCGGTGAGCACGAGGATCGGCGTCTCGATGCCGCGGGAGCGTGCCCGCTCGATCACGCGATAGCCCGACAGGTGCGGCATCATCAGGTCGAGGATGACCACGTCGTACTCGCCTTCCGCAATGCGCTGGTAGGCGGCGAGCCCGTCGTGGACGACGTCGACGGAGAACCCTTCGGCGACCAGTCCCGCGCGAACCGCCGCGGCGAGGTCGACCTCGTTCTCGGCGATCAGCACCCGCATGTCCCCATTATGTGGGGGTGCCATCGCTGCGTGGCCGGCGTCGCCCGCGAGGCTGACGGCCCTGTCAGGCGCAGTCAGCGTCGCTCAGACCACGGCCCCCACGATCGGTGCATGAGAACTGCGCGACGTCTGTCGATGGCCGCGGTCGCCCTCGCGGCTGCGGCGTGCACCTGGATCACGATCACGTGGATCACCCAGGTGAATCCCGTGGACTTCCTCGTCTACCGGTATGGTGCCCAGCTGATGCTCGCGGGCGGCGACCCGTACGCGGGCAACCTGCAGGGCCCGATGATGCCGGAAGGCGGCATGCCCTTCACCTACACGCCGTTCGCGGTTCTGAGTCTCGTGCCCACCGTGCTCTTCGACACACGTACCGCTTACGTGCTGTGGAGCATCGCCAGCATGGCCGTCGTGGCGTGGGCGGTCTGGCGGTTCGCCCCGGAACGGTGGCATGGGCGTCCGGTCGTCATGACGTCGCTCGTCGTGGCCGCGGCATCCACGACGATGGTCACCCAGCACCTCTCCTTCGGACAGATCAACCTGCCCCTCATGGCGCTGGTGCTGTGGGACCTCACCCGGTCCGACTCGCGTGGCGCTGGCCGCGTTCCGGTCGGTCTGTTCGTCGGCGTCGCCGCCGCGATCAAACTGACCCCGGGCCTGTTCATCGCGCATCTGCTCGTCACGCGGCAGTGGCGACGTGCGGGATGGGCGCTCGTCGGCTTCCTCTCGGCGACGGCGCTCGCGTTCGCCCTGCTGCCCGCGGTGAGTGCGCGCTTCTGGACCTCGGTCATCTGGCAGCTCTCGAGTCGCGTGGACTTCACGGGAGGTGGCTTCGCCAGCTACGGCAACAACTCCGTGCCCGGTGTGCTCGCCGCCGCGGGCGCTGCTCCGGTCGTCGGCAGCGCCGTCGCGGCTGTGGTCGCGCTGGGGGGACTGATGCTCGCCGCTCGCGCCTATCGGCGCGGCGCGGCGATCGAGGCGGTGCTCATCGTCGGGCTCGTCGCCCCGATGGTCTCGCCGATCAGCTGGATCCATCACTGGGTATACATCCTTCCCGCCGCCGTCGTCGTGCTCTCCCGTGCGGGGGTGCGCACGAGGGTCGTGGCGCTCGCCGTCGGCTTGCCCGTACTCGCGGCAGGGCCAGGACTCGGCGAGTTTCTCCTCTCCGCACTGTGGCCGTTCTGGCCGTGGGCGGCTGCTCTGCGGGAGTGCCTGCTGTTGACCAGCATCGTTCTCGTGATCGCGCTCGCCCGCGCAGGATCTGTGCGTCCGATGGTGCGCGGGGCAGGGTCTGTCCCGGTCCCCGCGGCTCTTCACTGACGGGCATGGGGGCCGCGCTCGCGGACAAGAGAGCGAGGGCGCTGACGCGTCACGATGGCGGGACGCCTCGGCTCACGCCGCCTAGAGAAGGAGACGCCGGTGTCCGCTTCTGTCACCCCCGTTGACGACAACGTGCTCATCACCCGTATCGAGGCCGCCCCCGGCGAGGGGCGCGAGATCGTGGATGCCGCGACGCGCCGCCCGATCGCCCGCACCCCCGAGCTGACCGTCGCAGACCTGAACGCTGCGATCGCGGCCGCCCGCGCCGCACAGTCCGCCTGGGAGGCGCGCGGCCACGAGGAGCGCGCCCAGCTGCTGCATCGCGCCGCCGATGCCGTCGATGCTCATGCCGAGGCGCTCGCCCGGCTGCTGTCGCGCGAGCAGGGAAAGCCGCTCAACGGGCCCAACGCGCGGTTCGAGGTCGGCGCCGCCGCCGCGTGGCTGCGTGCGGCCGCCGACACCCCGCTCGAGGCGCAGGTGATCGTCGACGACGGCCGGACCCACGCCGAGCTGCACTACCGGGCCCTCGGCGTCGTCGCCGCGATCGGCCCGTGGAACTGGCCGATCATGATCACTGTCTGGCAGATCGCCGGGTCGCTGCGCATGGGCAACACCGTGGTGGTGAAGCCCAGCGAGTACACGCCGCTGAGCGTGCTCGCCCTGCTCTCGGTGCTCAACGACGTGCTGCCGGCCGACGTCCTGATCGGGGTGCCCGGTGACCGCGAAGTCGGTGCGGCGCTCGCCGCGCATCCCGACATCGACAAGGTGATGTTCACGGGCTCGACCGCCACCGGCCGACGCATCGTCGAGGCATCCGCGCACAACCTCGCCCGTCTCACGCTCGAGCTCGGCGGCAATGATGCGGGCATCGTGCTGCCGGGGGCGGATGCCGCGGCCATCGCGCCGGACATCTTCTGGGGTGCGTTCATCAACACCGGCCAGACGTGCGCCGCGCTCAAGCGCCTGTACGTGCACGACTCGGTCTACGACGAGGTCGTCGCCGAGCTTGCGAAGGTCGCCGAGGCGACGCCCATGGGGCACGGGCTCGAGGAGGCGAACGTGCTCGGTCCGCTCCAGAACGCGGCGCAGTTCGCGATCGTCGCGCGTCTGGTCGACGACGCCGTCGCACACGGGGGACGTCTCGTCACCGGCGGCACGCCGGCCGTGCACTTGGGTGAGCTGTTCTACCCGATCACTCTCATCGCAGACGTCACCGACGGTGTCGCGATCGTCGACGAGGAGCAGTTCGGTCCGGTGCTGCCGATCATCCGCTACTACGACGTCGACGATGCGATCTCCCGCGCGAACGGACTCGACGTGGGCCTCGGCGCCTCGGTGTGGGGCGACCGCGACGAGGCGCGCGCGGTCGCCGCGCACGTGGAGGCAGGCACCGTGTGGATCAACTCGCACGGAGGCGTCGATCCCCGCATCCCCTTCGGCGGCGTGAAGTCGTCGGGCTACGGGCTCGAGTTCGGCGCGGAGGGTCTGAAGGCCGTCGCGCGCCCGCAGGTGATCAACGGCTGATGGCGACGGTGATCGAGACCTCGCCGCCGCCGTCGGCCGGCGGCGATCCGATGGGCGGGCTCGTTTCCGCCGCGCTCGAGGCGTGGGGTATCGAGGCGTCCGCGCCGGTCACGTTCATCAAGCACCGCGAGAACGTCGTCTACCGGGTCGATTCCGCGCGCCTCGGCGCCCTCGCCCTGCGTTTCCACCGCGTCGGCTATCACAGCGACGCAGAGCTCGCCTCCGAGCTCGGCTGGGTGCGCACGCTCGAGCGGGCCGGCGTGCGCGTCCCCGAGGTGGTGCCCGACCGCGACGGGCGTCTCTGGGCGCCGATACGCGTCGGATCCCACCAGCGAAACACCTCCGTGCAGCGATGGATCGACGGCGCCGGCCCGCTCGGCGATGTCGGCGACCTTTTCGCGGGGGAGCCGCTGCATCCCGACCTGCGGTTCGAGACGCTCGGCGACCTCGCCGCCCGCTGCCACACGGTCGCGGAGCGCGGCACGCCCGCCGGCTTCGACCGTCGCGCGTGGGACGCCGACGCACTCACCGGGCCCGAACCCCTCTGGGGGGACCCGAGCGGACTGAGAACACTGGATGCCGCCGACCGCCGCGTGCTCGATCAGGCTCGCGTGCACCTGCGACGCGACCTGGCCGCACTCCCCGTCGACCGCGACCACGCCGGCATCGTGCACGCCGACATGACGCCGGAGAACGTGCTCATCTCGCCGTCGGGCGAGTTGACCCTCATCGACTTCGACGACTTCGGCGAGAGCTGGTACCTGTTCGATCTCGCCACCGCGATGTTCTTCGCGACGCCGCGATCGGACTATCCGGCGCTGCGTGATGCGCTCTTCCACGGCTACCGCGCCCGGCGATCGCTCACCGCACCTGAACTCGCCTCCTGGGACGCATTGCTGCTCGCCCGCGGCATGACCTACCTCGGCTGGAGCGCCGCGCGACCCGGCAACGAGGCGGAGGCCTTCATCTCCGGGCACGTCGCGCCCTGGGTCGTGCGCGCCGCGCACGCCTACGTCACCGCATCCCCCCTGCCCTGGACCCCCCTCACCCCGACGGAGAACCCCCGATGACCTCGCTGCGTGACCGCCGCAACGCCACGCTCGGCCGCCACTCGCCCCTCTTCTACGACGAGCCGATCGAGCTGATCTCGGGATCGGGCGTGTGGGTGACGGCCGCGGACGGCACTCGCTATCTCGACACCTACAACAACGTCCCCCACGTCGGCCACGCGCACCCTCGTGTCGTCGCCGCGATCCACGCGCAGGCGTCGACTCTCAACATCCACACCCGGTACCTCCACGCCCGCGTCGTCGACTATGCCGAACGTCTGCTCGCCACCTACCCCGAGGGTCTCGACCGAGTGTTCTTCACGAACAGCGGCTCGGAGTCGAACGACCTCGCTTTCCGTATCGCCCGGCAGCACACGGGGGCCCGCGGGATCCTCGTCTCGGACTTCAGCTACCACGGCCACACGACCCTTCTCGCGGGCATCACCACCGGACTCGTCGCCCGAGAAGGGCTCGCCCCCGACGTGCGCGGCTTCGCCGTGCCCGACCTCGACGCCCCGAGCGCTGCCGGGCGGGCCGAGGCGGATGTGCTCGCCGACGCCCTCGCCGACCTCGACCGTGCGATCGACGAGCTGACGGCCGCAGGCCACGGGGTGGCGGCCGTCATCCTCGAGTCGGTCTTCTCGACCGAGGGGCTCGCGCGCGTGCCGGCCGGCTTCGCGACCGCGCTCGTCGGCCGCGTCCGACGGGCAGGCGGGCTCGTGATCGCCGACGAGGTGCAAGCCGGCTTCGGACGCACCGGCAGCGCATTCTGGGGGTTCCAGAACCTCGGCATCGATCCCGACCTCGTCACCATGGGAAAGCCCATGGGCAATGGGCACCCGCTCGGCGGTGTCGTCACCTCGGCGGCGCTGCAGGAGGAGTTCGGCTCCCGCAACATGTACTTCAACACGTTCGGCGGAAACCCGGTCTCGGCCGCCGCCGGCGCCGCCGTGCTCGACGTGATCGCCGACGAAGGCCTGCGCGAGCGCAGCGATCGGCTCGGTGGCGCGATCCGCGACATCCTCACCCCCCTCCTGGCCGCGCACCCGCGGCTCGGACCCGTCAAAGGCCGCGGGCTCTTCTTCGGGTTCGACGTCTTCGATCGGGATGCCGCCGACCGAGCCGCGCTCGCAGACCCGACGACCACCCGCCGCATCGTCGAGGGCGTGAAGGCCCGCGGCGTGCTGCTCAGCCGTATCGGCCGTGCCGACTCGGTGCTGAAGATCCGCCCGCCTCTCGCCTTCGACGACACCCACGTCGAGCCGCTCGTCACCGCGCTGTCGGGTGCCCTCGACGAGGTGCTCGCCTACTGACCGGGACTCTGCGGCGATCGTCAACCGCGGTGCCGAAATCGTCAACCGCTCGCTTCCGGGCCGCCGGAGGATGAGCGCACCCCATGCTCCACCTCTGGGACCACACGTCCACACCCCCGCCGCGAGCCGCGGCATCCCCTCGACGGAGTGATCGTCTCGGCGATACCGTCCCCCACTAAGGAGTCACATGTCCGCCACCCCACCCCCTGGGCGCACCGCCGCGCACCGCCGACTCGGCGTGCCCGCCGTCGCCTTCATGATCGTGGCCGCCTCGGCGCCGCTCACCGTGATCGCCGGCGGATCCACGAGCGCCTTCTCGGTCACCCACGTCGTCGGCATCCCGTTCGGCTACATCGTGCTCGCCGTGTTCCTCGCCGTGTTCGCGGTCGGCTACGCGGCCATGAGCCGCTACGTCACCGACGCCGGGGCGTTCTACTCGTACATCGCCCAGGGCCTCGGTCGCCCGGCCGGCGTCGGGTCCTCGATCCTGGCGCTCATCTCGTACAACGCCATGCAGATCGGCGTCTACGGCATGTTCGGATTCCAGGTCTCCACCCTCATCGAGGCCAAGACGGGCTGGGCAAGCCCGTGGTGGGTGTGGGTGCTTGTCTGCATCGCGATCGTCGCGCTGATGGGAGTGAACCGGGTCGACCTGTCGGCGAAGATCCTCGGAGTGCTCGTGGCCCTCGAGTTCGTCGTCGTGATCGTCTTCGACGTCGCGGCGTTCTTCAACCCGGCGGAGGGAACCGTCACCGCGAGCCCGATCACCCCCTCGACGCTGTTCGTCCCGGGCGTCGGCGCCGTGCTCGCGTTCGGCATCGCCGCCTTCATGGGCTTCGAGTCGGCCGCGATCTACGGCGAGGAGTCGAAGGACCCCAAGCGCACGATCCCGCGCGCCACCTTCCTCGCTGTCGCCGTGATCGGCATCTTCTATGCCCTCTCGTCGTGGGCGCTGGCGCTCGCGGTCGGCCCGGGCAAGATCCTCGATCCGAACGGGATCACCGCCGACGAGGCCGGCCCGCCCCTCTTCTTCAACTTCGTCGCCGCGCACCTGGGTACCCTGTGGGTCGATCTGATGTCGGTGCTGTTCATCACGAGCCTGTTCGCATCACTCGTGAGCTTCCACAATGCCGTCGCCCGCTACGCCTTCTCGCTGGGCCGCGAGGGAGTTCTGCCATCTGCGGTCGGCCGGGTGCGCCGCCACAGCGGCGCTCCCTGGGTCGGCTCCGTCACCCAGACCGTCGTTGCGGTGCTCGTCATCCTCGGCTTCGTCTTCGGGGAGAGCGGCTGGGACCCGAATAACGGCCCGTACCCGGTGATCACGCTGTTCACGTGGCTCACGAACCTCGGTGCCTTCGGCCTCGTGCTCCTGATGGCTCTGGTCTCCCTCGCCGTCATCGGCTTCTTCCGCCGCGACCGTCGTGACGCGGGACTGTGGAGCCGCGTGGTCGCACCTGTTCTCTCGTTCGTGGCGCTCGGCTACGTCTGGGTGCTCATCCTCATGAACTGGGACGTGCTGCTCGGCCAGACCGAGTCGACCCCGACGACGTTCCTCCTGCCGGCGGTGCTGCTCGTGCCTGCCGTGCTCGCGGTGTTCTGGGCGCTGTGGTTGCGTCGCGCACGTCCCGACGTCTACCGGCGCATCGGGCACGGTGCCGACGCGCCGGCGGCCGTGCACCTCGGTGAGGAGACGGTCGGGGTCTGATCTGCCGGGCTGGATCGGACCTGAGAGGGCGGGTGACGGACGCGTCATCCGCCCCTCTCGTCGTGCGCTCAGGCCGCGAGGGCGCCGTGGCGGTAGTCGCTCGGGGCCGTGCCGAAGGCCGCCTTGAACGTGCGGCTGAAGTGTGCGGCATCCGCAAAGCCCCATCGGGCTCCGATCGCGGCGACGGCGATGTCGCTCGACAGCGGGTCGCGCAGGTCGCGGCGGCAGCGTTCGAGCCGTCGGGCGCGGATGACCGCCGAGACCGTGCTGCCCGAATCCTGGAACAGGCCGTGCAGGTGGCGGGTCGAGATGTAGTGCGCGGCGGCGATCCGAGCGGGCCCGAGGTCGCCGGCCTGCAAGTGTTCGTCGATGTAGTCGTTGATACGCCCGAACAGGACCCGGTGCGGATCGATGCCGCGGTCGAGGCCGAGTGCGCGGGTGCAGGCGGTCGAGAGGAGATCGAGGGCGCTGTGGGCGAGCCGGGCGCCGCATGAGCCGGCGTACTCGTCGAGGTGGGTGCCGAGCTGTGTGAGGAAAGGTGCGACGAAGGGGCCGATCCCCTGGTCGCCGCCGATGCGCAGGGCGCGCAGCTCAGTCAGGGCGTATCCCGGCAGTGCGAGGGCATCGTGACCGAACATCGTGACGATCGTGCGGAACTCTCCGTCGAACGCGAGCGTGTACGGGCGACTGGTGTCGTAGATCGCGAAGTCGCCGGGGCGCAGCAGCTCCTCGCGCCCTTCCTGGATGAGCAGGCCCGTGCCCTCGACCATCAGGCTCACCTTGAAGGCGGCGAGGGGAGAGCGGGCGATGAGCTCGGGGGTGCGCTCCACGACGTGCGCGCCGGCGCGGATGTCGGTCACATGCACCGCATCGGCCGACGCCGAGCGGATGGTGCCGTGGAACGCGCGGTCGTCGCGGCTCGTGACCCGCAGCGGCACGAACGAGTCGCTGACGGCGACACGGAACGTGTTCAGGTCAGGGGCGTCGATCACCTCGACGGTCGGGCGGGGGGCGTCGTTCGCCACGGGAGACCTCCTTGTATCCCTCGGCCAGGGTCTCTGCGTCATTTTTATCCGACGCTTGTAGAACCATGATTTCCTCGATGTTACAACGTGATGTCCGGAATCGGGAGGGGTGCCGGGCATGCGGAGTCCTGGAAACGACGGATGCCGCGCCCGGCCGCGCGACGGATGGCGAGAGCTCAGTGCGCGGTCGTCGCCGAGCGCGGGGCGGCGAGGCCCAGCAGCGCGTCGGCCATCGCGAGAAGTCGCTCGGCCGCGCCGGTCTCGGGAACGAGGATCGCGACCGACTGGAGCCCGGTGATCGCGCTGATGAGCACGTCGGCGAGGGCGTCCGGATCGGCATCGTCGGCGAGCTCGCCGTCAGCCTGGGCCTCGATCAGCATGCCGCGGAAGAGTCCGCGCCACTCGCGCATCATGTCTTGGAACTCCACCGACAGCCCGTCATCCACGGCCGCGTATTCGAGGAAGGGGATGACGATGCGCGCCTCGAGTCGACGCTCGTCGTCGAGCGGCAGCGTCTCGAGCAGGAACAGACGCAGCCGCGCGAGTCCGCGCGACGGCGCGGCGGCCGCGGCCGCCTCGAACCGCCGATTGGTGGCGGCGAACACATGCCGGAACGCACCGACGAGGATCGCCTTCTTGTCGGGGAAGTAGTGGGTCACGCTGCCGTTTGCGAGGCCCATCTCGCGGGCGAGTTCACGCATCGTTGTCGCCTCGATGCCGCGCTCCGCGATGAGCCGCCAGGTCGCCTGGATGATCTCCGCTCGGCGCGCGTCGTGGTCGACCCGTTTCGGCACCGGATCCCCCCGTCGTGGCGTGTGCGTCCTCTCACCCTAGGCCGCGCCACGGGTCAGTGTGCGCAGGTGCATGCCCCGCCGGTGCAGCACGCGCCACCGCCGTGGGAGCGCGGTGCCTCAGGGACATCCAGTGCCGGATTCACATCGGAGAACCCGTACGGCTTGAACCAGAACCCCGCGTAGTCGACCGGCATGATCGGCCAGTCCTCGGGGCGGGGCACGTGGGTGAGGCCGAACGTGTGCCAGAGCACCAGCTCGGCGTCGTCGATCGAGCGGTCGTCGGCCGTGTAGGCGGGGAGCCCTGCGCCGCCCGCGTGGGCGTTCGGGTACCGGCCTGCGGGCCAACGTTCGTCGCGGTCGTAGGCCGTGCCCCAGAGGTGCTTCGTGGCGAACGCGGCGCGGGCCGCGACCGACGAGGCGGGGTCCGCGAGCAGCAAGGCCGTCGGCTCGGGCAGCAGATGGTAGGCGGTGGGCCGGCCGACATAGTTTGTCCGGCTGGTGCTGCGCACCTCCCACACGCGCGCGACGGATGTGTCGGCCTCGCGCTGCGCGCTCTGCTCGGTGAGCAGGGGTGTCTCGGTCCAGGTGAACGCATTGCCGAACGGGTTGTCGGGGCCCATGGGCACGCGGGCCGCGTCGATCTCGACGAGCCGGTTCCGTGCACCGTCGATCGCCGGCTCGAGGCGCGCGCAGAACAGGTGCTGGTGCACCGGGGCGAACACGCCCGGCGCGATCTCGGGCGCGTGCGGGTTCGCGGTGCCGGGGATTCCTGCGCCGACGAAGACGATGCCGGTGGCCTTCGCCTCGACCTGGATCGAGCCGTCGAGGTAGAAGTACCAGAAGAAGCCGTAGTCGTAGTTGCCGATGGTCGCGAAGTACGAGACGACGAGGCGCCGCGAACGGCGCACCTGCGAGCCGATGGGTCCCGGTTCGGTGTGCTTCCAGAGGATGCCGTAGTCCTCCTCGTGCATGCAGATCGCCTGTGGGATGCGCACCGGGTGGCCGTGATCGTCTGCCACGACGCCGTCGAAGTAGTGGATCACGCCCAGGCAGTCGCAGCCGAGCTCGAGCGCGTTCGCGTTCTTGCCGAGAAGGTACTCGCCGGCGTCGAAGTAGCTGATCCAGAACTTCGTGTTGACGGTGTCGCCGTACGGGACGACCATCTCGGGCACGCTCGCGCGGCGCAGCACCGAGCGTCCGTCGAACGAGATGTCGTGCAGGACCAGGCCCTCGCGGGCGTTGAAGTCGACGCGCAGCCGCCACTTCTCCCAGTCGACCGCCGATCCGTCGACGGTGAAGCTCGGGCCTTCGGGCTGGGTGATCTCGATCGGCTTGAGAGAGGTGCGCGCAGGTCCGACGACATCGGGCGTGTACCGACCGTCACCTGCGGGCACGGGGATGTCGCCCACATCCTCGATGTCGATGACTGCCCCGGTCACGAGGTCGACGTGCACGATCAGACCCTCGACGGGGTGGGCCCACGCGTTGTCGTCCGGAGAGTGGCGCAGGAACGTGAGCGAGCGGATGACGCGGCGCCCGACCTCGTTCTCGCGCCCGACGAAACCCGGCGCGAGCGGCGAGCAGAACGCGAGGTCGATGTGCTCGGCGAGACCGCGCCGGGTCATGGCGGCCCGCCACTCGGCGGACGCCTTCACGATCTGCTCGGCGCGCTCGTAGTCCTCGAACAGGTATTGGGGCTGACCGTAGGGGTGCGACGCCGTGTCGATCGGGGTGACGGCGTCGACGGTGCCGCGGGTGATCGACACGATCGCCTCGGTGACGGCGCCGGTCGCCGTATCGAGCAGGGTCACATCGACGCGCCGGTCGAGGGTGCCGTCGGAGACGAATCGGCTCAGGTCGTCGGCGCTGGGCTCGTCGGGCAGCAGCATCGGCACGCGCACGCTGCTCCCGAGCAGACCCGCCTCCACGAGAACCGCGCGGGCGGCGGCGATCTCATCGGCCGAGAGCGGGTCGCGCGGGTGGGTTGCGGTGTGGGGCTGGTGCGCACGAGGAGCGTGCTCGTGCGGGGCGTGGGTGTGCGGGGCGGATGCGTGCGACATGCGGACTCCTCGGTCGATCATGTCCAGTGTCGATCGGGCGGTGCGTCGCCGCTTGCCCGGGAGCGCACGACACGTGACGCCGGGCGTCGCGTCAGTCGGCGATGTGCACGCCGTGCGCCGCGGCGAAGGCGGCGGCGTGCTGCTCGACCTGACGGGTCGAGAGGGTCGACCCGCGCAGGGCCCGCGGGTCGGTGAACGCGAGCGCATCGAGTCCGCGCAGGTCGAGGTCGGTGCCCGTCAGGCCGCGGGTGTCGACCTCGTCGACGCGGCAGGAGTCGAAGGTCACGCGGGTGAGGGTCGCGTCGGGGAGGTCGAGCGTGCCGATCTCGCAGTCGACGAATCGCACGTCGGCGAGTTCGGCGGACGGCAGCGAGAGGTAGCCCACGCGGATGCCGCGCAGCGTCACGCCGTCCCAGGCGGCGCGCAGGCCGTCGAGGGTGCCGATGCGTCCGCCCGTGAGGGCGACGTTGCGCCACCGGGCGTCGCGCAGCCGCAGCTCGACGGCGCGCAGGTCGTCGACGACGACATCGGTGAACGTCGTGCCGGTCGCGTCGAAGAGCGCCACGGATGCCGCCTCCACCCGCGACTCGACGAGTCGGGCGTGCGCGGCGAGCACATCGTCGGCGAGCCCGGTGATCCGGGCCGCGAGGAGGTCATCGCGTGGGGAGAGTCCGCCGGCCTCGTCGAGGTCGTCGGGAACGTCCGGCGCGCTGTCGCGTGGGGGAGCGGGGGTGTCGCGCCGGGCCATGGGGGTCAGCCTAGACGCGCCCCCTGCGGGCATCGCACCCGCTTGCCGCAACCCCCCGACGTTCACCGCGCCGGGGCGGCGCTCGCCGCGAGGAGGGCGAGCTTGTCGGCATCCGCCGTGCCGGGCTCGGCGTGGTAGATCACCAGCATCATGCCGTCCGTGCCGGGGATCGCAAGCTTCTCGCGGTCGACCGTGAGCGCGCCCACGCTCGGGTGCGCGAACGTCACCGTCGCACCTTGGCGCATCCGCACGTCGTGGCGCGCCCAGAGCCGCCCGAAGACAGGACTCGCAAGCGACAGCTCCCCGACGAGTGCGATCACGCGCGGGTCGTCGGTGTCGGCGCCGATCGACTGCCGGAACCCCGCAACGAGGCCCGCCGCGGCCTCGTCCCAGTGCGGGAACAGGTCGCGCTCGGCGTCGTCGAGGAAGAAGTCCCGCAGCCGGTTGCCGCCCACCGTGAGACGTGGCGAGAGTGCGGCGGCGAGCGGATTCGCGGCCAGCACGTCGAGGCAGCGCCCCTCGACGAACGCCGGGAACGGCACCTGGCCGACGAAGCGCAGCGTGTGGGCCGGCACCACCTCCGCGCGTCGACGGGTGCGCACGGCGCGGGGCCGCGGCATCCCGATCTCGTTCAGGTGGCGGGCAGCGTCGGCATCCAGCCGCAGCACGCGTGCGAGCGCGTCGAGCACCTGCGGCGACGGATGCCGGTCGCGGCCCTGCTCGAGCCGCAGGTAGTAGTCGGCGCTGATGCCCGCGAGCATCGCGACCTCCTCGCGCCGCAGCCCTGCGACTCGCCGCACCCCGACCACCGGGATGCCCGCCTCATCGGGGGTGATGAGCTCGCGCCGGGCGCGCAGGAATGCGCCGAGTCGGTTCTCGTCATCGCCCATGCTGCGAGAGTACGACGGATGCCGCGGCCGATCCTGGTCCCGTCATCCCCAGGATCGTCCGGGCACTGGTGATGGCCGCCGTGCGCGCGCACGATGTAGCCATGACCGCCCCCTCTCCTCTCGTCGTCGTCACCGGCGGTGCCGGGTTCATCGCGTCGCAGTGCATCGTGCAGCTTCTCGCCGCCGGCTACCGCGTGCGCACCACCTCCCGCTCCCTCGACCGCGATTCCGCCCTGCGTGCGCAGCTCGCGCGGCTGGGCGCGGCATCCACCGACGGCCTGGAGGTGGTCGCCGCCGACCTCACCGCCGACGACGGCTGGGACGCCGCGCTCGCCGGGGCGACCTTCGTGCTGCACGTCGCGTCGCCCGTCCCTCACGGTGCGCCGCTCGATGACGACGCCATGATCGCCGCCGCCGTCGACGGCACCACCCGCGTGCTGCGCGCGGCGCCCCGTGCCGGGGTCTCCCGTGTGGTGCTGACCTCGGCCTTCCACGCGATCGGCTTCGGCCGCGGGCGTACCGACCACCTGTTCACCGAGGCGGACTGGTCGCCGCTCGACGGCCCCGGCATGGACGCCTACGGGCGCAGCAAGGTGTTCGCCGAACGCGCCGCGTGGGAGATCGTCGGCGAGACCGGCCTCGAGCTCGCCGTCATCAACCCTGTCGCGGTGCTCGGGCCCGTGGCATCCGATTCGCTCTCGGGCGGAAACGCGATGGTGCGGCGGCTGCTCTCCGGAGGGATGCCGTCGGCCATCAACCTGTGGCTGCCGATCGTCGACGTGCGCGACGTCGCCGACGCGCACCTGCGGGCCATGACGACCGCGGATGCCGCGGGCCACCGCTTCCTCCTCGCGAGCGGCGAGGGCCTCACGTTGCCGCAGGTCGCGCGCGTGCTGCGCGAGGAGCTCGGAACGGATGCCGCACGCGTGCCGACGCGCACGACGCCGAACTGGCTCGTGCGGCTCGCCGCGCGACGCAAGCCGGAGCTGCGCGGCGTCGCCGCCGACCTCGGTCACGTCAAGCGCATCGACGCATCCGCCGCCGGCCGAGTGCTCGGCTGGAGCGCACGCCCGGCGCGGGAGACCGTCGTCGACGCGGCCCGCAGCATGATCGCGGCGGGACTCGTCGCGCCTCAGTGAGCGGGGATGAGCCCCAGGTGCCCGAAGAAGCCGGCGAGGCCGTGGCGCAGTCCCCAGCGCACGGTGTTCCAATCGTGGCCGGTGCCGGGTGAGATGAGCACGTCGGTCGCGATCGCCGCGGCGCGCGCCCCGTCGGCCAGTTTTCGCGCCGCCGTCACGAAGATCGGGTCCTGTTCGCCGGCAACGAACGTGACGCGCGAATCTCGGAACGGGCCGTGCGCATGCATGAGCGCGAGCGGATGATGTCGGGCGTATTCGGCCGCCGAGCCTCGGAACGCCACCTTGACCGTATCGACCCCGATCGTCGGCACGAGCTCGCTCGAGATCGCGAGCGCCGAGGCGAAGACGTCCGGATGCGTGACGGCGAACTGGATGGAACAGGTGGCGCCTTCGGAGAATCCGAGCACTCCCCATGCGAGCGGGCTGCTGCTGACGCGGAAATGCGACTTCGCCCAGGTCACCACGTCGGTCGCGACGTACGTGTCGACGTTGCCGAGCGTCGAATCCACGCACATCGGATTCGACGACGCGGCGCCCAGCTGGTCGGGAGAGATGACGATCGGCGCGAATCCGTGGTGAGCGGCGGCGAAGGTGTCGAGCACAGTGGCGAGGCCGCCGAAGGTGAAGAGATCCGACGGGCTCCCGGGCTGGCCGGAGAAGGCGAGCACCACCGGAAGAACCGGCGGGTGCGCCGTCAGGGCCGCGGGTGGCAGATAGATCGTCGCGGGCCGCGCGGCGAAGTGGGAGACCGTCGCCGGGATCGTGGCCGACACGACCGCGCCGGCCGCGGGCACCGGGGCCCCTCCCGCGGCGGTCGACACATAGTCGGTGCCCACGGCCTCGACCGAACCATGCTCTCCGGAGGCGACATCCGCCAGTGCGGGTGGTGCCGGACGCCCCCACAGATCGGCGACGGTGGGGTAGACGCCGAAGACTGCGTTCACGCCGAGGGCTGCGGCCGTGATCGCGGAGACCGCCGCCGCGGCGCCTGCGAGTCTGTGCCACCATCGTGCGCCCGCGATCGCGGCCACGCCGACAGCGAGACCCGCGACCGCGACGACGACCCAGGATCTCCCGGCGAAGGGGACGGCGACACCGACCCCCGGCCCAAGGTCGAGGAGGGCTGTCAGGGCGAGCGCGGCGGCGAGGACTGAGCCGGCGATGGTACCCGCGGCGACCAGTGCGGCGCGACGCGAGCGGCGGCGAGCGAGAGCCACCACACCGAGCAGGACGGAAAGCATCAGGACCGTCCCCGAGACCGCCGAGTCCACCAACGACATGCTCGCCAACCACGACGGGAGCGTGAGATGCGCGGGCACGACGCGAGCGTACGTCGGCGCGGCTATCAGCCCGACGTGATCCCGCTGGGAACTCACCCGACACACTGACCCGCAGACCACCGCGGCGCCCGACCCTCGTGAGAGGACCGGGCGCCGCAGCATCCGCTCTGCGCGTCAGGAGCGCGAGGTGCCGCCCGACCGCAGACGCGAGACGGCGTCGACGGTGGCGGCCAGGATCAGCACGCCACCCGTGACGAGCAGGTTGATGCCCGCCGGCAGGCCCAGCAGGCCGAGGCCGTTGGTGATCATCGCGATCACCAGGGCGCCCAGCGCGGCGTGGATCAGGCGACCGCGTCCGCCGAAGAGGCTGACGCCGCCGACGACCGCTGCGGCCACACCGCTCAGCACGATGTCGCGGCCCGCGGTCGCGTCGACCGAGCCGATGCGCGCGACGTCGAACAGCTGCGACAGCACGGCGAGACCCGAGCAGACCACGAACGCCGACCACTTCACCCAGCGCACCTTGATGCCCGAGCGGCGGGCGGCCTCGGCGTTGCCGCCGATCGCGTAGATGTAGCGGCCGAACTTCGTGCGGTCGAGCACGAACGTGCCGATCCACAGGATCGCGAGCACGACCGGAACGATCACGGGCACGCCCGTCACCGCACGCACCGACTGCGAGCGGTCGAGGCTGAGGAAGTACACCGCGACGCCGCCGAGCACGAGGATGACGGCGAGCTTGATCCACACGAGCGAGATCGCGCGGTTCGGAACGCCGGCGCGGGTGCGACGTGCACGATCCCAGAACGCCGTGACCGCCGTGATGACCAGCACCACGACCAGCAGCGCCCAGCCGGCCCAGATCGGCATGTTGCTGTTCTGGATGTCGCTGAGGAACTGCACGTTCATCTGGTACAGGCCGCCCGACCCGATGATGATGAGGGCGAGACCCTGGTAGCCGAGGAACAGACCCAGGGTCACGACGAACGACGGGATGCCCACCCTCGCAACGAAGAATCCGATCAGGGCACCGGTCGCGATGCCCGCGGCGAAGCCGATGAGCAGCGCCGGGATCCACGGCACGCCCACCCGGTCGTTCAGCACGACGAACAGGGCCATCGAGACGCCACCGGTCACACCGGCCGACAGGTCGATCTCACCCAGCAGCAGCACGAACACGAGGGCCATGCCGAGCATGACGAGGCTCGCCGCTTGGTTGAGGAGGTTGGCGAGGTTGCCGGTCGTGAAGAAGTAGGGGCTCAGGAACGAGAACAGGATGGCGAGCACGATGAGCCCGCCGAGCGCCGGGAGTGCGCCCATCTCGCCACCGCGCACCCGCTGCCACCAGGCAGCGACCTGGTCGCCGAGGCCGCCTTCGACCCCGCTGCCGATGAGGTCGCCGGCGACCGGGTCGGGTGCGGCGTTCGTCCGCGTCGTGCTGCTCATGCGTTGCCGCCTTCCACAGAGATGGTCGAGGTGCCCACGAGCGGAACGTCGCTCTTGGAACCGGTGATGTAGGCGACGACTTCGTCGCGGGTGGTCTGCGACGTCTCGAGCTGCGCGACGAGCTGGCCGAGGTAGAGCACGGCGATGTCGTCGGCGACCTCGAACACGTCGGCGAGGTTGTGGGAGATGAGCACGACGGCGACGCCCTGCTCGGAGAGGCGCTTGACGAGGTTCAGCACCTGCTCGGTCTGCGCGACACCGAGCGCCGCGGTCGGCTCGTCGAGGATGACCACGCGGGCCTTCTTGAGGACGGCGCGGGCGATCGCGACCGTCTGGCGCTGACCGCCCGAGAGGCTCGACACCTTCTGGCGCACCGACTTGACCGTACGCACGGACAGGGAGCGCAGCGTGTCTGAGGCCTCCTTCTCCATGCGACCCTCGTCGAACGTGCCGGCGCTGGTCTCCTCGCGGCCGAGGAACATGTTCTGCACGATGTCGAGGTTGTCGGCGAGCGCGAGGTCCTGGTAGACGACCTCGATGCCGAGGGCGGCGGCCTCGCGCGGGCTGTGCAGGTCGCGGTGCTGGCCGTCGATGCGCACGTCGCCGTCGTCGTAGGGCTGCACGCCCGCGAGGCCCTTGATGAGCGTGGACTTGCCGGCGCCGTTGTCGCCGACGAGGGCGGTCACCTTGCCCGGGTGCACCTTGAGGTTGACACCCTTGAGGACGTTGACGGGGCCGAACGACTTCTTCACGCCCACGAGTTCGATGATCGGATCTGGCATGGTGCCTTCTTTCGAGAGTGTCGGACAGCGCGCGGAAGGCGCCGCGTCAGGTGACGCGACGCCTCCCGCAGGCGTGATTACTTGACGCCGTACTTCGTGCAGGCGGCCTGGAGCTCGGCCGTGTTGCAGATGTCCGACGCGGAGGCGTCACCGGCGCTCACGACGGTCTCGACCGTGGTGGCGTCGACCGACTTCGGCGTGACCGAGATGTAGGGCGTGCCATCGGCGAGCTTCTGGTCGGCGGTGACGGTCTGGCCGTTCAGGAGGGCGACGGCGACCTTGACGGCGGCGTCGGCCTCATCCTTGACGGGCTTGTAGACCGTGCCCGACTGCCATCCGAGGAGGATGTTCTGCAGACCCACGACGCTCGCGTCCTGGCCCGACACCGGGATCTGACCGGCCTGGAACGAGTTCTTGAGCACCGAGATCACACCGGCGGCGTTGGTGTCGTTGGCGACCCACACCGCGTCGACCTTGCCACCGAGCGAGGTCAGCGCCTGCTGGAAGTTGGTGGCCGACTTGGACTGGTCCCAGACACCGGCGGGCTCAGCGGCGGGCTTGATGCCGGCAGCCGACATGGCGTCGTTCGCACCCGTGCGGAACATGGCCGCGTTGTTGTCGGTCGGGTCGCCGCCCATGTAGACGACCGTCGAGGAGGCCGGGTCCTTGCCCAGCTTCTTGAGGCCGTCGACGATCATCTGACCCTCGAGCTTGCCGACCTGCACGTTGTCGAAGGACACGTAGTAGTCGGAGCCGGTGAACGAGCGGTCGTAGGCGATGACCGGGATGCCCTGGGCCTTGGCCTTCTTGGCGACGCCCACGGCTGCGCCCTGGTAGTCGGTGAGGATCATCACGCCGCAGCCCTGGGTGAGCTGCTGGTCGGCGATGGTGGCGTACTTGCTGGTGTCACCCTGGGCGTTCTGCACGTCGGCGGTGAAGCCGGCCGCCTGCAGACCGTCGGTGAGGTACTTGCGGTCGAAGTTCTCCCAGCGCGGCGACGACGCCGAGTCGGGGAGGATCACACAAGCGCGCTTGCCGCTTGCCGCAGCCGAGCCGCTGCTCGAGCTGCTGCTCGTGCCGGAACAGCCGGCGAGGAGCATCGCTCCAGCGCCCACGACTGCCGCCGCGAGCAGGATCGAAGACTTCTTCATCATGTGCCTTTCGTCGTTGAAACAGCAGAACCAGCGTTCGGGTGCTGATCGCTTCTCGATCTTTATGACTTCAAGCCTTGAAGTCAATCCGTGAAGATAACGCTTCGGCAACGGCGGGGGAAATGCGGTCAACCGGTGGCTTCAGGGCGATTCCGCCCCGATTCTGCGCGTTGTGCGAACCGATTCGATGATTCCGCTGACGATCCGACGGTCGAATGTTTCCGGCATGCAACGCCGAGTTCGAGGCGTGAACGGATGGTGCCTGACGATGTCAGGCGCGACCGGCGGCCGCGCGCGAACGGCGGGCCGCGGCATCCACGATCACCGCGAGCACGAGCACGGCACCCGTGATCATGTACCGCACCGAGGAATCGAGGTTGAGCAGGGTGAGCCCCGACGAGAGCGACTGCACCACCACGATGCCCAGCAGCGCCGAGAACGCCGACCCTCGGCCGCCGAACAGGCTCGTCCCGCCGATGACCGCCGCGGCGATGGCGTTGAGGTTCGTGTCACCGCCACCCGAGCTCTGATTGGCCGCCGCGAGACGGGATGCCGCGAGGATGCCGCCGATCGCCGCGAGCGTCGAGCACACCACGAACGCCGACATGTACATGCGGCTGACGTGGATTCCGGCACGGCGTGCGGCCTCCGCGGACCCGCCGATCGCGTACACCGCACGCCCCCAGCGAGTGCGCGTGAGCGCGACGTTCATGAGAACCACCGCGACCACGAACAGCAGGAACATGACCCCGATGCCGCGCGAGAGGTTGAGGTACCACGAGGCGACGAGCAGGACCACCAGCAGTGCGCCCGAGCGCACGACGATGCGGGTGACGCTGTCCGAGCCGAGATCAGCGGCCTCGCGGCGACGCGCGCGTCGCACGAGGGAGAGCGCGTAGGCGCCCGCGGCCAGAACGGAGATCACGTACCCCGCCCACCACGGGAGGAACATCTGCTGCGCGAACGTGACGAGCGCCGAATCGAACGGCAGGTTGATCGATCCGGTGTCGCCGAGCACGCGCAGCTGCAGGCCGAGGAAGGCCAGGAGCCCGGCGAGCGTGATGATGAAGCTCGGTACGCCGAACCGGGTGAGCAGCACGCCGTACACGAGCCCTACGACCACGCCCGACAGGGCGGCGATGAGCAGCGCGAGCGGCCACGGCCAGTCCCACTGCACGAGAGCGACCGCGAGCAGCGCCGACGACAGCCCCGAGACCGAGCCGACCGACAGGTCGATCTGCCCGATCAGCAGCACGACGACCACACCGAGGGTGATCATGCCGATCGAGGCGCACTGCATCGTGAGGTTCACGAGGTTGGTGCTCGAGAGGAACACCGGGTTCAACGACTGGAACACCGTCCAGATGATCACCAGCCCGATGATCACCGGCGCCGCGCCCAGATCGCCCCCGCGCACCCGCGCGATCGCCACCGCGACGAGCCTCCGGGCGCCGCGCTCCTCGTCGGGATCGAGCAGCTCGCCGGTGCCCGGGCGCGTCACGAACGGCCGCCCGGCAACGGATGGCTCTTCGTGCGCAGGGAGATGACGTTCGTGTCGACGGGGACGGTTCGCGGTTCGCGGGAGCGCTGCGGCACCCCCGACGTCGACGCACCCGTGATCGCGGCGATCAGGGTCTCGCTCGTGAGGTCGGCTGCGTCGTATTCGCCGTTGTTGCGTCCGAGCCTCAGCACCACGACCCGGTCGGCGACGGCGAGCACCTCCGTCATGTTGTGGCTGATGAGCACGACACCGTGTCCGCGCTCGCGCAGCCGCTCGATGAGGTTCAGCACCTCGGCGGACTGAGCGACGCCGAGCGCGGCGGTCGGCTCGTCGAGGATGATCACGCGCGGCTCCCCGATGAGCGACCGGGCGATCGCGACGGTCTGGCGCTGCCCGCCCGAGAGGGCGGCGACCGGTGTCCGCACCGACGGGATCTTCGCCGAGAGCTCCCGCAGGAGCAGCATCGTGCGCTCCTCCATCTCGATCTCGTCGAGCAGACGGTCGTGCACGAGCTCGCGGCCGAGCCAGATGTTGGCGACGATGTCGAGGTTCTCGCACAGGGCGAGATCCTGGAAGACGGTGGCGATGCCGAGCTGCTGGGCGTGCGAGGGGCTCGACACCTCGATCGGCGTGCCGTCGAGCTCGACGGTTCCGGCGTCGGCGCGGTACACCCCCGCGAGGATCTTCACGAGGGTCGACTTGCCGGCCCCGTTGTCCCCGACGAGAGCGACGACCTCGCCCTCGCTCACACTGAAGTCGACTCCGCTCAGCGCCTTGATCGCGCCGAAGTGCTTGCCGATCCCGCGCATGGTGAGCACGCCCTTGTGGGGGCGTGCCGTCTTCGTCTGATTCACCATCGCTGCCATCGTGCGTCTCACCGTATGCCCGCCGCGGCGCAGGCGGCGGCGTAGGCGGGCGAGCAGATATCCTTCACGGTCCAGAAGCCGTCCGCAACCACGGTCGCCATGATGTCGTGCACGGTGACGGCGACGGGCTGGTACTGCGTGCTCGGCACCCCGTCGATGAGGGTCGGCGACGCGGGAGGCGTGCCGCGGATGAGATCGACGGCAACCTGCGCCGCACGGTCGGCTTCGCGTCCGATGGCCTTGTAGACGGTCATGTACTGGTCGCCCGACACGATGCGCTGGATGGCCGACAGCTCGGCATCCTGTCCGGTCACCACCGGCATCGGCGACACGTTCGCGGCCTTCAGTGCGGCGATCGCGCCGCTCGCGACACCGTCGTTGGCGGCGTAGACACCGACGATGCGATCGCCGTACTGGGTGATCTGTCCGGCGACCCACTCCTGGGCCTTGTCGGGGCTCCAGTCGGGCGTCGAGTACGACGCGAGGATCTGCACGCCGCTGGTCGAGAAGACGGATGCCGCGCCCGCCGCGAACTGTGCGGCGTTGCTGTCGGTGGGCGAGCCGTTCACGACGAGGATGCCGCCCTGCGACAGTGTGCCGCGGTCGGTGAGCCCTTGTACGAGCGCGGTCGCCTGCAGCTCGCCGACCTTCTGGCCGTCGAAGCCGACGAAGTAGGACACCCCACCGCCGGTGATGAACCGGTCATAGGCGATGACCGGCACTCCCGCGGCGCGCGCTGCGGCGACGACGCTCGCGGCCGCATTCGAGTCCACCGGATCGAGCACCAGGACCTTGGCGCCGGCGGCCAGCGCCGACTCGGCCTGCGACTGCTGCTCCGCGGCATCCTGGTCGGCGTTCGAGTAGATCACGTCGTACGGGCCGAGAGCGGCGACGGACTTCTCGAACAACGGGCGGTCGAAGGACTCGTAGCGGGCGGTCTTGGCGTCGGGGAGCAGCAGCGCGATCTTGGCGCGCTGATCACCCGCGGGGGCGCATCCGACCAGTGACGCCGCGAGCGCGACGGTGACGGCGACCCCCAGCGCTGCACGTGCCAGCGTCCTCGCCAGGTTCACGCCTCTTATTCAAACCCATCCGCGGCGCTCTCGCGCGTCAGGCGGGCAAAGAGATGGCGGATGTCGCGGCTCCGCCCACGCTCAGTGCGCTGATGATGGCACCTCGGGTCTCGGCCCACTCGCCGAGGGACGCGCCGACGAGGGTCGGCACCCCCGAGGTCGACTGCAGGGCGCTGCGCTCGAGGGAGTGGCGCATGGGGGCGAGCAGGATCTCTCCGGCCTGGGCGAGCTCGCCGCCGATGACGACCACCTCGGGGTCGACGAGGTTGCACAGGCTCGCGAGCGCGACGCCGATGTGGCGCCCCGCGTCGGCGATCACCCGGTGCGAGCGGCCGTCGCCGCCCTCGGCCGACTGGATGAGGTCGCCGAGGCGCTGCATCCCCTCCGAACGCGGGAAGAGCGAGAGGAGCGCGGGTCCGGCGGCGTACGTCTCGAGGCACCCGCGGTTGTTGCAACGGCAGACCGGGCCGTTCTCGTCGATGGTCACATGGCCGATCTGGCCCGCCTTGCCGTGCGCGCCCGGCAGCACGTCGCCGCCGACGACGATGCCCGCACTGATGGTGTGACCCACCCGCACGAACACGGAGCTGCCGATGCCGATCGCGGCGCCCTCGCGCGCCTCGGCGATTGCTCCCGCGTTCGCCTCGCTGTCGGCGATGACGGCGCAGTCGATGCGCGCCTCGAGGCTCGAGGCGATGTCGATGCCCTCCCAGCCGCGCAACAGGCCCGGTGTCGACACCATGCCGGTGCGCGGGTCGAGCGAGGCGGGCAGGGCCACACCGACCGCGAGCAGGTCGCGGGTGGTCATGCCGAGCGAGTCGAGCATGTCGCCGAGCAGCAGCGCGAGCCGGTCGAGCTCGGCGTCATGACGGTGGTCGGGGGCGAGGGGGAGGGAGGTCTCGCTGACGATCGTGCGGGTCGCGTCGGCGAGGGCGATGCGCAGGTGCCGGGCGCTGTAGTGCACGCCGGCGACGAGGCCGGTCTGGCGGGCGAGCGAGACGAGGATCGCGCGGCGTCCGCTGCGCGACGTGGTCGACGTGTCGAGCACACCGGACGCGGTGAGCTCCTTCACGATGTTCGACACCGTGGCGGGGGAGAGACCCGTGCTCTCAGCCAATTCGACCTGGGTGAGCCTGCCGTGTCGCTTCAGCGACTCGACGAGGCGCACCCGGTTCGCCTCGCGCAGAGACGACTGTGAGCCGGGTGGAATGTTCCGGCGGACCACGAGCACACTCTAGCGAGTCGCAGCCCGGGCGTGTCTATGTGTCGCCGTGCGGCCATCTCCCGTGTCGGTGGGGCGGATGCCGCGGCATCCGCCCCGTTCGGGTCACGCCTCGGGGATCAGCCGGTTGAAGAACTCCTCGCGCGGGGCGTCGGGGTCGGGGCCGTTGCGCACGCCGCGGTCGAGGCCGTCGATCGCGGCGAGGGCCGCGGCATCCAGCTCGACCTCGCCCGCCGCGAAGTTCTCGGCGATGCGGGCGGGGTTCACCGACTTGGGGATCGCCGACCGACCCTGCTGCAGGTGCCACGCGAGCATGACCTGCGCCGGGGTCGCGCCTACGCGCTCGGCGATCGCGGCGATCTCCGGGTCGTGCATGACGCTGCGCCGCTCGTCGCCCCAGGGGCCGGGGTAGAAGGTGATGCCGCCGATCGGCGACCACGCCTGGTTGAGGATGCCCTGCGCCTCGTCGACCGCGAGCAGCTCTCGCTGCGCGAAGTACGGGTGGATCTCGAGCTGATTGAGGGCCGGCACCACCTCGGTCTCGGCGCGCAGGCGCTCGAGGTGGTGGGGGAGGAAGTTGCTCACGCCGATCGCGCGCACCCGGCCGTCGGCCAGCAGCGACTCCAGTGCCCGGTAGGCGGCGATGGTCCTCTCGAACCGGGTCGGCGCGGGCTGGTGGAGGATCAGGATGTCGAGGGTGTCGACCCCGAGCTTCGCCGTGGCCTTCTCGAACGCGTGCAGCGTCTCGTCGTAGCCGTAGTCGGACACCCAGACCTTCGTCTCGATGACGATGTCGTCGCGGGCGACGTCGCTCCGCGCGATCGCGCGGCCGACCTCGCGCTCATTGCCGTAGGCGGCGGCCGTGTCGATGTGGCGGTAGCCGACGCGCAGCGCCTCGGTGACCGACGCGATGGTCTCGTCCGGCGGGGTCTGGAAGACGCCGTAGCCGAGGGCGGGCAGGGTGACGCCGTTGTTCAGCGTCAGGGTGGGGATGCTCATGCCCGTGACGGTACGCCGCGAGCGGATGCCCCGGGAGGTACTGGCGTTACCCGGCACGAGCGGTCCTCCCGCGCCCGCGCGCGAGGTCGTGAAATGGGATCACACCCCATCCGGGTGCTCGAACGACAGTGAAGGACTCCATGAAGGCCACATTCATGTACGGCGCGGGCGATGTGCGCGTCGAGACCGTTGCCGACCCGGTCATCCGCCAGCCCACCGACGCCATCGTGCGCGCGGTGCGCGCGTGCGTCTGCGGCTCCGACCTGCACCCCTACCACTCCCTGCACGCGAGCGACACCGGGCGGCCCATGGGCCACGAGCTCATCGGCGTCGTCGAGGAGATCGGTGCGGACGTACGCACGGTGAAGCCCGGCGACTTCGTCGTCGTGCCGTTCGCGTTCCAGGACAACACCTGCGTGTTCTGCCGGGAGGGCTTCCAGACCTCCTGCGTGCACGGCGGCTGGTACGGCTCGCCGGAGGTCGGCGGGCTGCAGGCCGAGCTCGCCCGCGTGCCCCAGGCCGACGGCAGCCTCGTGGTCGTGCCCGGACTCACCCCCGACACCGCCTCCGAGGAGCTTCTCGCGTCGCTCCTCACGCTCTCGGACGTCTACCTCACCGGCTACCACGCGGCCTACATGGGCGAGGTGCAGCCCGGGAAGACCGTCACGGTGATCGGCGACGGCGCGGTCGGGCTCTCGGCCGTTCTCGCAGCCCGTCAGCTCGGCGCCGAGCGGATCATCCTCATGGGTCGTCACGCCTCGCGCACCGACCTCGGGGTCGCCTTCGGCGCGACCGATGTCGTGGCCGAGCGAGGCGCCGACGGCGTCGCGCGCGTGCTCGAGCTCACGAACGGCGAGGGCTCGCACATCGTGCTCGAAGCGGTCGGCCACATGCCCGCCTACGAGCAGGCCTACGGCATCGTGCGTCCCGGCGGCATCATCTCCCGCGTGGGCGTGCCGCAGTACGAGGAAGCCCCGATCGGCTTCGGATCTCTCTTCGGCAAGAACGCCCGTCTCGCGGGCGGGCCGGCGCCGGTGCGCGCCTACCTCGAGCCGGCCATCCAGCAGGTGCTCGACGGTGTCATCGACCCGGGCCGCGTCTTCGACCGCACCGTCGGCATCGACGACGTTCCCGCCGGCTACGCCGCCATGGACGCGCGCGAGGCACTGAAGGTCATGGTCTCCTTCTGATGACCGCACAGCCGCTGACGGCCGGAGGGCGCACAGTGGCGGCGAGGCATCCGATCGCGATCCTCGTCGTCATCCTGCTCAGCTACTTCATGGTGCTGCTCGACAACTCCGTGATCTTCACGGCGCTGCCGAGCCTGGAGGTCGACCTCGGCCTCGGACCGGGAGAGCTGTCGTGGGTGCAGGACGCCTACACCCTCGTCTTCGGCGGTCTGCTGCTGCTCGGTGCGCGGGCCGGAGACCTGCTCGGCCGCCGCGGCGTCTTCGTCGCCGGGCTCGCGATCTTCGCCGCCGCATCGCTCGCGATCGGGCTCGCACCGTCGGGCGGGTGGCTGATCGGCGCGCGGGCGGTACAGGGGGTCGGCGCCGCGATCGTCGCGCCGACGTCGCTGGCCCTCCTGACGGCGACCTTCCCGGCGGGGCGCGAACGCGCCCGAGCCGTCGCGCTCTACGGCGCCACGGCCGGCATCGGCGCGAGCCTCGGCATGGTCGTCGGCGGCGCCTGCGCCGAACTGCTCAGCTGGCGCGCCGGCTTCTTCCTCAACGTGCCCATCGGCATCGCCATGATCGTGCTCGCCCCGCGTTACCTGCCCGAGACCGCCCGGGCGACGGGTCGGTTCGATCTCGTCGGCGCGCTGACCGCGACTCTCGGCGTCGGCTCGCTCGTCTTCGCGATCATCACCGCCGCCGAGCAGGGATGGACGGCGACCCCGACGCTCGTCGCGGGGGCGGTCGGCATCCTTCTGCTGGTCGGATTCGTCGTGAACGAGTCGGTGGCGCCGCAGCCCATCCTGCCGCTGCGCCTGCTGCGCAGCAGGGTGAGGGTCGGCGCGTACCTCGCTCGGCTGCTCTACATGGGCGCGATGATCGGGTTCTTCTTCTTCACGACCCAGTTCCTGCAGGACGTGCTCCGCTTCACGCCGCTGCAGGCCGGGCTGGGCTTCCTGCCGATGACGGTCGTGAACTTCGCCGTCGCGCTCGCGGTCACCCGCGTCGTGCGGTCGATCGGTGCCGGTCCCACCCTCGTCGCCGGCATCGTGCTGACACTCGTGGGCGTCGCGTGGCTCAGTCGGGTCGTGCCCGAGAGCGACTACCTCACGGCCGTCGCCGCCCCCATGCTCGTGATCGGCGCCGGTCAGGGTCTCGCCTTCGCGCCGCTCACCGCGGCGGGCATCGCCGGGGTCGCCGCCGCCGATGCCGGCGCGGCATCCGGTCTCGTCAACACGTTCCACCAGGTCGGCATGTCGCTCGGCCTCGGTGTGCTGGTGGTCGTCGCGGCGGGCGCGCACGGCACGGATGCCGCCGCCTCCGTTGCGGCAGAGGTCGCGGCCGCCCTCACCGCCGCCGCCGTCCTCCTGACCCTGTGCGCGATCGTCGCCGCGACGCTCGTGCTGCCTCCGCTCATGCGCGAACGACGCGCCCACACTCGAAAGGACACCCCATGAGCACGACCAAGTTCCCCGTAGCCCCGACCTTCCGCGGCCCTGCTGAGTGGTTCGACGGCGACGTGTACGTCAACGCCCACTACACGGGCGTCGCCCCCTCGCGCGCGCGCCTCAACCTCGTCCGCTTCATGCCCGGCGCCCACACCGCCTGGCATCGTCACGCCGTCGGCCAGGTGCTGCATGTCACCGACGGGCTCGGCTGGGTGCAGTCGCGCGGCGGCGAGCTGATCGAGCTGCGCCCCGGCGACACCGTCTTCACGCCTGCGGGGGAATGGCACTGGCACGGCGCCTCGGCGCAGAATGCGATGTGCCATCTCGCGCTCTGGGAGGCGCCCCTCGAGGAGGGCGTTCCCGAGACGGAGTGGGGCGCGAAGCTCACCGACGACGAATACCCCGCCTGAACGGCGACGAAGGAGACATCCGATGTCCGACTGGAACCCCACCGAGCTCGCCCGCATCGGCGACGCGACCGAACTGCGCATCGCCTCGACCCGCGCCGACGGCACCCTGCGTCCCTGGGTGACGATCTGGCACGGCGTCGTCGACGGCGTGCTCTACGTGCGCTCGGCGCACGGCCCGGAGAACGGCTGGTACCGCCGCGCCCGCGCCGCGGGCACCGGCCGTGTCGCCGCGGGCGGCGTCGAGCAGGACGTCACCTTCACCCCCGCCGACGCGGCGGTGCGGGCGGCACTGGATGCCGCGCTGCACGCGAAGTACGACCGGTTCGGTCCCGCCTACGTCGGGGCGATCACCGGCGACGACGTGCTCGAGACGACGCTGCGGGTCGACCCCCGCTGACGGTTCGGGCGGGGGAGCCCGCCCGGATCACTCCGCGCCGATGAGCGCCGCGTCGGCGGTGAAGTCGGCGCTCGCCGCCCACGAGGCGAGCAGGGTCAGCGCATCGGCGCTCGGCGAGCCCGCCGGCGCCGTGTAGACGTTCATGACGAGACCCGGCTCGCTGGGCAGCTCCATCGACTCGAAGTCGAGATCGAGATCGCCGACCACCGGGTGGTGCAGACGCTTGCGCCCGCTGCGGTGGTATTTCACGTCGCGCGAGGCCCACCGCTGCCGGAACAGCTCGCTCTGCGTCGACAGCTCGCCGATGAGCGTGATGAGGTCGGTGTCGTGCGGCGTGCGGCCCGCTTCGAGGCGCAGCATCGCGGCGGCGTCGTTCGCGATCTGGTCGTAGTCGCGCCAGAAGGTGCGGGCCGCAGCATCCAGATACGTGAACCGGGTCGTGTTGACCGGGCGGCGGGGGCTGTCGAACACCGGCGCGTAGAGGGCGCGGCCGAGACGGTTCGCCGCCAGAATGTCGTGTCGACCGTTGCGGACCCACGCGGGTGCGTCGGCCATCGCATCGAGCACCTGCCGCACCGCGGGGCGCACCGTCTCGGCGGGCTTCGCGGGCACGCGGATGCCGGGGCTCGCCGCCCGCGCGAGGTCGAACAGGTAGTCGCGCTCGGCCGCGTCGAGCCGCAGCGTGCGCGCGAGCGCGTCGAGCACGCTCTCGGAGGCGCCCGCGAGGTTCCCGCGCTCGAGACGGATGTAGTAGTCGACCGAGACGCCCGTGAGCATCGCGACCTCCTCGCGGCGCAGCCCCGCCACGCGACGGTTGCCGCCGTAGGCGGGCAGACCCGCCTCCTGAGGGGTGATGCGCGCGCGACGCGAGCTCAGGAACTCGCGCACCTCGGCGCGGATGTCGTGCATGCGTCCACGCTACGTCTCGCCGGTGCGGCGCGGGAGGTACTGGCGGTACCCCCGCTACTTCGCGACGACGGTCGTCTCGAAGCTGTACATGTCGGGCCGGTAGCAGTGGTGGCCGTACTCGAGAGCACGGCCGGAGTTGTCGAAAGCGATGCGCTCCATCGTGAGCAGCGGGCCGCCGCGCTCGACATCGAGCAACTCGGCCTCATCGCCCTGCGCGCGCCGGGCGCCGATCTTCTGCTTGGCGATCTGGATCGTCACACCGCGCGCACGGAGGATCTGATAGAGCCCGCGATCCTGCAGCTGCTCGGTCGTGATGTCGGAGAACTCGATCGGGAGGTAGTTCTCGAGCACGGCCACGGGCACGCCGTCGGTGCTGCGCTGGCGGCGGATGAAGACGACGTCGGTGCCGACGGCCACCCCGAGACCCTCCGCGACCGGATCGGTCGCGGGCACGATCTCGTGGGCGAGCACGCGCGTGCCGGGCTCGTGGTGGCTGTTGCGGAGGTCCTCGTAGAGGCTCGTGAGCTCGACGGGGCGGGTGACCTGCCCCTGCACGACCTGAGTGCCGATCCCGCGGCGGCGCACGAGCAGGCCCTTGTCGACGAGCTCCTGGATCGCGCGCCGGATGGTCGGCCGGGAGAGACCGAGCCGTACGGCGATGGCGATCTCGTTCTCGAGACGGGCGCCGGCGGGGATCACGCCGTCGTGGATGGCGGCCTCGAGCCGGCTCGACACCTGGAAGTAGAGGGGCACCGGTCCCGTGCGGTCGAGGTCGGTGAACAGCTCTTCCGGCCAGTAGATCTCGTCGCTCGCCATCGCGCTCGCCGCCTCCTCTTCGGGGCTCACTCCCATGTCGCGACAATCTTACGTATGTCGACACATGTTCGGTGATATCGACGCGGAGCGGGGTGTTGCGGCATCCGAAGTGCCCCTTGCCGACAGGTCAACATGTGCTATTGTTAGGACATGCCGTCGACCAGGGCGGCGCAGGTTTCCGAAGAGAGTTGTACAGCGGAGTATGACGCAGAACACGGCACCCGAGATCCTCGCGATCGGTCGCCTCGGCGTGGACATCTATCCCCTTCAGGACGGTGTCGGGCTCGAGGACGTCGCGACGTTCGGCAAATACCTCGGCGGCAGCGCCGCCAACGTCGCGGTGGCCGCCGCACGCCACGGTCGGCGCTCGGGCCTCGTGAGCCGCGTCGGCCACGACCCGTTCGGTCGCTATCTGCTGCGTGAGCTCGACCGCCTCGGCGTCGACCCGCGGCTCGTCGCCGTGGATCCGGCGCTGAAGACCCCCGTCACCTTCTGCGAGATCTTCCCGCCCGACGACTTCCCGCTGTACTTCTACCGCGAGCCGAAGGCGCCCGACCTCAACATCGACGACGCGCAGCTCGACCTCGCCGCCGTGCGCGGAGCCGACGTGCTCTGGCTCACCGCGACCGGACTCACCCAGGAGCCCAGTCGCTCGGCGCACCACACCGCTCTCGCCGCACGCGACCGTGCCCGCCACACCGTGCTCGATCTCGACTACCGGCCCATGTTCTGGTCGGGTCCTGCCGCTGCGAGCGAGCAGATCGAGCCCGTCCTCGGCCAGGTCACGGTGGCCGTCGGCAACCGTGAGGAGTGCGAGGTCGCCGTCGGCGAGACCGATCCGCACCGCGCCGCCGACGCACTGCTCGAGCGGGGTGTCGAGATCGCGATCGTCAAGCAGGGACCGCGTGGCGTGCTCGCCAAGACCGCGGACGAGAGCGTCGAGGTCGCTCCCTACTTCGTGGATGTCGTCAACGGCCTCGGCGCGGGCGACGCCTTCGGCGGGGCGCTCTGTCATGGACTGCTGTCGGGGTGGAGCCTCGGGCGCATCGTGCGCTTCGCGAACGTCGCGGGTGCCATCGTCGCCTCGCGGCGCGAGTGCTCGACGGCGATGCCGACGACCGATGAGGTCGAGGCCGTACTCGAGAGGATCCGCTGAGATGGCCGCGCACACTCTGGGGGACGCGGACTTCGCCCGCGTGCGGGACATCCGCGCCCACCGGCCCGAATCGATTCGGACCGCCCTGGCCGACCGTGTCCGCCGGCCGCTGCTGCGCGGTGACGGGCGCCTGTTCATCGTCGCCGCCGACCACCCGGCGCGCGGCGCCCTCTCGGTCGGTGCCGACGCGCAGGCCATGGCCGACCGCTACGACCTGCTCGACCGCCTCGCGACCGCCCTGCAGCGGCCCGGCGTCGATGGCGTGCTCGGCACCCCTGATGTGATCGACGACCTCGCCGCCCTCGGCCTGCTCGACGACAAGATCGTCGTCGGCTCGATGAACCGCGGCGGGCTGCGCGGCGCCGCGTTCGAGATGGATGACCGCTTCACCGGCCACGACGTCGCGGGCATGGTGTCCGACGGCATCGACGTCGCCAAGACGCTGCTGCGTGTCAACTTCGCGGATGCCGCGACCGCCCCGACGCTCGAGACCACGGCGCACGCCGTGACCGAGGCCGCCGCCGCCCGACTGCCGATCATGCTCGAGCCGTTCATCAGCCGGTGGGTGGACGGACGGATCGTCAACGACCTGTCGACGGACGCAGTCATCCTCTCGATCGCCATCGCCCAGGGTCTCGGATCGACGAGTGCCTACACCTGGCTGAAGCTGCCGGTCGTCGACGACATGGAGCGGGTGATGGCGGCGACGACGCTGCCGACCCTGCTGCTCGGCGGAGACTCGGGGGCCGATCCCGACGAGACCTTCGCGTCCTGGGAGGCCGCGCTCGGACTTCCCGGGGTGCGGGGCCTTACCGTGGGCCGTACCCTGCTCTATCCGCCCGACGGTGACGTCGCCGCGGCCGTGGACATCGCGGCCGGCCTCGTGCACCCCGACCTGTGACCCCAACCGAGGAGAGTTCCGACATGAGCACCACTGTCTCCGCCCCCGCCGGCACCGCCGACGCCACCGATGTGCGTGTGATCTCGCACTGGATCGACGGCGCCGAACGCGTGTCGACGAGCGGCCGCACCGCCCCCGTCTACAACCCGGCTACGGGCGCCGTGAGCGCGCACGTCGCGCTCGCCGATCAGGCCGAGATCGACGAGGCGATCGCCTCCGCGCAGCGCGGTTTCGAGATCTGGAAGGATTACTCGATCGCGAAGCGCCAGACGGTGCTGTTCGCGTTCCGCGAGCTGCTCAACGCCCGCAAGGGCGAGCTCGCCCGCATCATCACCGCCGAGCACGGCAAGGTCGTCTCCGATGCGATCGGTGAGATCCTGCGCGGCCAGGAGGTCGTCGAGCTCGCGACCGGGTTCCCGCACCTCATCAAGGGTGCGTACTCCGAGAACGTCTCCACCGGCATCGACGTCTATTCGCTGCGTCAGCCCCTCGGCGTCGTCGGCATCATCTCGCCGTTCAACTTCCCGGCGATGGTGCCGATGTGGTTCTTCCCCATCGCGATCGCCGCCGGCAACGCCGTCGTCGTCAAGCCCAGCGAGAAGGACCCCTCCGCCTCGCTCTGGATCGCTCAGCTGTGGAAGGAGGCCGGACTTCCCGACGGCGTCTTCACGGTGCTGCAGGGAGACAAGCTCGCCGTCGACGGGCTGCTCACGAATCCCGTCGTGCAGTCGGTCTCCTTCGTCGGCTCGACTCCCATCGCGCAGTACATCTACGAGACCGCCTCGCGCAACGGCAAGCGCGTGCAGGCCCTCGGCGGCGCGAAGAACCACATGCTGGTGCTGCCCGACGCCGACCTCGACCTCGTCGCCGACCAGGCTGTCAACGCGGGCTACGGCGCTGCGGGCGAGCGCTGCATGGCGATCTCGGTCGTGCTGGCCGTCGAGCCGGTCGCCGACGAGCTGATCGCGAAGATCGTCGAGCGCATCGGCAAGCTCAAAATCGGCAACGGTGCGGGCATCGACGGCGTCGAGCCCGACATGGGGCCGCTCATCACGGGTGTGCACCGCGACAAGGTGTCGTCGTACGTCGACATTGCCGAGCAGGATGGCGCCACCATCGTCGTCGACGGTCGCGGCTTCACCGTCGACGGTCACGAGGACGGCTTCTTCTTCGGTCCGACCCTGATCGACGAGATCCCGACGACCTCCCGCGCCTACCAGGAGGAGATCTTCGGCCCCGTGCTCGAGGTCGTGCGGATCCAGACGTTCCAGGAGGGTCTCGACCTCATCAACTCGGGCCAGTTCGGCAACGGCACCGCGATCTTCACCAACGACGGCGGCGCCGCACGGCGGTTCCAGAACGAGGTGCAGGTCGGCATGATCGGCATCAACGTGCCGATCCCCGTGCCGGTCGCCTACCACTCGTTCGGCGGCTGGAAGGCGTCGCTGTTCGGCGACGCGAAGGCCTACGGCGTGCACGGGTTCGACTTCTTCACCCGCGAGAAGGCCATCACGAGCCGCTGGCTCGACCCCGCAACCCACGGCGGCATCAACCTCGGGTTCCCGCAGAACACCTGATCCAGACCCGGATGCCGCGGCCCCGCCGATCTGGCCGCGGCATCCGCTCCTCTCCTCCCTCACGAAAGCAGCACTGCCATGCCCGCTCCCGACCAGCGCTGGTTCCACCGGCGCGGCGCCCTCGCCCGCGACGGGTGGGAGAGCGTCGTCGACGCCTCGACTCCCGGCTGGGCCCACACGGGCATCCGGGTGGCCGAGCTCGCCGCCGGCGACGTGCTCGCCCTCGATGAGCGCGACGTGGAGCGCATCGTGGTGCCGCTCGCGGGGAGCTTCCGGATCGAGACGGCGGACGCCGCCTACGACCTCGCCGGGCGGGCGAGCGTGTTCGACGGCCCTACCGACGTGCTCTACCTCGGCGCGGGCGCGGCCGCGACCCTGACGGGGAGCGGGCGCGTCGCCGTCGCCACCTCGCCGACGACCGAGCAGCGCCCGACGCGCCACATCGCCCGCAGCGATGTGCCCGTCGAGCTGCGGGGGGCGGGGGCATCCAGCCGCCAGGTGCACAACTTCGGCACCCCGCAGGCCCTCGACGCCGCGCGGCTGATCGTCTGCGAGGTGATCACCCCCGCCGAGAACTGGTCATCGTACCCGCCGCACAAGCACGACGAGCACGACCCCGGTCACGAGACACGGCTCGAGGAGATCTACTACTTCGAGTCCGCGCCGGCGCGCGGCGCCGCCGGGGGAGCCGCGGCATCCGCCTTCGGCATGTTCTCGACCTACTCGTCTCCCGCGGGCGACATCGAGATCGACGCGATGGTGCACTCGGGCGACATCGCCCTGGTGCCCTACGGCTACCACGGCCCCGCGGTCGCGGCGCCCGGCTACGACCTCTACTACCTCAACGTGATGGCCGGCCCCGACCCCGATCGCGCCTGGCTCATCAGCGACGACCCCGCCCACGCCTGGGTGCGCAGCACCTGGGACGGCCTCGAGATCGACCCGCGCCTGCCGTTCACCGCGGCCGGCGAGGAAGGCAGCACCCGATGAGCGCGACGAAGCGCATGACCGTCAGCCAGGCGTTGGTCGAGTTCCTCGCCCACCAGTGGACGGTGGACGGCGACATCCGCGAACGCACCATCCCGGGCGTCTTCGGCATCTTCGGCCACGGCAACGTCGCGGGTGTCGGCCAGGCGCTCAAGCAGCTGAACGTCGAGCAGCCCGACCTGATGCCCTATTACCAGGCGCGCAACGAGCAGGCGATGGTGCATCAGTCGGTCGGCTACGCGCGCATCCACCGGCGCCGCGCCACGTTCGCCTCGGCCGCGTCGGTCGGGCCCGGCGCGACGAACATGCTCACCGGCGCCGCGCTCGCGACCACCAACCGTCTGCCCGCCCTGCTGCTGCCCTCCGACACGTTCGCGACCCGCGTCGCCGACCCGGTGCTGCAGCAGCTCGAGCAGCCCTGGGACATCGGGCTCACGGTCAACGACGCGTTCCGTCCGCTCTCGCGCTTCTTCGACCGCGTGCAGCGGCCCGAGCAGCTCTACTCGATCGCGCTCGCCGCCCTGCGCGTGCTGACAGACCCGGCCGAGACCGGCGCCGTCACGATCGCGCTGCCCGAGGACGTGCAGGCGGAGACCATCGACGTGCCCGTCGCGTTCCTCGCCGACCGCGAGTGGCACATCCGCCGGCCGCTCCCCGAGCGTGCCGCCCTCGCGCGCGCCGTCGCGGCGATCCGCTCCGCGGAGCGTCCTTTCCTCGTCGTCGGCGGCGGTGTGATCTACTCCGGGGCTGAGGAGCACCTGCGCGCGCTCGTCGAGGCCACCGGCATCCCGGTCGGAACCACGCAGGCGGGCGGCGGCGCGCTCGCCTTCGACCACCCGCAGTACCTGGGCGGGGTCGGGGCGACCGGAACGACCGCGGCGAACCGGCTCGCGGCAGAGGCCGATGTCATCATCGGCATCGGCACGCGGTACAGCGACTTCACGACCGCCTCGCGCACGGCCTTCCAGAACCCGGACGTGCGCTTCGTCAACATCAACATCGCCTCCTTCGACGCCTACAAGCACGGCACGCAGATCGCCGTCGTCGCCGACGCGCGCGAGACCCTCGCGGAGCTCGCGATCGAGCTCGAGGGCTTCGAGGTGTCGGCCGAGTACGCTGCGCGCACCGCGCAGGAGAAGGGCGTCTGGGATGCCGCGGTCGACCGTGCGCTCGCCGCGACCGACGCGCCGCGTCCCGGCCAGCCCGAGATCATCGGCGCCGTGCAGTCGGCGTCGGCCCCGGCGGATGTCATCGTGCAGGCCGCCGGTTCGCTGCCGGGAGATCTCCACAAGCTGTGGCGGGTGCGCGATCCGCTCGGGTACCACGTCGAATACGCGTTCTCGACGATGGGATACGAGATCGCGGGCGGCCTCGGCGTCAAGCGCGGGCTCGACGCCCTCGACGACGACCGCGACGTCATCGTCATGGTCGGCGACGGGTCGTACCTCATGCTCAACTCCGAACTGGTCACGGCGGTCGCCGAGGGCATCAAGATCATCGTCGTGCTCGTGCAGAACCACGGCTACGCGTCGATCGGCCACCTGTCCGAGACCGTCGGGTCCGACCGCTTCGGCACGAAGTACCGCACCTACGACGCCGACGCACGCAACTTCCAGGGCGACCAGGTGCTGCCGGTCGACCTGGCGGCGAACGCCCGCAGCTACGGGCTCGACGTCGTCGAGATCGCCCCCGGCGCCACCGCGACCGCCGATCTTCACGCCGCCGTCGTCGCGGCCAAGGCGAGCACCCGGTCGACGCTGATCCACATCGAGAGCGATCCTCTCGTCTACGCCCCGGACGGCGAGGGCTGGTGGGACGTGCCGATCCCGGCCGTCTCCACCCTGCCGTCCACCCAGCGCGCACGCGCCGCATACGAGGAGCAGCGTCGGGCCCAGCGCCCGCTGCTCGGAGAGGAAGGTGGGCGATGAAGGCCACCGTCGCCGGAGCACCCGTCAGTTTCGGAGTGTTCGAGCTCACCCCCGAGGGTGCCGAGACCCTCAGTCCCGACGCGATGCTGCGCATCCTCGCCGACTCCGACTACCGGGGCGTCGACCTGGGTCCCCTCGGCTTCCTCGGCGAGGGAGACGTGCTGCGTCGCCGTCTCGCCGAGTACGACCTGTCGCTCGCCGGCGGGTGGGTGCAGCTGCCGTTCTCCGACGACGATGCGTTCGCCGCCAGCATCCCGTCGCTGCACGCCGCCCTCCGGGTGTTCTCGGATGCCGCGGCCGCCGGGCCCGCGCGACTGCCGCTGCCCACCCTCGCCGACGACGGGTCGGTCGCCCGCCGCGGCGCCCCGGGGCGCGGCGAGGAGGTCGACCCCCTCGCGGAGGCGGCCTGGGAGCGTCTGATCGCGAACGCGGAGCGCGCCGCCGACATCGTGCGGGCTGCGGGCTTCGAGCCGACGTTCCACCACCACGCCGGCACGTTCGTGGAGTCGCCCGCGGAGATCGACCGGTTCCTCGCGAACGTGAACGTCGACCTCACCCTCGACACCGGGCACCTGTTCATCGCGGGCGGCGACCCGGCCGACGCGGTGCGCCGCTGGGGGTCCCGCATCAACCACCTCCACCTGAAGGATGTCGATCTCGCCGAGCTGCGCCGTGTGCTCGCGGCCGGCGGCGGCATGCCCGAGGTGTGGTCGTCGGGGTCGTTCGTGGCGTTCGGGCGCGGCGACGTCGACCTTGCCGCGGTGATGGACGCCATCGCCGCGCAGGATTACGACGGATGGATCGTCGTCGAGCAGGACGTGCTCAACGGCCCGGATGTCTCCCTCTCGGCGTTCCAGCGCGACCGTGCCGCCGACCAGCAGATCAACCGCGACGCCCTGCGCATCTGGGCCTGAGACCTTCGAGGACACCACCATGACGACCCCTCTCCGCTTCGGTCTGATCGGCACCGGCCGGATCGGCCAGGTGCACGCAGCGAGCATCGCCGCCGATGCCGACGCCGTGCTGGCGCGCGTCGCCGACCCCTTCATCGACGGCGCCCGCGCCGTCGCCGAGACGTACGGCGCGATCGCGACCGCTGACGCCGAGGAGCTGTTCACCGCCGGCGACCTCGACGCGGTGCTCATCGCGTCCCCGACGCCGACGCACGTCGACCTGATCGCCCGTGCGATCGACGCGGGCATCGCCGTGCTGTGCGAGAAGCCGATCGATCTCGACATCGCCCGCGTCGACGCGCTGCGCCCCCGCGTCGCGGCATCCGGCGTGCCGGTCGCGCTCGGCTTCAACCGTCGCTTCGACCCGGCGTTCGCCGAGGTGCGGGCACGGGTCGACGCGGGCGAGATCGGTGCGCTCGAGCAGCTGTCGATCATCAGCCGCGACCCGTCGGCACCGCCCGCCGCCTACGTCGGCATCTCGGGCGGCATCTTCCGCGACATGACGATCCACGACTTCGACATGGCGCGCTTCTTCCTGCCCGACATCGTCGAGGTGAGCGCGACGGGCACCACCACCTTCGACCCGGGCGCCCGCGAGCACGGCGACTTCGACACGGCCGTCATCACGCTGCGGTCCGCCTCGGGGGCGATCGTCTCGATCACGAACTCCCGCCACAGCGCGGTCGGATACGACCAGCGCATCGAGGCGTTCGGTGAGCTCGGCTCGCTGTCGGTCGCCAACATGCCCACGAGCCTCGTGAGCGTCTCGGGCGCCGCCGCCGTCGAAGCCCGTCCGCCGTATCAGAGCTTCTTCCTCGAGCGTTACGCCGACGCCTATGCGGCGGAGCTGCACGAGTTCATCAAGCTCGCCCGCGGCGAGGCGTCCACCAGCCCCACCTTCGAGGACGGCCGTGCGGCGCTCGTTCTCGCCGACGCGGCGCAGCGCTCGGCGACCGAGCGCGTCATCGTGCCTGTCGACCTTTCCTGACCCCCGAGGATCCACCATGACCATCGACACCGACGCCCCGCTCGCCCGCGCGGCCGCGACCACCCCCACCTCGCTCTGGAACGACTCGGCCGACCCCGACGAGCTCGCGCAGTCCATCGCCTTCGGCGCGGTCGGAGCCACCTGCAATCCGGTCATCGCGCTGACCGCGATCACCAAGCGACCGGATGTCTGGGGTCCCCGCCTGCGCGAGCTCGCCGACGAGCATCCGACGTGGGGCGAGTCGGAGCTCGGGTGGGCGGCGGTGCGCGAGCTGTCGGTGGCCGCGGCGCGGCTGCTCGAACCGGCCTTCGCCGCCAGCGGCGGACGCAACGGGCGACTGTCGATCCAGACCGACCCGCGGCTCCACCGCGATCGCGATGCCCTCGTCGCCCAGGCGGTCGAGTTCTCGACGCTCGCGCCGAACATCATCGTGAAGATCCCCGCGACCGCGACGGGCGTGGCCGCGATGGAGGAGGCCGCGTACCGCGGCGTCAGCATCAACGCGACGCTGAGCTTCACGGTGCCGCAGGCGCTCGCCGTCGGAGCAGCGCTCGAGCGGGCACTCGACCGGCGTGCGGCCGACGGGCTCGAGGAGCGCGAGTTCGGTCACGTCGTCACGATCATGGGCGGTCGTCTCGATGACTGGCTGAAGAAGTGGGCGAACGCGCAGCGGATCCTCACCACCCCCGGGGTGCTCGACTGGGCGGGAGTGGCAGCTCTCAAGCGGGCGCATCACCTCTTCCGGGAGCGGGGATACCGCAGCCGCATCCTCTCGGCGGCCTTCCGCAACGCGCTGCAGTGGTCGGAGCTGGTCGGGGGCGACCTCGTCGTCTCGCCGCCGTTCGACTGGCAGGCTCGCATCAACGAGAACCGCATCGCGGTGGCCGACCGCATCGACGTGCCGGTTGCGGCGGACATCCTCGCCGAGCTCGAGACGCTCAGCGAGTTCCGGCGCGCGTACGAGCCCGACGGGCTCGCGCCGGAGGAGTTCGCGACGTTCGGCGCCTCCCGCAACACCCTGCGGCAGTTCCTCGAGGCCGACGCCCAGCTCGACGCGCTCGTGCGCGACATCCTCGTGCCGGCGGCCTGAGATGCCCGTCCGTCTCGCGGCCTCCGCGGAGATGCTCTTCCGCGACCTCCCGTTCGTCGATCGGGTGCGCCGCATCCACGAACTCGGCTTCGAGGTCGAGATCTGGGACTGGAGCACGAAGGACCTCTCGGAGCTGGCCGCCACGGGTGCCACCTTCTCGTCGATGACGGGATATCTGCGCGGCGACCTCACGACGCCGCACGGCATCGCCGAACTGCTCGCGACTGCCGAAGAGTCCCTTCGGGCCGCTGAGCTCATCGACTCGCCGCGGTTGAACCTCCACGGCACGGGACTCGACCCGAACGGGTTGCCCGTCGTGCCGCACGACGTCGTCACCGGCGCCGAGTGGCTGATCGCGGCCGACACGCTCAGCCGTCTCGCCGAGCTCGGGGAGCGCGCCGGGCGGGTGTTCACACTCGAGAACCTCAACACCGCCGTCGACCACCCGGGCACACCTTTCGCCCGCGCCGAGGACACCCTCGCGCTCGTCTCCGCGGTCGACAGCCCCGGGCTGCGACTCAACCTCGACCTCTACCACGCGCAGATCGGCGAGGGGAACCTCATCGAGCTCGTGCGTCGCGCGCAGCCCTGGATCGGCGAGATCCAGGTGGCGGACGTCCCGGGTCGACAGGAGCCGGGGACGGGTGAGATCAACTACCGTGCGATCGGCGATGCGCTCGCCGCGATCGCGTATGACGGCGTGGTGGGGCTGGAGAGTTGGGCGAGCGGATCGAGCGACGACGCTCTCGACGCCTTCCGACGCGCCTTCGCCTGAGCTGATGACGAGAGGGGCCGGTGAGCGGTTCGCTCACCGGCCCCTCTCGTCATGCCTCAGCCGAACGTGGTCTCGCCGTCGACCTCGGGCACCTCGACCCAGCCGCCGGTCTCCGCGGAGCGCAGCGCCGCGGAGACGATCTCGGCGGCGGCCCAGGCGTCGGCGGCGGAGGGGGCGAGCTGCGTGCCTGTTGCCACCGAGCGCAGGAACAGCGATGCCTCGATCGCCTTGAGGTCGTCGAATCCCATGCTCGTGCCGACGCCGGGCTGGAATCGTGAGAAGTCACCGAACTCGGGACCTGCCATGACCGTGCGATAGCCCGACGGATCGTCGGCGATCTGCAGTTCATTCAGGCGCTGGAAGTCCCACCGCAGGGAGCCCTTGGTGCCGTACACCTCGAGCACGTACTCGGCACGCGGACCGATCGCGACGCGGCTGGACTCGAGCACACCGACGGCGCCTCCCTCGAATCGCGCGAGAAGTGCGGCGTAGTCCTCGTTCTCGACGGCGCCGCGGGGGCCGTCCTCGGAACCCTTCGAGAAGTGGCTGGCGGCACCCGCTGCCGGGAGGGGGCGCTCGGGGATGAAGGTCGCCGTCAGCCCGTTCACCGAGGTGATGCGCCCCACGACGTACTGGGCGAGGTCGGCACCGTGGGAGAGCAGATCGCCCAGGACTCCGGAGCCGGCGCGGGCGGTGAGGAACCGCCAGGTCAGGGCTCCGGCGGGGTCGGCCGAGTAATCGGCGAGGAACGAGACCCGCACGTTCGTGATCGTGCCGATGGCCCCCGAGCGCACCAGCTCGCGCGCGCGGGCGACGGCGGGCACGTGCCGGTAGTTGAATCCCACCGACGTGACCAGTCCAGCTGATTCGGCACGCTCGGCGATCTCGCGGGACTCGACAGCACCGCGTCCCATGGGCTTCTCGATCCAGAACGGCTTTCCCGCCTCGATGGCGGCGAGGGCGATCTCGTGATGGAGGAAGTTCGGCGAGCAGATCGACACCACGTCGACCTCCGGGTCGGCCAGCACCTCGCTGTAGTCGGCGACGGCGCGGTCGAATCCGAGAACGTCGGTCGCGTACTCGCGTCCGCCGGCATCGGGGTCGGCGGCCACGACGAGGCGCGGCGCATAGGTCAGGTCGGGGTAGTGCTGGCCGGCGGCGAGGTAGGAGCGGGCATGCAGCCGTCCCATCCACCCGACGGAGATCAGGCCTACGCCGAGCGGCGTGCGCGTGGTCATCTCGGTCCTCCTTTGGATCGACATCGGTGCGCGGGCGGGGTTCCCGCGCGAGTCTGTGGCCAGCCTACGCGCTAGTTGACAGAATGTAAGAACAAATTGTCGAGAAATGCTGGACATCGTTCATTTGATCGGACATACTCTCATTCACGGGTCGGTCCCAGAGCCCGTCCGCACTCACTCAACGAAGAGAAGGAGCACCAGAGTTGGTCAAGAAGAAGCTCGCCATCATGGCGGCAGGCGTGGCGGTCCTCGCTCTCGCCCTCGCAGGTTGTTCGGGGAAGGCCTCGAGCAGCTCAACCGCAGACGCGGCGAACGCGTCGATCAAGATCTGCATCTACACGCACGGTGACGGCGGGACCTTCTGGTCCGTCGTGCAGAAGGGAGCGGAGGACGCCGCCAAGCAGCTCGGCGTCACGCTGGACTACCAGGGCTCGTCGAACGACTCCGCCAAGCAGGCCTCGACGATCTCCGCCGGAGTCAAGGGCGGCTGCTCGGCGATCGGCGCATCGGCTCCGGACCCGGGCGCCATCAAGGACGCGATGCTCGCGGCGAAGGCGGCGAACCTGCCGACCCTCACCCTGAACTCGGGTTCGGATGTCTACAAGGATCTCGGCGCCTTCACCCACGTCGGTCAGGACGAGACCGTGGCGGGTGAGCAGGCGGGTCTGAAGTTCAACGACCTCGGCCTCAAGAAGATCCTCTGCCCGATCCAGGAGGCCGCGAACTCCGGGCTCACCGATCGATGCAACGGCGCCGCGAAGACCTTCAAGGGCACCGTGCAGCAGTTCAACGTCGACGGCGCGCTCGCCGACCTGACCGGTGCAGAGGCGAAGATCCAGGCGGCCCTCCAGGCCGACCCGACGATCGACGGCGTGTTCGCCCTCAACGCCGACGTCGCCACGGGAGCCGTGCTCCCCGCCGTGCAGGCCGTCAACCCGAAGATCGTCGTCGGCACCGTCGACCTGTCGAACGACGCCCTCAAGGCGATCAGCGCGGGCACGCTCGCCTTCGCGATCGACCAGCAGCAGTACGCGCAGGGCTTCCTCGCCGTGCAGCTCCTGTACTTGGCCGTGAAGGACGCGATCGAGGTCGGTGGCGGCAACCCCGTCTACACCGGTCCGGCGTTCGTCACCAAGGACAACGTCCAGGCGGTCCAGGCTTCGGTCCAGGCCGGCACCCGCTAGTCCCTCCGGGCGGCGCGTTCGTCACCATGACGGGCGCGCCGCCCTTCTTCAGAGAGCAGCCACAACATGTCTTTCCTCACGAACACGAGCAACATCGCGGTCGATGAACGCGTGAGCCGCACCCCCTGGTACCTCAAGACGCTCCGCCGCCCCGAGCTCGGCGCACTGATCGGCGCGGTCGCGATCTTCCTCCTCTTCACCTTCGTCGACACGACCGGCAAGTTCGCGACCCTCGAGGGCGCGGCCGGCTGGACCGACTTCGCGGCCCCCGTCGGCATCGTCGCGGTCTTCGTCGCACTCCTCATGATCGGCGGCGAGTTCGACCTCTCCTCGGGCGTCATGGTCGGAACGTCGGGCCTGTTCGCGGGTCTGCTGATCACTCAGCTCGGCTGGAACGTCTGGGCCGCCATCGCGGCCACCGTCGTCATGGCCGCCGTGATCGGCTTCATCAACGGCATCCTGGTGATCCGCACCGCGCTCCCGTCCTTCATCGTCACCCTCGGCACCTTCTTCGTGCTCAAGGGCGCGAACCTCGCCATCACGAAGGGTCTCACCGGCACGGTCCGCGTCTCGGGCGTCGACCAGGGGGATGGGTTCGACTCCGCCAGGTCGCTGTTCTCCTCGACCTTCGACGTCGCCGGCACCCAGTTCCAGATCTCCCTGGTGTGGTGGCTCGTGATCACGATCTTCGCGACGCTTCTGCTCACCCGCACGGTCTTCGGCAACTGGATCTTCGCCTCGGGCGGCGACGCGAACGCCGCGCGCAACGCCGGCGTCCCGGTGAACCGCACCAAGATCACCCTGTTCGTGATGACCTCGGTGTCCGCATCGCTCGTCGGCATCATGTTCCTGCTGCGTCTTCGCGGCATGCAGGCCGGCCAGGGTGTCGGCCAGGAGTTCTACTACATCATCGCCGCGGCGGTGGGCGGCACGCTCCTCACCGGTGGCGCCGGCTCCGCGATCGGAGCCTCGATCGGTGCGCTGATCATGGGCTTCGCGGCCATCGGCATCCCCTACGCGCTCTGGGACCAGGACTGGGTGTCGACGTTCCTCGGCGTCATCCTCTTCTCCGCCGTGCTGATCAACATCACCATCTCGCGTCGCGCCCAGGGAGGTCGCAAGAAATGAGCACCGTCAACGAGCCTCAGGACGAGACGAACGCGGTCGCCGACCAGGAGATCGTCGCGGCCGTCGAAGAAGCCGCGGCCGAGAACGCGCACGAGCTTCCCACCGGAGTTCAGGCCGCCCTCGAGCTGAAGAAGGTCGGCAAGACCTTCGGCAGCGTGATCGCGCTGCGCGACATCAGCCTCCGTGTCGACCCGGGCACCGTCACGTGCGTCCTCGGCGACAACGGCGCCGGCAAGTCCACGCTGATCAAGATCCTGTCGGGCGTCCACAAGCCGAGCTCGGGCTCCGTCACGCTCGACGGCGAGCCGGTCGAGTTCTCGTCGCCGCGCGATGCGCTCGGGCGCGGAATCGCGACGGTGTTCCAGGACCTCGCCACGGTTCCCCTGATGTCGATCTGGCGCAACTTCTTCCTCGGCAACGAGCCCGTCAGCGGCCCGAAGGCTCTCGGACTCCTTTCCGTGAAGAACGCCAAGGACGTCACGAAGTCCGCCCTCAAGCAGATGGGAATCGACCTGCGCGACACCGACCAGCCGATCGGCACGCTCTCGGGCGGTGAGCGCCAGGCCGTCGCGATCGCCCGGGCCGTGCACTTCGGTGCCAAGGTGCTCATCCTCGACGAGCCGACGAGCGCTCTCGGTGTGCGTCAGTCGGGCATCGTGCTGAAGTACATCCTCGCGGCGCGCGACCGCGGCGTCGCCGTCGTGTTCATCACGCACAACCCGCACCACGCCTTCATGGTCGGCGACCGGTTCTACCTGCTCAACCGCGGCCGGCTGCTCGCGGAGTTCGAGCGGGGCAAGGTGCAGCTCGAGGAACTCATCCAGGCGATGGCCGGCGGTGCCGAGCTCGAGTCCCTCGCCCACGAGATCTCGTCGATCCGCGCCTGATCGCGCTGGCGTTCCCAGAAGCACGAACCCCCTCCCCGAATCGGGGAGGGGGTTCGTTGTTCCCGGAGGTCAGGCGACCGGGACGGGGCCTCGCGTGCGTGCCGACTCGAACGCCGCACCGACGACGTTCATCATCGCTGTGGCGGTGGCGAAGTCCGTGTCGATCGGCGTGCCGTTCGTGATGGCCCGGAGGAACTCCTGGATCTCCGCGACGAACGCCTCGGCGTAGCCGGTGCCCACGCCGGCGCCCGGCATGGCGGCGACATCCGAGAAGTACGGGTGTGCAGGCCCGGTGAAGATGCGGCGCGGACCGTTGTAGGCGGCCGGCGACGTCGCGTTCTCGAAGAGGTGGAACTCGCCCGCCGAGATCGAGTCGAACACGGCGCTGCCCGCGGAGCCGAACACCTCGACGCCGAGCGAATTCGGAACCCCCGCGGCGATGCGGCTGAGCGCGATCTGCCCGATGGCGCCCGAGTCGAGCGTCACCCCGAGCAGAGCGACGTCGTCATTGGTGACCGCTCCCTTCTCGGACGATCCGGATGCCCCGTGGCCGATCGCGCCCGCGGTCGCCAGGGGTCGCTCGGTGATCACGGTGCGCAGCGACGCGCTCGAGACCTCCGCGATGCGTCCGGCGACGAACTGCACGGCGTCGATCGCGTGGGCGCCGATGTCGAGCAGCGCGCCGCCGCCCGACTGCTCCTGCGAGAAGCGCCACGAGAGCGCGCCGGCCGGGTCGGCCGCGTAGTCGGCGTTGTACCAGCCGCGCACGGTGTGGATGTCTCCGACGAGCCCGTCGGCGACCGCACGCGCGAGTGCGGCGAGGCCGGGCAGTCGGCGGAACGAGAAGCCGACACCGGTCACGGCGGGCGAGGCCTCGGCCAGCGCCTGCAGGTGCGACGACTCCGCCGGGGTGCGACCGATGGGCTTCTCGGCGAAGACGTGCTTGCCGGAGGCGAGCACCTTGGGCAGCACCTCGGCGTGCAGGAAGTTCGGAAGCGCGACGCTAATGGCGTCGACGTCGCTCGCGATGAACGCGTCGACGTCGGCGGTGGCGCTCGCGAACCCGTAGCGGTCCGCGACCGACTGGGCGAGGGCGAGGTTGGGGTCGGCGATGGCGACGAGCTCGACTGAGAGCGGCGAGCTGGTCGCCATCATCGCGTTGCGGTAGCCGAAGGCGTGCGCCTGGCCGGCCATTCCGGCGCCGATGACGCCGACACGAATGGGGGTGGACATGGGTGGTTCTCCTTGGGTGATGGGTGTCGAGGCGGGGTCAGCGGAAGCGTGCGGGGCCGCCGCATCCGGTGATGTACTCGCGCGTGCGTCGCGCGATCTGGAGGGGTGCGGCGAAGTCGCCGACGGGGTACATGTCCTGCTCGATGATCGCGAACACGCCCGGGTGGGCGAGGGCGGCCTCGTGCAGCACAGGTCCGTAGTCAGGCACGCCGTGGGGCGGCTCGACCATGACGCCGCGGGTGACGGCCTCGACGAACGAGATCTCGTTCTTGAGCACGTGCGCCAGCAGGTCGGGCTCGACCTGCTTGAGGTGCAGGTAGCCGATGCGGTCGGGGAAGGCCCGGATGAGGCGCACGCTGTCGCCCCAGTAGTACGCGAGGTGCCCGGTGTCCAGGCACAGGTTCGTGTACCGCGGGTCGGTGTTCTCGACCAGGCGCACCACCTCGAGGTACGAGCCGATGGGGCTCTCGGCGTGGGAGTGGAACTGCTGGCGGAGGCCGAACTCCTCCCAGAGGCGCTTGCCGATCTCGTCGTGCCCGGCTGTGAAGGTGCCCCATTCGTCGGCCGTGAAGGTGCGGGCGCCCACGACGTCGTCGTTCGCGTCGCGCTCCCACAGGCCGGGGATGGTGATCACGTGCTCACCGCCGAGCGCGGTGACCAGTCGCGCCACCTCGGTGACGTCGCGCCACGCGTTCTCGACCTCCTCCGGCGACCGGTGCAGGTGGGTGAACACGGTTCCCGCCGAGAGGGCGAGGTCGTGGGCCGCGAAGTCGTCGGCGAGAGCGGATGCCTCGGTGCCGAGGTAGCCGTAGGGGCCGAGCTCGGTCCAGTGGTAGCCGGCCTCCTGTACTTCGCGCAGGTACTGCTCGGGAGGGGGCTGGCGGTCGTCGACGGCGTTCCAGACGCCCCAGGAGTCGGGGGCGATGCCGACGCGTGGAGCGGCGACGTCGTTGTCAGGGGTGCTCACCGGCACTCCTTTCGGGTTGTTATTGTACGGACAAAGGGTAATCTAGAGCGCTCTAGGTCTGTGTGCAAGAGCGACGGCGGGCGATGCTCGTCGTGAGAGGAGTGGGCATGACCGCACGCACGCGTCTCGGCGTCGGAGTCATCGGTACGGGCTGGATGGCGCGCGCCCATGTCAGCGCGTTGCGGCGCCTCGATGTGCTGACGGGACGCGCCCACGGCGTCGACCTCGTCGTCGTGGCGGGGAGGGATGCGGCACGCACCTCGGCTGCGGCCGCCACCTGGGGCTTCCGCGAGTCGACCGACGACTGGGAGCGGGTCGTCGCCCATCCGGACGTCGGCGTCGTCGTGAACCTCGCCTCGAACGCCGTGCACGCGCCCGCCAGCATCGCCGCGCTGGCCGCGGGCCGGCACGTCGTGTGCGAGAAGCCGCTCGCGACCCGCGCCGAAGACGTCGCCGCGATGGTGGATGCCGCGGCCGCCGCGCCGACCCTCGCAGTGGCCTCGTACAACTATCGCTTCGTGCCGGCGCTGCAGTTCGCCCGCCGGCTGCTCCGGTCCGGCGAGCTGGGAGCGCTGCGATCGGTCTCGCTCGGCTACGAGCAGGACTGGGCGTCACGCCCGGTCGACCGAACCGGGTGGCGCTTCGACGACCCCATCGACGGAAGCGTGGTCTTCGACCTGTCGCATGTGCTCGATCTGCTGCGCTGGCTCGTCGGTGAGCCGCGGAGCGCGGTCGCGAACGTGCAGACGCTCAGCGGCGGCGGTGTCGTCCCGGCGCGCGTGGGGACCGACCCGGAGGACTCCTACGCGGCGCTGTTCACGATGGAGGGCGGTGTCACCGCCGACGTGCGGGTGTCCCGCATCGCCACCGGCCGGAAGGGCGATCAATTCGTCCACCTCACGGGGTCCCTCGGCGCGCTCCGGTGGAGCATGGAGGATCTCAACAGCCTGGAGCTCTTCCTCGACTCGGGAGACGATCAGCGCGAGGGGTTCCGCCGTGTGCTGGTGACCGAGCCGGGGCATCCGCTCATGGCGAACTGGTACGCGCCGGGCCACGTGCTCGGCTGGGACGACACGGTGCTGCACGAATGGGTCTCGATCTCGGGCGCCATCGCGGACGGCGGCGACCGCAGCGGAGACCTCGCGACGTTCGCCGACGGCGCGCAGGCGTTCGCGATCGCCGAGGCGGTGCGCCGGTCGTCGCGCACTCTACGGTGGGAGTCAGTGTGAGGAGCACGGGAAGGTGCGTGACGTGAAGCGGGTCACGATGGAGGACGTCGCGCGCGAGGCGGGGGTCTCCCGCGCGCTCGTCTCGATCGCCTACCGCGACGCCGCTGGCGTCAGCGCCGCGACCCGCGCCCGCATCCTCGCGATCGGCGAGCGGCTCGGCTACGCACCCGACCAGGTCGCGGCCCGGCTCGCCGGCGTGGGCGGGCGCACGGTCGGCGTGTTCATCCAGGACCTCCACAACGACGTGTTCGCCGACGTGTTCGACGGAGTGCGCGCCGTCGTGGAGCCGGCCCGGAAGAGCCTGGTCATGGCCGTCGGCACACTCGACGGCCGCGGCGATGCGGCGGCCCTCGACACGCTGCGGCGCAGCCGCGTCGACGTGATCGTCGGGGTGGGCCTCCAGCTGCCGGATGTCGCGGTGCAGGCCGTCTCGCGCCATGTTCCGGTCGTCGCGGTGGCACGCGACATCCCGTCGGTGGATGCGGTGATCACCGACAACGAGGCGGGCGCGCGTGCCGCGGTGGAGCATCTCGCCGGGCTCGGCCACCGGCGCATCGCGTTCCTCGCGAACCCGCCCGGCGACGGCTACGGCGGGCGCGGAAGCGGCTACGCGGCGGCGATGCGCGCAGCCGGCCTCGCACCCCGGGTGGCGTCGAGCTCGTACCTGCGCGCGCAGGCCGCGATCGACGCGGCGGCGCTGCTCGACGGGCCGGAGCCGCCCACCGCGATCTTCGCGCACAACGACCAGGCGGCGTTCGGGGTGCTCGATGCCGCCCACGACCGGGGGCTGGTGCCGGGCGTCGACCTGTCGGTCGTCGGCTACGACAACAGCTCGATGAGCCGGGCTCCCGGCACCGCGCTCACGACGGTCGACCTGCACGGCGCGGAGCTCGGACGCGCGGCCGCCGAGCTCGCCGCGGAGCGGGTCTCGCGTCCCGATGCGGAACGGCTGACGCGCACCTCGGCCCCGACCCTGATCGTGCGCGGCACGACCGGGCTCGCGCCGTCCTGAGCCTGCCCCTGCTCCGCGCTCAGCGCTCGAGCAGCCCCGCTGTCAGCGCGACGCGCGCCCGCCGGGGCACGAGGCCGACGATCACCGCACCGGTCTTGTTCTGCACGCCCGAGACGACGCTGTACGGCGGCTTCCGGCGGGCGAGGGCGCGGAACGCGGCATCCACCACCTGGGTCGGGGTCTGCATGGCGCCGACCGCGGCGCGCGCATCGCCGACCACGTCGAAGAACTCGGTCGCGGTGGCTCCGGGGCACACCGCCAGCACCGTCACGCCCTGCGGGCGCACCTCGTGCGCGAGCGCCTCGGTGAAGCTCAGCACGTAGGCCTTCGACGCTCCGTAGATCGCCATCGACGCCAGCGGCTGGAACGCGGCCGTGCTCGCGATGTTGATGACCGTGCCGCTGCCGCGGGCCACGAGCGCCGGCAGGAACGCCCGCGTGAGCGACGTGAGCACCGCCACGTTCAGCTGCACGAGCGCGTCGATGCGCTCCGCATCGGCCTCGGCGAACGCGCCCTTCATGCCGAAGCCGGCGTTGTTCACGACGTGGTCGATGCGGATGCCGCGTCCCTCGAGCTCGTCCGCGAGGGACGCGACGGCGCCCGGCTCGGTGAGATCGAGCGGAACGACGTGGGCGCTGACGCCGTGGCGGGAGCGCACCTCGGCCGCGATCTCCTCGAGACGGTCGGCCCGGCGAGCGACCAGCACCACGTCGGCGCCGCGACGGGCGAACTGGTCGGCGAACTCGGTGCCGAGCCCTGCGCTCGCGCCGGTGATGAGCGCGGTGGTACCGCGGAAGGTGATCGTCATGCGCACACTCTAGGCGCGCCGGATGTCCCGGGTCAGCGCTGCACGGGATCGAGCGGCCCCTCGTGGGCGAGGTCGCGGGCGTGGGGATATGACTCCCAGTCGCCCGGTCCCGTGCACGCGGCGGCGCCGACCCGCGCTGCGAGGGCGAGCCGCTCTGCGACCGGGGCGCCGGCGAGGGTCGCTGCGAGATAGGCGCCCACGAACCCGTCACCGGCGCCGACCGTGTCGACGACCGCCACGGGGACCGCGGGGACCCACAGCTCCGCGCCGTCGATCACGGCGACGGCCCCCTCGGCGCCGAGCTTCACGATCGCGGCCGCGGGGCCGAGCTCGCCGAGGCGCCGCGCCACCTGCGCGGGTGTGCCGTCGCCGACCACGAGCCGTGCCTCGTCGAGCCCGGCGAAGACGATCCCCGCCCGCGCCGTCACGGCGCGGTAGAGCGTCGACGGGTCACGGTGCCGCCAGAGCCGGGAACGATAGTTCACGTCGAACGACACGATCGCGTGTGCGGCATCCGCTCGGTCGAGGGCGTCCCACATCGCCGACTCCGCCGACGCCGACAGTGCCGGGGTGATGCCGGTCACGTGCACGATCCGCGCCGTCGCGAACACGTCGGCCGGAAGATCGTCGGGAGCGAGGCGACTGCCCGCGCTCATGTGTCGGCCGTAGGTCACCTCGGTCGTCGTCGCCGACGGATGAGACTTCAGCATCATCCCGGTGCCGGCACCGTCATCGACGTGGGCGTGCACGTCGACGCCCTCGGCGCGCAGCTCCCGCGTGATGCGCCGTCCCGCGCCGTCGTCGCCCACCCGTCCGATCCACGCGACCGATGCGCCCAGTCGCCGCGCAGCGATCGCGACGTTCGATTCCGCACCCCCCACCGAGAGCCGCATCCCGGTGACGTGCTCGAGGGAGCCGACCTCCGTCGCGCGCACGAGCGCCATGGTCTCGCCCAGCGTGACGAGGTCGGCGCTCATTCGTCGCCCCGCAGGCGCCGCACGGTCTCCGTCGCCGCGGCTGCGCGTCGGGTGACCTCCGCGAGGGCGTCGGCGTCGAGGGGTCCCCGGGGAACGAGCCAGCTGCCCGAGACGGCGCCGACCGCGGGTCGTGCGAGATAGTCGGCGAGGTTCGCGGCGTCGACGCCGCCGCTCGGCACGAACGACAGCCCGGGGAAGGGTGCCGAGAAGGCGTCGACGGCGGCGGCGCCGCCGAGGAGGTGTGCGGGGAAGAGCTTCACGACCTCGAGCCCCATGCCGACCGCGCGCATCAGCTCGGTTCCCGTCGCGACGCCCGCGATCAACGGCACCGCGAGACTGCGCGCGGCGGCGGCGACGCTCTCGCTGAGCCCCGGACTCACGAGGAAGGCCGCGCCCGCCTGGCAGGCGGCGCGGGCGAAGCGGCCGTCGGTCACGGTGCCGGCTCCCACGGTGATCTCGGGCACCTCCGCGGCGACCGCGCGGATCGCGGCCGCTGCCTCGGGTGTGCGCAGAGTGATCTCGATGGCCCGTACTCCGCCCGCGGCGAGGGCGCGAGCGAGTTCCACGGCATCCTCCTCCGCCGAGACGGTGACCACGGGAAGGATGGTGCCGGGGATGCCCGTCATCGTCCGAGCCATCCGCCGTCGACGGGGAGCACGACGCCCGACACGTAGTCCGACGCCGCCGAGGCGAGGAACACCGTGGCGCCGCCGAGATCCTCGGCCGTGCCCCAGCGTCCCGCGGGGATGCGGGCGAGGATGCTCTCCGACCGCTCCTCGTCGGCGCGCAGCGCGGCGGTGTTGTCGGTGGCGATGTAGCCCGGCGCGATCGCGTTCACGTTGACACCCCGAGGCGCCCATTCGTTCGCGAGCGCCCGCGTCAGCCCCGCAATCCCCGACTTCGCCGCGGCGTAGCCGGGTACGTTGATGCCGCCCTGGAAGCTCAGCAGCGACGCCGTGAAGATGATCTTCCCGGTGCCGCGCTCGATCATGGCCCGGCCGGCCGCCTGGGCGAGCACGAACTGGCTGCGCAGGTCGACGTCGAGCACCTCGTCCCACCACTCGATCGGATGCTCCGCCGCCGGCGCCCGGAGGATGGTGCCGGCGTTGTTGACCAGCACGTCGACACGCTCTTCGTCGAGTGCGCCGACCAGGCGGTCGACGGCGTCACGATCGGACAGGTCGCACGCCAGGGCGCGGAACCGGCGCCCGAGGCCGCGCACGACCGATTCGACGGCACTGCCCGATTCCTCGATCTGCGAGCTCACCGCGATGATGTCCGCGCCGGCGGTCGCCAAGGCGCGGGCCATCGCGAAGCCGATCCCGCGCCGCGCCCCCGTGACGACCGCGGTACGTCCGGTGAGATCGAACGGCGAGCTCACGAGGCATCCGCCACGTCGACGAGCACCTTCATCGCGAGCCCCTGCTCGAGGTCGGCGATGGCGGCGGCGGTCTCGCTCAGCGGCACGATGCGCGTGATGAGCGCATCGGCGGGGATGTGGCCCTCGGCGAGGAGTTCGACCGCCGTCTCGAAGTCGGCGCGTTCGTACACGCGGGCGCCGACGATGGTCAGCTCCCGCCAGAACACCCGCTGCAGGTCGATCTCACGCGGCACGCCGTGGATCGCGACGACGACGAGAGTTCCCCGAACCTTCGCGAGCGCCGTCGCCCCGCGCACGGCAGCCGCCGAGCCCGAGACCTCGAAGACGACATCGGCGCCGGCGCCGCCCGTCCATTCCTCGATCCACGCGACCTGGTCCACGCTCGTCGGATCGAGGGTCGTGAATCCGAGCGAGGCGGCCTGCGCGCGACGACGCTCATCGAGCTCGACCAGCACGACCTCACCGCCGAACCGGCGCGCCACCGTCGCGATGAGCGTTCCGATCGGCCCGCCGCCGATCACGACGGCCTTGTCGCCGTGCCGCAGACCCGACCGTCGCACGTCATGCACGGCGACGGCGGTCGGCTCGACGAGTGCGGCGTGGGTGAGCGGGAGTCCGTCGGGGAGGGCGACGAGGGTCTCCGCCGGAACGTTCCAGAACTCCTGCAGCGAGCCGGGGGAGTCGATGCCGATGAAGTCGAGGTTCTGGCAGATGTGGGAGTGACCCGCACGGCAGGCGGGGCAGGTGCCGTCCCACGAGAGCGGCATGACGGTCACGGGTGCGCCGATCCGCCATCCCGACACGCCCTCGCCGATGCGGGCTACCGTGCCGCTCATCTCGTGCCCGAAACTGAGAGGGGTCGTCACGCGGGAGTCCATGCTTCCGTGCACGACATGGAGGTCGGTGCCGCACAGCCCGGTGTACGCGACGGCGATCTGCACGTAGCCGCGCGGCGGCGGGGTGGGTTCGACATGGGCGACGGCGACGGTCGCGTCGCCGAGGTACTGCACTGTACGCATGGCACTCCAAAGGTATGACGTAAGACGAATGTAACAGTCGATCCGGGCCGAGAACAGGGGTTCATTGCTAATAGGTCACATGTATGATCTAATCAACTCACCCGCCGGCCAGTCCGGCCGCGAGTCGTCAACGACGTCGACCAGAAAAGGACGAGCAATGGCTCCACAGCAAAGACGCTTCACCCGCCTCTCCCGATCCGCCGCCCTCATCGCCACCGCCGCCACCGCACTGCTGGTGCTCTCCGCCTGCAGCGGATCCAGCACCGGCACGGCCACCGACAGCGGTCTCGGCTTCACGCCCGCCGACCAGGTCGCCGACAGTGCGATCACGGTGTGGGTGGATGCCGCGCGCGAGCCGGCGGTCGCCGCGTTCGAGAAGAAGTACCCGAACATCAAGGTCAACAAGGAGACCTACGACGGCAACGCCGGTGGGTCCGGGTCCTTCCAGACCAAGATCTCCCTCTTCGACCAGTCGGGGGAGGGCTGGCCCGACGTCGTCTGGTCGACCCAGACGAACGACGCCTCATGGGCATCGAAGGAGAACAACGGCCAGCAGGCCTTCGCGGCGCCCCTGAACAAGGGATGGTTCGACCAGAGCTTCCTCGACGGCTTCTCGAAGGGCGCGCTCGACCCGGTGACCGTCGACGGCACGGTGTACGGACTGCGCAACGACCTCGCACAGGTCGTCTTCTGGTACGACCAGTCGCTGTTCACCCAGTTCGGCTACCAGATCCCGCAGACGTGGGAGGACTACGCGGCCCTCAGTGACAAGCTCGCCGCCGAGCACCCGGGCTACATCCTCGGATCGGTCGGCGACTCGTTCGTCGGCACCTACGTGTACTACTACGGAGCCCAGGCGCCGATCTTCCAGTCGACCGCGTCGACCTTCTCGAGCAACTTCGACGACCCGAAGTCGCAGAAGATGACCGACCTGATCGACCACATGCTCAAGAACGGCACTCTCGTCCAGGACAGCGTCTTCAGCGCCGACTTCGTGAAGAAGTACCAGGGCAAGGTGCTCGGCATGCCCGGCCCGGTCTGGTACACCGGAGCGATCTTCCAGAGCAAGGACAGCCTGAACGTCCCCGCCGGCCAGATCGGCGCCGGAGTGCCGCTCCACTGGAACGGCGACTCGATCGGCACCGGCAACGTGGGCGGCGGCGTCTGGTACGCCTCCAGCCACACGAAGAACCTCGAGGCCGTCAAGACGTTCCTGCAGTTCGTGACGAGCGCCGACGAGTACCAGGTCGACCTCGCGCCGGGCTACCCCGCATACGCCTCGGCCGCGCAGAAGTGGATCGCCAAGCAGGCCAGCGGCGGCTACTTCGTCGGCGACTTCGAGAAGAACGTGACGGATGCCGCGGGCGAGATCTGGTCGGGCTGGGGCTACCCCAGCTTCAGCCCCGAGACCGCGTATGCGAAGGTTGTCGTCCCGGGCCTCGCCGCGGGCAAGACCCTCGCCTCCCTCACCTCCGACTGGAAGACCGAGATGGTCAACGAGGCGAAGGTCCAGGGATACACGATCCAGTGACAGCCCCGCACCGCAGCGGAAGGAACACATCATCACTGTCGACACGATGACGGCGCCCGCCGTCGGCTCCTCACGGGGTCGGCGGCGGGACGCCGCCGCGCGGAGGAACCCCACCCGCGCCCAAGCCGTCATGGGGTACGCGTTCTCGAGCGGATACAGCGTGCTGCTGCTTCTGTTCGGGGTCATCCCGGCCCTCTACGCCGTCTACCTGGCTTTCACCAAGAACGGCGCCTTCGTCGGCGTCGCCAACTTCGCGAAGGTGTTCGACGACTACCGTTTCTGGCCCGCCGTGCAGCACGTCGCGGTGTACCTCGTGATCTGGCTCGTGATGCAGACCGTGTTCGTCGTCCTTCTCGCGCTGATCGTGCACGCGATCGGGGCGCGCTGGCTCTCCTCGACGGTGCGGTTCATCTACTACATCCCCGGCGCGCTCGCCGGGGCCTCGAGCGTGATGCTGTGGCTGTTCCTGCTCGACCCGACGGTGAGCCCGGTCTCGGGCGTGCTCAACATGCTGGGCCTGCAGTCCTTCGTGCAGACGGTGTCGCTGGAGAACCTGCCCGTCGTCTTCACCGTCATCGCGTTCTGGACCGGCGCCGGCGGATGGATCGTCATCATGTACGGCGCGCTCAACAACATCCCGGTGGAGGTCATGGAGGCCGCCCGCATCGACGGCGCCGGTGCCGTCAAGACCGCCTGGTACATCCAGCTGCCCCTCATGAAGAAGTGGATCTCCTACATGGGGATCATGTCCCTCGCCGCCGGAACGCAGCTGTTCGTCGAACCCCGCGTGCTCTCGCAGGCGTCGAAGGGTGTCGTCCCGCCGGACTATTCGCTCAACCAGCTCGCCTATCTCTTCGCCTTCAAGCAGAACGACTTCAACGGCTCCGCCGCGATCTCGCTCATGCTGCTCGTCGTGGCGCTCGGACTCGCCACCTTCTTCGTCTTCCGGGGTGGTCTCTTTGAGCGTGATTGACATCGACGTGCGTGAACCGCTCACGACGACCGAGCCGCACGCCGTGCGCGGCACCGGCTTCGCCCCGGGACGCTGGGTCGGGCGGGTGCTCGCCCTCGTCGTGGCCGCGTTCTTCGTCGTGTTCTTCGCCCTGCCGCTCGTCTGGCTGCTGCTGGCCCCGACGAAGGACGCCCGGCAGTTGCTGGTCGACAACCCGTTCAGCATCGGGTCCCTCGACGCGCTCGCGACCAACTGGCACAACCTGATGACCTTCCAGAACGGCATCGTCTGGACGTGGCTCGGCAACTCGGTGCTCTACAGCGGTGTCGCCCTCGTGATCACCCTCGCCGTGAGCATCCCTGCCGGCTACGCCCTCGCGCTGACGGAGTTCCGGCTGCGCCGGGCGCTGCTCGCCGTGACCCTCGTGGTCATGCTCATCCCCAGCACCGCGCTCGTCCTCCCGGTGTTCCTCGAGCTCAGCGCGGTGAAGCTGGTCGGAACCCCCTTGGCGGTCATCCTGCCCTTCTCGTTCTTCCCGTTCGGGGTCTATCTGACGTACATCTACTTCTCGACGAGCGTCTCGCGCGACCTCCTCAACGCGGCGCGCATCGACGGTGCGGGCGAGTTCCGGGTGTTCTGGTCGGTGGCGATGCCGCTCGCGACGCCGGTGATCGCGCTCGTCGGCTTCTTCAACCTCGTCGGCAACTGGAACAACTACTTCCTGCCGTTCGTCATGGCTCCCGGCCGCAAGTCGCCCATCCAGGTGGGCCTGGCCGAACTGCTCTCGAACGTGCCGCTGTTCAACCCGACCTCGGCGGGGTCGGTGACGATCGACATGCCGACGCTCGCCCTCGCGACGCTGCTGTCCGTCGCCCCTGTGCTCATCATCTTCCTGTTCTCCCAGCGGTTCCTGGTCACGGGAATGACCGCGGGTGGCACCAAGGAGTGAGCGTGCGCCGTTTCGGCATGGTGGCCCGCACCGCCCCGGAGAGGCGTGAGGAGTACCTCGCGCTGCACCGGGCGGTGTGGCCCGGGGTGGAGGCCACCATCACGGCCTGCGGCATCCGCAACTTCACGATCTTCGTGACCGGCGACGTGCTGTTCGGCTACTACGAGTACATCGGCGACGACTACGCCGCCGACCAGCGGCGGATGGCCGCCGATCCCGTCACCCAGGAATGGTGGGCGCGCACCGGGCCGTGCCAGCGTCCGTTCGACGAGTCGTCGGGCGCCGCCAACTGGGTCGAGCTCGACGAGGCGTGGCACCTCGACTGACGCCCGTCAGGACGGATCGCGCCGCGTCGGGAGGCGACGACGCTGCCAGGCGTCGACGATGTGGGAGCGCATCGCGGAAGCAGCGGCATCCGCATCGCCTGCGACGATCGCGTCGTAGATGCGGCGGTGCTCGTCGAGCGTGAGACGGAAGGCCTCGTCGGTCTGGTTCTGCACGAACCGCGAGCTGGAGCGAGCCCGCTGGAACAGGATCTGCGTGATGTTGCTGGCGAGCTGGTTGCCCGAAAGCTCCATGAGCAGGAAGTGGAAGTCGGCGTCGGCCTGCGCGTAGGCGTCGACGTCGTGGATCGACTCCTCCATGTGCGCCAGCGCCGCCTCGACACGGGCGAGCTCGTCATCGGTGCGCCGCTCGGCGGTCGCAGCGGACATCGCGCCCTCGAGGGCCGAGCGCACGACGGCGAGCTCATCGAGCACACCCAGCGAATCGTCGTTCTCGACCATCACCGACAGCACCACCGGATCGAGCACGTTCCACGAGGTGGGGGGCTGCACGGTCGTGCCGCGACCGGGCGCGACCGAGACGAGCCCCTTCTCCTCGACGCGCTTCACCGACTCGCGGATCACCGTGCGGCTGACCCCGAAGTGCTGCGCGAGGCGCTCCTCCGGGGGCAGCGTGTCGCCGGGGGCGACCTCGCCGTTGATGACGACGCCGACGAGGTCGCGCACCACGGCGACGCCCAGACGGGCCGCCGGCAGGCGCGCGGGCGCGGAGCCGAACACGCTCGACGTCGCGCCGGAGGCGGGGCGGTCGAGGGTCATGCGCCCAGTGTAGCCAGGCGCAGAATTCCGTCCACGCGACGCGGCACGCTCGTCGTGGCGTCGCGCAGCTCGATCGGCAGCAGCGCCTCCGGGGCGTCCTGCCAGGCGAAGGGGCGCAGGAACCGCCGGATCGCCGTCACGCCGACCGAGGTGTGGAGCGTGTTCGTCGCCGGCCACGGGCCACCGTGGTGCTGACCCCACGAGACGCGCACGCCCGTCGGGTAGCCGTTGAACACGAGCCGGCCGACGCGCCGGGAGAGGTCGTCGACAAGGGGGCCCGCCGCGTCGAGCTCGTCGGGCTGTGCGTGGACAGTCGCGGTGAGAGAGTCGGGCACGGCGTCCAGGGCGGCGAGCACGTCGTCGAGCGTGTCGTACCGCACCACCACGACGAGCGGGCCGAACGCCTCCTCGGTCGCCGCCGGGGTGAGTTGCGCGGCATCGATCTCCAGCACCGCCGGGGTCGCGGTGAAACCGGTGTCGCCCACCCGCGCCGGCACCAGGGCGTGCGCGCCGCCCGCGCTGACGAGCGCGTGCTCGATGCGGAACAGCGAGGCGTGGATGCCGCCGTTGAGCAGCGGCTGGGCCGCGGCATCCTTCGCGAGACGCACGATTTCGTCGACGACCGCGTCGCCGTCCCGCGGGATGAAGACGACGCCGGGCTTCGTGCACAGCTGACCCGCCGAGCCGGTCACCGAGGCGAAGAGCCCGGCGGCGATGTCGGCCCCCCGCGCCGTCACCGCGCCCGGGGTGACGATCAGCGGGTTCAGGCTGCTGAGCTCGCCGTAGAACGGGATCGGGTTCTCGCGGGACTCGATGATCTCCCGCAGGACACGTCCGGTGTGGAGCGAGCCGGTGAACCCGACCGCGGCGACCCGGGGATGTGCGACGAGCGCGGCGCCGGCCTGCTGGCCGTAGACGATGCCGAGCACGCCGTCGGGCGCGCCCGCCGCACGGGCCGCCGCCTCGAGCGCCGCGAACGAGCGCGCCGAGGTGAGGGGGTGGGACGAATGCGCCTTCACGACGACGGGGTTGCCCGCCGCGAGGGCAGATGCCGTGTCGCCGCCGAGCACGGAGAACGCGAACGGGAAGTTGCTCGAGCCGAACACCGCGATCGGGCCGATCGGCACGAGCATGCGGCGGATGTCGGGACCGGGACCCATGGGCGTGTCACCCGCGTGGTCGATGACCGCCTCGAGGTAGCCGCCTTCGTCGACGGCATCGGCGAACAACCGGAACTGGAACGCCGATCGGGTCAGCTCGCCGTTCAGACGCGGCTCAGCGAGTCCGGTCTCTGCCGCCGCGATCGCGACGAGTGCGTCCCGGTCGGCCTCGATCTCGTCGGCGATGCGACGCAGCAGCGCTGCCCGGGCGGCCCGGGGCATCCGTCTGAGCTCGTCGGCGGCGGATGCCGCAGCCGTCGCGATGCGGTCGACCTGAGCATCCGAGGTGGCCTCGAGGGCCGTCGGGGACGCGACGCCGGTGCGCGGATCGGTGGAGGTCAGGGTCATCGGGATGCTCCGTCCGTCAGGAGACCGCGCCGCGCGAGCGAGGCGAACAGGTCGTGCAGGCCGAAGGCCCACGGCTCGACCGTCTCGGCATGGCGCACGCGGTTGACGAGCGTGCCGAGCGCCGGCGAGCCGATGCGCACGACGTCGTCGGGGTGGTGGGTGAATCCGAGCCCGGGGGCGTCCCGATCCTGCACCGGGGCGAACATCGTGCCGAGGTAGAGCACGAAACCGTCGGGATAGCGGTGCTTCGGACCGATCGTCTGGGCGACGAGGTCGACGGGGTCGCGGCTGATGAGAGCGAGCGGCGACTCGGCCACCATCGTGAACCCGTCGGCGCCGACGACCTCGAGCGTCACGGTCTGCGCACGCAGCGCGTCGAGGGTGAAGCGCCCGTCGAGCAGGCGTACGAACGGGCCGACGGAGGCGGATGCGTTGTTGTCCTTCGCCTGCCCGAGCAGCAGGGCGCTGCGCCCTTCGATGTCGCGCAGGTTCACGTCGTTGCCGAGCGTCGCCCCGACGATCTCTCCGCGCGAGGACACGACCAGCACCACCTCGGGCTCCGGGTTGTTCCACGCCGAGTCGCTGCGCACTCCCACATCGGTGGCGGCGCCGACCGTCGCGAGCACGGGAGCCTTGGTGAACACCTCGGCGTCCGGGCCGATGCCCACCTCGAGGTACTGGCTCCACAGTCCGCGCTCGACGAGCAGGTGCTTGAGCGCCATCGCCTCGGGCGACCCGGGGACGAGCGACTGCAGGTCGTCGCCGAGCGTGCCGAGCACCTCGTCGCGGATGTCGGCGGCGAGGTCGAGGTCGCCGTGCGCGCGCTCCTCGATGATGCGCTCGAGCATCGAGACCGGGAACGTCACCCCCGCCGCCTTGACGACGTGCAGGTCGATCGGGGAGAGGAGCCACGGATGCCGCGGGTCGCGCGCCTCGACGGGCGTGTTCGCGATCACGGCGTCCACGGAGCCGAGCCGCCGGCCGGAGGCGGCGCGCACGGCGGCCGCCGGCGTGGCGCTCTCGGTGAGCGCGCGCATCGTCGGGAAGCTCGCGCTGAGGTCGATCACGTCGTCGCCGCGCACGGCCACGACCGACGGACCTTCGGCCGCGGGGTCCCAGACCCGTCCGACCAGCAGGGCGTCGGCGGCATCTGTCGGGAGGGCGGCGGTCGCGCCGCCGTGCCACGTCGTCGTCATCCCGCTCACCGTCCTTCGAAGACGCCCGCGCGTCGCTCGGCGAACGCCGCGCGACCCTCTGCGGCATCGCGGGTCGCGAAGGTGATCGCCTGCATCTCGCGCTCGTACGCCATCGCACCGCTGCGCGGCAGGTCGGCGGCCGCGACGAGGTTCGCCTTCGCGGTCTCCACGGCGATGGGCGGGCGGGCGGCGATCGTCTGCGCCAGGCCGCGTGCCCGCGGGAGCAGGTCGTCGGGGGCGAGCACCTCCGAGACGAGCCCCCAGCGCAGCGCGGTCTCGGCGTCGATCGCGTCTCCGGTCATGAGCATCATTGCGGCGTTGCCGGGTCCGACGGCCGCCGCGAGCAGGGGCGACATCCCGCCGCCGCCGATCCAGCCGAGCTTGACCTCCGGCGCCGCGAAGCTCGCAGACGAGGACGCGAGTCGGATGTCGCAGGTCAACGCGGTCTCGAGGCCGCCCCCGAAGGCGTAGCCGTTGACCGCCGCGATGACGGGCTTGCGCACCTCTCGCAGGGCGTCGCAGTAGTCGCGGCGGTTGCGGAACGCCCAGGGGCTGGCGTACGCGTCGAGCGTGCGGATGTCGGATCCGGCGCAGAACGCCCGCTCGCCTGCGCCGGTGAGCACGACGGCGCGGACGCGGTCGCTGTCGTTGATCCAGTGCGCGGCGCGCTCGAGCTCCGCCGACATCTCCGGCGTGACGGCGTTGAGCTTCTCGGGGCGCGAGATCGTGAGCACGGCGACGCCGTCCTCGACCTCGACCACCACCTCCGCGATGCGCGAGACGAAGGTCGACTCCTCGGTCAGGGGACTCATGCGGGCATCCTCTCGGGGGTGGCTGCGGCTGCTCGGGCGGTGTGGAAGAGCTCCTCGAGCTCGTGGAGGACCGTCCCGGTCTCGATGTCGTCGGTGACGCCGGCGCGCAGCAGCGCCGATGCCGCCGACTGGAAGGGGATGTAGCCGGCGAATCGCGGCCGCACCCATGCCTGGTCGATCGTGGTGAGCGTGCTGCTGTAGAAGCCCCCGGACGCGGAGTCGACAGCTTCGTCGGTCCACGCAGCACGGGCGCTCGGCTGGCCGGCGTGCGCGGGGATGAGGCCGCGCTGCAGGTCGCTGGACATGAGTGCGCGCAGGTGGTCGATGAGCGCCGCGGACGGCGAGCATCGCCGACTGATGGCGATGCCGGTCCCGCCGAGGGTCGATCCGATCCGCGGGCCCGCGGTGGGTGGGGCGCCGAACCGCACGCCCCCCTCGCCCTGGGCGTAGGTTACGTAGCCGTACACGAGGGGGAGGTAGTCGAGGTCGTCACCGGTGCGCAGACGTTCGAGCAGGGAGATCGGGTTCTGCCCGATCGTCCCCGCGGGTGCGCTGCCGTGAAGGGCGCGCAGCACACGCAGGGCCTCGGCGCCGGTGGCGCGGGAGAGCAGGATGTCGCCGCGCGCCGGCTCCTCGCCGAGGCCGACCGCGATCGAGCACCAGCTCAGGAACGCGTGCGGGCCTGCCAGGCTCGGCGCGACGCGTGCTGTGCGCGAGGCGAGCGCCACGGCCTCGTCCCAGGTCGCCGGCGCCGCATCGAGGGCGTCAGGCCGCCACGCCGCCACCTGGGTGGCGGCGTCGAGCGGCAGCGCCCACGGGCGACCCTCGAGCACGTAGCTGGTGAAGCTCGGGCCGACCGCGGCATCCGACCATGCGGTGAGCTCGTCCGTCGAGAACAGCGCGTCCAGCGGATGCAGCGCATCATGGGCCCGCGCGTCGCCCAGGTGGGGGTGGTCGAGCACGACCAGGTCGAACTCCGCCGCGATCCGCTCGATCGGGGCGGACTCGAACCCCTCGAGCGGCTGCGCCTCCCATGTCAGCGTGTCGGGTCCGTCCGCCGAGAACGCCGCCGCGGCGGCGCGCAGCGCATCGGTGCCGCGCGGATGGTCCCAGGTGAGCCCGCGATAGTGCGTCATGACAGCGTGTCGGCCGGCGTCAGCACGGTCTCGGCGACCACGCCGCGTCCGAGCAGGTCGTCGGCGTCGAGGCCGAGCTCGTCGAGCAGCTCGCGTGTGTGCTGCCCGACGAGCGGGGCACCGCGGTCGATGCGCGGCGGTGTGGCCGAGAAGCGGTACGGAAACCCGGGGACGCTGATCGTCCCCTCGGTCGGGTGGTCGTAGGTGACGAACGTGCCGTTGTGGGCGATCTGCGGATCGGCCACGAGATCGGCATAGCCGTAGACGGGTCCTGCCCAGATACCCGCCGGGAGGAGCGTCTCCAGCCAGTGGTCGGTCGTCTTCGCGCGCAGGCGGTCGGCCGTGCGGCGGTAGAGCTCATCGCGGTGCGTCCAGCCCTCGACCTCGGGATCCATGCCGGCGAAGGTCGGTTCGTCGATCAGTCGCCCGAGCGTATCCAGGTCGGCGAAGCCCAGCGCGAGGTAGCCGTCGGCCGTGGCGAACACGCCATACGGCGCCCGGATGTACACGTGCGCGTTCGGCTCGGAGCCACGCTCCTGGGGCACACCGCCGACCGTGAACACCGACAGCTCCTGCATCTGCAGGGTCGTCAGCGCGTCGAGCATGTTGACGGTCACCAATTGGCCCTCCCCGGTGCGCTCACGGTGGAGGAGCGCCGCGAGCACGCCCTCGAACGCCGTCGAGGCGGTGACCGCATCGGCGAGGTACTGGCCGGCGGGCGACGGAGGCTCCCCGGCGCGGCCGGCCGAGAGCATCGCCCCCGACATCGCCTGCACGAGAAGGTCCTGCCCGGGGCGCGTCGCGTACGGGCCCGTCTCGCCGTAGCCCGAGATCGAGACGTAGACGATCGACGGATTGACCGCGCGCACGCTCTCGTAGTCGAGGCCCAGGCGGGCCGCCACTCCCGGACGGTAGTTCTGCAGGAACACATCGGCGGTCGCCAGCAGCGCGCGCACCGCCGCCGCGCCCTCGACCGACTTCAGGTCGATCGCGAGAGAGCGCTTGTTGCGGTTCAGCGACAGGAACGACACGTTGATGCGGTTTCCCCGAGCGCCGCCGGCGGACGCGAAACGCTGCCACTCGCCGGCGGTCGGCTCGACCTTGATGACGTCGGCACCGAGATCGCCGAGGCGCTGGGCGGCGAACGGCCCCGCCATCGCGATCGAGCAGTCGATGACGCGGTAGCCCGAGAGCACCCCGCGCGGTTCGTCGTGATCAGTCATGGATCCGGACCTCCCGTCCGTCGTCGGCGGATGAGCGCAGGAGCGCCTCGATGAGCTCCACGGATCGGGCCGCGACATCCGCCGTGCTGTTGTTGTCGGTGTGCGCTCCGGTGATCAGGTCGATGAACCTCGCCGGCGGCACCAGGCACTCGTACTCACCCTCACCCGGCGGGATAACGAGCTCCTCGTGTCCGCCGTCGTAACGGCTGAGGCGCACTCGTTCGCGCTCGACGTCGATCATCAGCACGCCGTCGCTGCCGAAGAGCCGGATGTCCACCTGGTACGGATCGCCGTCTGCGAGGGTCGCCGCACCCGAGAGTGACGCCAGCGCGCCGTTGTCGAACCGCACCACCGCCGCGTCGAAGAGGTCGACGGCGGAGCCGGCGTGCGCCGTGCGTCCGGCGACGGTCCGGGCGCGCAGCCCGGTCAGCCAGAAGAGCAGCGCGGACGAGTGCGTGACCTGACCGTGGGCATACCCGCCGCCGTGCGCGGGTGAGGCCCAGGTGCTCTGCTGGGGCGCGGTGGCCGACTCCCAGCGCTCGAGCATGTGGGTCGGGTCGCCGCCGAACAGACCTCGCGTCGGCGAGGCCATGTGGCACAGGGCGTACTGGATCTCCCCGATCGCCCCCTCGTCCAGCAGGCGCTTCGCGGCGACGGTGAACGGCTTGTAGTTCCAGCCGTAGGGGACGAGCAGGTGCACTCCCGCCGTCTCCGCACGCCGGGCGAGGTCCCAGGCTTGCCCGGCGTGCAGCGTCATCGGCTTCTCGCACAGCACGTGCAGTCCGCGATCGAGGGCGGCGACCGCCGCGGGGTAGTGCAGGTCGTGCGGGGTCGTGATGACGACCGCGTCGAGGCCCGCATCGAGCAGCTCGTCGATGTCGTGCGTGGCCATGCCGAAGCCGAACCGGTCACGCACGGCGAACACGTCGTCGCCCAGACCGCAGACGCCCACGAGCTCGACGTCCTCCCGCGCCTGGAAGATCGGGAAGTGGTTGCTGGTCGCCCACCATCCGGCACCGATCGCGCCGAGGCGCACGCGGCTCACGCGGCGCTCCGCAGCCACGTGCGGCGCTCGCCGCGGGCGGACTGCCGCACGAGCCCGCGCTGCTGCATCCGCTCGAGGTTTCCCGTCACCGGGAAGACGAGGTAGTCGGCGGCGGCGTCCGGCCACGTCCCGACCTCGGCGGCGATGAGACGCACGATCTCGAGCGTCGTGAGGTCCTCGGTGGTGCTCAGCACACGCGAGATCGCCGCGTCGAGCACGTCGACGTACTGCTCGGATGCCGCCAGGAACCCTTCGACCTCGGTGCCTTCGTAGAGCGGGTAGTGCGCCGTGAGGAGCAGGTCTGCCCCGTGCGTGCGAAAGCCGGCCAGCGTGCGCAGGTAGTCGTCGGTATCGCGGTAGGTCGGGGGGAACGCGGCGCTCCCGTCGGCGTAGGGCACCGTCGTGCCGAGTGTCGCATCGGAGATGAGGAGCGCACGCGAGCGATCGTCCCAGAGCGCGAGATGACCGGGGCTGTGGCCGGGCGCGGCGAGGACGACGATGCGGCGGTCGCCGAGGTCGAACGTCTCGCCTCCGGTGAGAGGCGTCACATCGTCGACGAGGCCCGTGACCGCGCGGATGTGGGCGGTGGTCTCGGCCGGGTCGTCGAAGCCGTCCGAGACGCGGAACTCGCCGTAGCGCTCGGCGATCAGGCGATCGAGGTCGGTCACGAGCGGAAGGTCGTCGGCGCCGGCGAACAGGGCGACGTGCGGCACCGCCTCGCGAAGGGCGGCGTTGCCGCCGGTGTGATCGAAATCGCAGTGGGAGTTGATCGCCCAGCGGATGCGCGCCGGATCGATTCCGGCGTCGGCGAGATAGGGGAGGAGCGTGCCCGTGACGCTGTCGGCGACGCCGGTGTCCCACAGGAGGATCCCTTCGGGGCCCTCGAGCAGGTAGAGCGCGACGACGCGCTCGCCGAGGGGTGCGACCACGCGGTGGAGTCCCTCACGGAGCAGCACCTCAGACCTCCCGATCGTGCGGGGCGTCGTCGGCGACGAGACGCAGTCCGGTGCGGCGGGAGCGCACGTGGGGTCCTTCGGGAACGGTCCAGCTGCCGTTGCGTCGCTCGGTCGCGATGGCGTCCTCATCGACCGTGATGCCGTGTCCGGGGGTGTCGCCGAGGACGATCCCGCCGTCGGCGATCTCGCGGTCGATCGCGAGGCCGAACGGCATGCCGAGGTCCTGCACCTCGGCGGCGAGATGATTGGGCACACCCGCGGCGGCGTGCGCCACCGCCTCGTTGGCGGTGAGGCCGACCGGGCTGATCGGCAGGTCCCGGGCATGGGCGGCGTGGGCGACGCGCAGGAAGTGGGTGATGCCCCAGACGCATCCCGACTGCACGATGTCGACGGCGCCGTGGTCGAACAGCGCACGGTACTGCTCGAGTCCGGTCAGGTTCTCGCCGGTCGCCACAGCCGCGCGGATCGACCGCGTGAGGCGGGCGTGGCCCGCGGCATCCCACCGGCGCAGCGGCTCTTCGATCCAGGTCAGGTCGTGGTGCTCCTCGACCGCGCTGACATAGCGCACGGCCTGCTTGAGGTTCCACGACTCGTTCGCGTCGAGCATGAGCGCGGGCCGCGAGGTGTTGCGGCGCAGGGCGTCGGAGACGATGCCGAGGCGCCGGATGTCGACATCCGCGTCACGCCCGCCCTTGAGCTTCCCGCTCGTGAAGCCGCGATCGGCCATGGCCGAGTAGAACGTCGCGAGGGACTCGTCGTCGAGGGCGATGTCGAGGCCGGACGCATAGCCGGCGACGAAGCGGTCGCGTCCGCCGATGAGGCGCCACAGCGGCTCCCCGGCGGCCTTCGCCTTGAGGTCCCACAGTGCCATGTCGAAGGTGCCGATCCCGCCGAAGGTCGCCCCGCCGTGACCGTCCTTGAACACGCGGGCGAGCATGCGGTCGTAGAGCGCGCCGACGGCCCGGGGGTCCTCGCCCTCGAGGGCGGGGAAGAGCCGATCGAGATCGTGGTCGGAGCCGGTGCCGATTCCGGTGAGCCCGGCGTCGGTCTCGAGCAGCACGACGGGCACGTCGGTGATGCCCGAGGCGATGTGCCCATTGACGTCGCCGATGGGGCGGCCCCAGTCTCGGTGGGTGCGCAGCACGCGGTATCCGGTGATCTTCATGTCGTCCTTGATCGAGAAGCTCCTGCACGAGTCGTGCTGGAAAGAGCATACATCACATGTTAGAACTGTAGGGAAGAGAGAGGCTTGATGATGAGCACCCGACCCTCGCCCCGTGGCGTCCGGCTCACCGACGTCGGATTCGGCGCCGCGCAGCTGGGAAACCTCGGCCGCGTGACGACCGACGACGAGGCGGCGGGCGCGGTCGAGGAGGCCTGGCGCCGCGGCATCCGGTACTTCGACACCGCGCCGCACTACGGACTCGGCCTCTCCGAACGTCGCCTCGGCGCCGCCCTCGCCGCCCGTCCGCGCGACGAGTACGTCATCTCCACCAAGGTGGGCCGGCTGCTCGAGCCGAACGAGCCTCCCCACGGCACCGACGACGGGTTCGTCGTGCCCGCCACCCACCGACGCGTCTTCGACTTCAGCCGCGACGCGATCCTGCGCTCGGTCGACGAGAGCCTCGCCCGGCTCGGTCTCGACCGCGTCGACATCCTCTATCTGCACGACCCCGACCACGAGTGGGAGGCCGCCTCGACGACGGGCGTGGACACCCTCATCGAGCTGCGCGACCAGGGCGTGACGAGGGCGATCGGCGCCGGGATGAACCAGTCGGCGATGCTCGCGCGGTTCGTCCGCGAGTGCGATGTCGACGTCGTCATGCTCGCCGGGCGCTACACCCTGCTGGAGCAGGGGGCCGCCGAGGACCTCCTGCCCGCCGCGCTCGATCGGGGCGTCGCCGTGATCGCCGCGGCGGTCTACAACTCCGGTCTGCTCAGCGCCGATCGCCCCGCCGCCGGCCTCACCTACGACTACCTGCCCGCGCCGGAGTCTCTCATCGAGCGCGTCACCCGCATCGCCGAGGTGTGCGAGCGTCACGGCGTGCGCCTCCCGGAGGCGGCCGTGCAGTTCCCGCTGCGGCACCCCGCGACCGCGTCGGTCGTCGTCGGCATGCGCACGGCCGATCAGGTCGACTCGACCCTCGACCGTCTCGCCGCACGCATCCCCGTCGCGCTCTGGGACGACCTGCGCGCCACCGGCCTCCTCGTCGCCGACGACGCGATCGACACGGTGGCGCCGTGATCATCGACGCCCACCAGCACATCTGGACGCGCACCGTCGCCGACTACGACTGGCTGACCCCCGCGGCGGGCGTGCTCTACCGGGACTTCACGATGGCGGATGTCGCGGCCGACCGCCGTGCCGCCGGCGTCGCCGGGGTCGTGCTCGTGCAGGCCGCGGACGACGCGCGCGACACCGCCCACATGCAGCGGGCCGCGGATGCCGATCCGGCCGTTGTCGCCATCGTCGCCTGGGTGCCCCTCGACGCCCCGGCCGCCACGGCCCGCGCCCTCGAGCGGCTGCGGGAGGACGACCGGATCGTCGGTGTGCGCGCGCTCATCCATGAGCGCGACGATCCGGACTGGATCCTGCGCGACGACGTGGCCGCGGGTCTCGCGCAGGTCGCCGCCGCAGGCCTCGCGTTCGACTACGTGACGGCGTCACCGGCCGCGCTCGCGCACCTCCCGCGTCTCGGGGAGCGCCATCCCGACCTGCGGCTGATCATCGACCACCTCGGCAAGCCGCCCGTGGGAGGCGGCGGCGACACCGCGCTCTGGCGGCGCCTGCTCGCCGCGGCCGCGGAGAACCCCCGTGTGCACGCGAAGGTCTCCGGACTGTACCCCGCCGTCACTCCCGCCGACTGGGCGGCAGGGGACATCCGCCCCCTGCTGGATGCCGCGCGTGAGCTGTTCGGCGCGGACCGGCTGCTGGCCGGCAGCGACTGGCCGATCTCCCTCATCGCCGGCGGATATGCCCGCACCTGGGAGGGCATCCAGCGGGCCAGCGACACCTGGAGCGCCGACGAGCGCTCCCGCCTGCTCGGCGGTACGGCCGCCGAGTGCTATCGGATCGACCCTGGGCGTCTGGCCCGGGCGAAGGAGGACCTGTGACCGAGTTCATGCGCATCGGGGCGCCCGGTGCCGAGATCCCCGTGCTCCGGCACGAGGGGGCGCACTACGACCTGCGCCCGCTCACGCACGACATCGACGGCGCGTTCCTCGCCGCCGACGGGCTGCGGCGAGCCCGCGACGCCGCGCGCGGCGGCGGACTCGAGCGCATCGATCTGACGGGTGCGCGCATCGGAGCCCCGGTCGCGACCCCCGGGAAGGTCGTGTGCATCGGGCTCAACTACCGCGACCACGCCGAGGAGACCGGCGCCGCGATCCCGCAGGAGCCCGTCGTGTTCATGAAGGACCCGGGCACCGTCGTCGGCCCGTTCGACGAGGTCCTGATCCCCCGCGGGTCGCGCAAGACCGACTGGGAGGTCGAGCTCGCCGTCGTCATCGGCACGACCGCGCGTTACCTCGCGAGCGACGAGGAGGCGGCGGCATCCATCGCCGGCTACGCGATCTCGAACGACGTGTCCGAGCGCGAGTTCCAGCTCGAGCGCGGGGGACAGTGGGACAAGGGGAAGAGCTGCGAGAGCTTCAACCCACTCGGTCCGTGGCTGGTGCCCGCCGATGAGGTAGCGGACCCGCAGGACCTCGGGATGCGGCTGTCGGTCAACGGAGAGCAGCGCCAGAACGGGTCGACCTCGACGATGATCTTCGGCGTGCTCGAGGTGGTGCGCTACCTCTCGCAGTTCATGGTTCTGCGGCCGGGTGACGTCGTGAACACGGGAACCCCGGCGGGGGTGGCACTGGGCATGCCCACCCCGGTCTACCTCGCCCCCGGCGATCGGGTCGAGCTCAGCATCGACGGTCTGGGCACGGCGCGCCAGCTGTGCGTGGCGGCATGAGCGCCGGCGCCTGGCGGGGTGTGCGCGCGATCGTCACCGGCGGCGCCTCGGGTATCGGACGCGCCACCGTCGAGGCCCTGCAGGACGCCGGCGCCACGGTCGGCGTGCTCGACCTCGCCGTCGACGACCTGCCGGGCGCGGCGATCGGCGCATCCGCCGACCTGCGCTCGCGGACATCGGTCGCCGCGGCCATCGATGCGCTCGCCACGACGCTCGGCGGAGTGGACGTGCTCGTCAACAACGCGGGGATCAGCGCGATCGGCACGGTCGAGGAGAACGACGACGACGAATGGGCGCGCGTGCTCGACGTGAACGTCATCGGCATGGCGCGCGCGTCGGCCGCCGCGCTGCCGTGGCTGCGGCGCTCGGAGCGCGCGGCGATCGTGAACGTGTGCTCGATCGCCGCGCGCAACGGCCTGCCTCAGCGCGCGCTCTACAGCGCTTCGAAAGGCGCGGTGTACGCGCTCACCCTGGCGATGGCGACCGACCACGTCCGCGAGGGGGTGCGCGTCAACTGCGTGTGCCCCGGCACCGTCGCCACGCCGTTTGTCGATCGGATGCTGCAGAACTTCCCCGACCCCGTCGCCGAGCGGGCCGCCCTCGACGCACGCCAGGCCACCGGTCGCATGGTCACGCCCGCCGAGGTCGCCGCGGCGATCCTCTACCTCGCCCACCCGGCGTCCGGGTCGACGACCGGCACGGCGCTCGACGTCGACGGCGGCGTCACCCACCTGCGTATGCGGCCGACCCCCTGAGCGCCGGGCACGTCTCACCGGGTGCGCTAACGTGACGGCGTGACATCCGCCGCCCGCGCCCTGCCCGCGCGACGTCTGCCGGCACTGCTCACGCTGCTGCGACTGGGGCTTGCGACCGTCGTGATCGGGGTCGCCACGGGCCTTGCCGTCCTGCTGCTGGTGTGGATCGTGCACTCGATCGAGCATCTCGTGTGGGGGCACGAGGAGGGGCCGTTCCTCGACGGCATCGCCTACCCGAGCGTGTGGTGGCTGCCGCTCGTCAGCGTCACCGCCGCGGGCGTGATCGCCGCCACCGGCTGGTACCTGGTGCGACGTTTCGGTCGCCGCATCGCCAGCGTCGAGGAGGGCGTCGCCGGCACGCCCATGCCGTGGTGGGAGACGCTCATCGACACGGTGCTGCAGGTGGCATCCGTGGGTCTCGGTGCCTCCATCGGCAAGGAGGTCGCCCCGCGCGAGCTCTCGGCCATGGCGGGCTCGAAGATCGTGCGGTGGTTCGGACTCGACGCCCGCTGGCGCCGCATCCTCATCGCCTCCGCCGCCGGCGCGGGCCTCGCCGCCGTCTACAACGTGCCGCTCGGCGGTGCGCTGTTCGCGGTCGAGATCCTGCTGGCCCAGTTCAGCATCGGTGCGGCGGTGACAGCCCTCTCGGTCAGCGCCATCGCGACGCTCGTCGCGCGCCCGCTCGTGCCCGACGAGTCGCTCTACCACGTGGCATCCGTCGAGGTGAATGCGTCCCTCATCGTCGCCGCGATCATCATCGGCCCCCTCATGGGTCTCGGTGCCACCGGGTTCGCCGCGACCACCAAGCGGCTCTCCGGGCTGCGGCCCACCGGTTGGAGGCTGCTCGTCGCGCTTCCGGTCGTCTTCGCCGCCGTCGGTGCCGTCGGCATCGTGTTCCCGCTGATACTCGGCAACGGGCGTGCGCTCGCGACCGCCGGCTTCGACCTGTCGCAGCCCGCACTGCTGCTGCTCGTGCTCGCCGTGCTCAAGTACGTCGCCACCTCGATCTCGCTGGGCTCGGGCGCGATCGGCGGCACCCTGCAGCCCTCCGTCGCGATCGGTGCGGCGCTCGGAGCGGCGGCCGCGGCCGGATGGGCGTTCATCTGGCCGGGCGCCGACGGCACGGCGCTCGCGATCGTCGCGGCGGCCGCCTTCCTCGCCTCCAACATGCGGGCCCCCTTCACGGCGATCGCGCTGATCGTCGGCTTCACCGGAACCGGGTTCGACCTGCTCGTGCCGATCTTCCTCGCGGTCGCCGGCTCGCTCGCGGCATCCCGTCTCGTCGGCCGTGGCGCCCTCGGCCGCTTCGCGCCGATCGACCCCGGCCGCGAGTAGCGCCGGCGGGGCGGTTAGGCTCCGAAGGATGTCGCTCCCCGCCGCCCCCGCCTCCCGCTCGCGCCGCCTCGTGCTCGCGTGCATCGGCATCGGGCTCCTCTCGGGCTTCCTCTCGGGCCTGTTCGGCGTCGGCGGCGGCACGGTCATCGTGCCCCTGCTCGTGCTGCTGCTCGGCTTCGACCAGCGGCGCGCCGCCGGCACCTCGCTCGCGGCCATCGTGCCGACCTCTGCCGTCGGGGTGATCTCCTACGCGGTGCACGGATCGGTCGCGTGGATCCCCGCGCTGCTGCTCGCCGCGGGCGCTGTCGTGGGCGCCCAGATCGGCACCTGGCTGCTGCCGAAGGTGTCGCGGAACGCGTTGCGCTGGGGTTTCGTGGCGTTCCTCGCGGTCGTCGTCGTGAGCCTCTTCCTCGTCATCCCCTCCCGCGGCGAGCCCTTCGACGTCGCGTGGTACACCGCGATCGCCCTCGTCGCCCTGGGCGTCGTCACCGGCGTCGTCTCGGGCCTCATCGGGGTCGGCGGCGGTATCGTCGTCACCCCGGTGCTCATGCTCGCGTTCGGCGCGAGCGACCTGATCGCCAAGGGCACGTCGCTGCTCATGATGATCCCGACGGCGATCTCGGGCACCGTCGGCAACCTCCGCCGCCACAACGTCGACCTCGCCGCAGGCCTGATCATCGGCATCGCCGCGTGCGCCACCACCGCCCTCGGGGCGTGGGTCGCGACGATCGTCGATCCCTTCGTCGGCAACGTGCTGCTCGCCGCCTACCTCGTCTTCATCGCGGTGCAGATGGCGCGCAAGGCGCTCACGGCGCGCCGGGCGCGCTGACGCCGGAGGCGCACCCCCGACGCGCCCCGACGTCCACGGTGCGCACCTCCAGCGTCCTCCCGGGCGCGGCCGGGCCCCCTCGGTAGGATGATCGGGTGCCCGTGAACACCGAGCTCGTCGGCCGCGTCTTCCCGCCGACCGCCCCGTACATCGTCGGCCGTGAGAAGGTGCGCGAGTTCGCGCGCGCCGTCTTCGCCACCGACCCCCAGCACGTCGACCCGGCTGCCGCCCAGGCGCTCGGCTACGCCGACGTGGTCGCCCCGCCGACCTTCGCGATGGTCATCCAGGACCTCACCCTGCAGCAGCTGCTCGCCGAGCCCGACTCGGGCATCGTGCTCGAGCGCCTCATCCACGCCGAGCAGCGCTTCCGCTACACACGGCCTATCGTCGCCGGCGACGAGCTCGTCGGCACGCTGTCGGTCACGGGCGTCCGCGCCGTCGGCAAGGGTGCGATGGTGACCAGCGAGGCCGAGGTCACGGATGCCTCGGGCGCACACGTCGTGACCGCGACATCCATCCTTCTCGTGGGAGGCGACGAATGACCGACCTGCAGATCGGCGACGTCGTCGCGGAGCGCGACGTGCACCTGACCCGCGAGGCGCTCGTGCGCTACGCGGGCGCGTCGGGAGATTTCAACCCCATCCACTATCGCGACGACATCGCCCAGCGCGTGGGTCTTCCCGGCGTCCTCGCACACGGCATGCTCACGATGGGCCTCGCTGTCGAGACCGTCGTGCCGTGGCTCGGTGACGCCGGACGCATCCTCGAGTACGGGGTGCGTTTCACCCGGCCCGTGCTGGTTGACGCGGAGGACGGTGCCGATGTGCACGTCGTGGCGGCCGTCGGCGCCGTCAGCGACGGGGAGGCCCGCATCGACCTCACCGTGACCTTCGGCGAGACGACCGTGCTGGGCAAGGCCCAGGTGCGGGTGCGCACCGCCTGACCCATGCCCGAGATCGACCCGCTGCCGCTCGCGCAGCTCACGACCCTCCGCACCGGTGGCGCCCCCGAGCGCATGATCGACGCGCTCACCCGCGACGAGCTCGTGACGGTGCTGCGCGACGTCTGGGCGAGCGGCGACGACTGGCTCGTGCTGGGCGGCGGCTCGAACCTGCTCGTCGGGGACGAGCCATTCGAGGGAACGGTCGTGCGGGTGCGCTCAGCGGGCGTCGAGCGGCTCGCAGCCCCGGAACCGGGCATCGCACGACTGCGGGTGCAGGCGGGTCACGCCTGGGACGATCTGGTCGCACAGAGCGTCGCGTGGGGGCTGTCGGGCATCGAGGGCATGTCGGGCATCCCGGGAACCGTGGGCGCCGCGCCGGTGCAGAACGTCGGCGCGTACGGGCAGGAGATCGCCGACACGCTCGTCGCCGTCGAGCTGATCGACGAGACGACCGGCGAGGTCGTGGAAGTGCCCGCGGGCGAGCTGGGCCTCGGTTTCCGCACGTCGGTGCTCAAGCACCACTACGGATCGGTGCCCGCCCGGCGTGCCGTCATCCTCACCGTCACCCTCGACCTCGCGGAGATCGGCACCGCCCCGCGCCCGCTGACCTCCGACCGGCTGCGCCAGGCGCTGCCGGTCGCGGCGGGCGCCGAGCTCTCGCTCGCGGAGGTGCGCGATCTGGTGCTGCAGACCCGGCGTGCGAAGGGGATGGTGCTCGATGAGGCCGACCCCGACACGCGCAGCGCCGGGTCGTTCTTCCAGAACCCGATCGTGTCCGAGCAGTTCGCCCGCAGCCTTCCCGATGCCTGCCCGCGGTGGCCGATGGAGTCGACCCGCGAGCCCGTCATCGTCATTCCGTTGGCGGCATACGACGGGTACGTCCCCCGCGCGGCGCCCCGCAACGTGCAGTACAAGCTGAGCGCCGCGTGGCTGATCGAGAACGCCGGCATCCGCAAGGGGATGCGGCTGGGCCGCTCCCGCGCCTTCGTCTCGTCGAAACACGCCCTCGCCCTGACGAACCGCGAGGACGGCACGGCCGCCGAGGTCGCCGAGCTGGCCCGGTTCGTGCAGCAGCGGGTCGCGGCCGACTTCGGCATCGAGCTGCAGCCCGAGCCCGTGCTCGTCGGGGTGGAGCTGTGAGCGCGCGGCGCCGTGCCGCGGCGATCGCGACCCTCGCCCTCGCGATCGTGCTGTCGGGGTGCACCGGCGATGCGCTCGGACCCGCGACTCCCTCGCCGTCGGCGACGCCGCCCGCCCAGCCCGCGACGCCGGTGACCGCTGCCGAGCTGCCGTCGTACACGGCGGTCGCGCGGCTCAGTGGCGCCCTGGACTGCACCGGAACCCTGATCTCGATCCCGACATCGGCGACGGATGCCGCATCCGCTCCGGCATACGTGCTGACCACCGGTCGCTGCGCGGGCCTCGACGCCCAGAGCGAGGCGAACGAGACGATCGTCGACCAGCCCGGTCGCGGCACGGCCCGCTTCCTCGACATCACCGGCGCCTCGAGCGATGCGATCGTGACGTCGAACATCGCGCGCGTCGAGTACGCCACGCGCCGAGGTGACGACATCGCCGTGCTCCGCCTCGACGCCTCGCTGGCCGATCTGGCCGCGAAGGGTGTGACACCCCTCACCGTCTCCTCGACAGTGCCCGACCAGGGCATCGCCGTCACGAACGTGGCGGTGCCCACGGAGGACCTCCCCGAGGCGGATCGCGTGATGCGCAAGGGCGAGTGCACGATCGGTGCGACGCGCACCGTGCTCGAGTACAAGTGGCTGTGGTTCGGTGCGCTCTCGACGCCGTGTCCCGGCGTGATCGGCGGAACCGCCGGCGCCCCGCTCATCGCCGACGGCCAGGTGGTCGGCATGATCGGCACGACGAACGTGGGCGTGCCGACCGGCCGCGGATCCTCCTGCTACGTCGGGCGACCCTGCGAGGTCGGCTCCGACGGTGCCACGTTCGTCGCCGACTCCAGCTACAGCATGCCCGTGGCATCCGTGTCCGGCTGCTTCGCGACCGGGCGGTTCGCGCTCGGCTCGGGGTGCGGTCTCTCCGACGCGCAGTGGAGCATCGACGGCGGCGGCATCTTCGGCGGCGACGGGCAGGACGGCACCGGACGAACCCCGTCCCTCACCCTCCAGGCCGCGACGACGGCAGGACTCGAGGTGCAGCTGAACGTGCCGATCGCGGATGCCGCGACGTGCACTGATGCATCGACGTACGACGCCGGGCGGCGCTACATCCTCGATCCCGGCGATGAGCGCGTCGTGCCGGTGGCACTGCCGACGACCAACTCGTTCGTGGTGGCGTGCATCGCGGTGCCGGGGGATGAGGCGAACGCCGCCCGCATCGTGTTCTCGATCGACACCGTCGCCCCCACCGACGGCCCCGAGCTCACGGTGCAGCGCTTCGCCGATGGCGGGGTGCTCGTGGAGCCGGTCTTCGACCTGCCCGACATGTCGAGCGTCTGGGTGAAGTTCGGCGACCCGTCCGAGACGGTCTGTGCGGATCCGACCGGCTACTCCGAGGCCTACCGTCAGCCGTTCCTGTACGAGCGCGGCGCGCTGCCGCTGCGGTTCTGTGCCTACGGCTTCGACGTGGCGGGCAACAAGTCGCCCGTCGTCGACCACATCATCGATCCGGCGACGCCGACGCCGACGCCGGGCGCGACGATCCGCTGACGCGCCCCGCAACGACCGCGGTCAGGCCGCGACCTCGGTTCTGCCGCGGTCGGTCAGGCTGCGACCCCGGTCAGGCGGCGCCGAAAAGGCGCTGCAGGCGGTGCACGCCCTCGAGCAGCGCGTCGTCGCCGAGCGCGTACGACAGCCGCAGGTAGCCGCTCGGGCCGAACGCCTCACCGGGGACCACGGCGACCTCGGCCTGCTCGAGGATGAGGTCGGCGAGCTCGAGCGATGAGGTGGGCGTGACGCCGCCCCACTCGCGGCCGAGCAGCCCTGTGACATCCGGGTAGACGTAGAACGCGCCGAGCGGGTTCGGCACCGTGACGCCCGGGATCTTCGCGAGCTCGGCGACCATGAGGCGCCGGCGTCGGTCGAAGGCCTGCCGGAACTCCTCGGCCTCGGTCTGGGGGCCGGTCAGCGCGGCGAGCGCCGCCCGCTGGGCGATGTTGTTGACGTTGCTCGACAGATGCGACTGCAGGTTGGCGGCGAGCGTGATGGCGTCCTTCGGGCCGACCATCCAGCCCACGCGCCATCCGGTCATGGCGTAGGTCTTCGCGACGCCGTTGACGAGGATGGTCTGGCCGGCGACCTCGGGAACCACCTCGACGACGGATGCCGCGCGCGCGCCCTCGTAGACGAGGTTCTGGTAGATCTCGTCGGAGATGATCCAGATGCCGTGCTCGAGGGCCCACTCGGCGATCGCGCGGGTCTCGTCGGGGGTGTACACGGAGCCGGTGGGGTTCGACGGCGACACGAAGACGAGCACGGTGGTGCGCGCGGTGCGGGCCGCCTCGAGCTGCTCGACGGTCACCTTGTAGTCCTGGTCGGCGCCGGCGAACACCTCGACGGGGATCCCGTCGGCGAGACGGATGGCCTCGGGGTAGGTGGTCCAGTAGGGCGCCGGCAGCAGCACCTCGTCGCCGGGGTTCACGACCGCCTGGAAGGCCTGGTACACCGATTGCTTGCCGCCGTTGGTGACGATGATCTGCGACGGGTCCACCTCGAGACCGGAGTCGCGCAGGGTCTTCGCGGCGATCGCCTCGCGGAGCACCGGGAGGCCGACCGCGGGGGTGTAGCGGAAGTTCGCGGGGTCTTCGAGTGCGTGGGCCGCGGCATCCACGATGAACGACGGCGTCGCGAAGTCGGGCTCTCCGGCCGCGTAGGAGATCACCGGGCGGCCGGCGGCCTGAAGGGCCTTGGCCTTGGCGTCGACCTTCAGCGTGGCGGACTCGGCGATGGCGGAGAGCTTGCGGGACAGCGGAGCGCGTTCAGACACGCTCTCGAGCGTAGTCGCCCGACGGGTCTCGCACCCGGGCGTGTCGCGTGCTCAGCGCGCGTCGACCGTGCTCGGAGCGAGCGAGCTCAGCCATCCCTCCCACTCGTCGAGTCCTTCGCCGGTGCGCGCGCTCGTGAGGATGATGCGGGCCGTCGGGTTGACGGCGCGCACGTTCGCGAGGAACAGGTCGAGGTCGAAGTCGAGGTGGGGGAGCAGATCGATCTTGTTGACGACCACGACGTCGACCGAGCGGAACATGACGGGGTACTTCAGCGGCTTGTCCTCACCCTCGGTCACGCTCGCGACCATGGCGCGATGGTGTGCGCCGGTGTCGAACTCCGCGGGGCAGACGAGGTTGCCGACGTTCTCGATCAGCACCACGTCGAGGGCGTCGAGGTCGAGGCCGTGCAGCGCCCGGTGCACCATGGGGGCGTCGAGGTGGCATTCTCCGCCGAAGCCGTTGCCGGTGTTCAGCAGCGAGATCTGGGCGCCGTGGCCGTCGAGGCGGTCGGCGTCGAGCGAGGTCTCGATGTCGCCCTCGACGATGCCGAACCGCACGTGCGCGCCGAGGTCGGCGAGGGTGCGCTCGAGCAGCGCGGTCTTGCCCGCGCCGGGGGAGGACATCACGTTGACGGCGACGACGCCCGCGCCGTCGAGGGCGGCGCGGTTGCGGGCGGCGGCGGCGTCGTTCTCGTCGAAGATGCGCTCGAGCACCTCGATGCGCTCGCTGCCGGTCTCGTAGCCGGAGTGGTCGCCGATGTGATCGTGGTCGTGGTCGCCGTGCGCGTGGTCATGCACGTCGCCATGCGTGTGCTCGTGGTCGTGGCTGTGCACGGTGCCATCGTCGTGGCGGTGGAATCTACCCATCTCGGTCGTACCCCTCTGTCGTGGCGACATCCATCGATCGCACCAGGAACTCCTCACCCGAGCGCACGGCCACATCGTTCGTGCCGCACGCGCTGCACACGATGATCGGGAGGCCCGTGAGCGTCGTCTCGGCCCCACAGCGCCGGCAGTCGAGCACGGCGGGGATGGATGTCACATCCAGCCGCGAGCCCGCCAGCTGAGGGGTCTGCTCGCAGACGACTCCCCAGCAGTAGACGAGTGTCTCGGGCACGACCTGACGAAGGTGCCCGACGTCGAGCTGCACGCGTTCGACCCGCCTCCCGCCGGCGGCGCGCGTGGCGATGCCGGCGATCGACCGGCACAGCGACAGCTCGTGCATCGGCGGCCCTCCCTCGGGTGCGCGGCGGATGCCGCGTGCTGGTCACCCTAGGACGCCCACCGCGGCAGCGGGAGAGGCGATCGCCGTGAGAATCCCCAGCGCGACACGGGCGCCGGGGCGGTCGCCGAGCCCGCTCAGCCCCGGTGCAGTGTCTCGGCGGGCGTCTCGCCGAACTCCTCGCGGTACCAGCCGGCGAAGCGGCCGCCGTGACCGAAGCCCCACCGCTCGGCGACGCCGGCGACGCTCGTACCGCGGCGTGCGTCGCCCGCGAGCAGGTCGGCGCGCACCCGCAGCAGGCGCTGCCGCCGCACGTAGGCGCCGGGTGTCGTGCCCAGTCGCGCCCGGAAGGTCTGCTGAACGTGGCGAGCGGACGCGTGCACCGCCGCGGCGAGATCGTCGATCGAGAACGGCTCGGCGAGATGCCGCTCGATGTGGTCGAGGGCGTCCTGCATGAGCGCCGTGCCGGAGGTGGGAGCCTGCAGCAGGGGCGAGTGGTTCGAGGGCTGCAGCAGCAGGAGCGACGAGACGAGCAGGTCCTCGATGCTCTGGCGGCCGAGAGGCGCCTGCAGCAGCGAGGCATCCATCATCGACTCGGTGCTGAGCAGCTGCACAGCGATGCTCCACCGGATGGTCTCGGGCCCGGAGAGATCGAACAGCGGCGCGAAGCGCACCGGCTCGTCGAGGCGGCGGCCGAGCATGCGGGCCAGCGCATCCTCGACCGCGCGGCGCTCCACGCGCACCAGCAGCCGCGGCGACTCGGGTGCGAGCTCGAGGCGCACCGGCATGCCGGGGGACACGACGACCGCCTGCACCGACGACGTCGTGAGCTCGTTCCCGGCGACACGGGTCGTCGAGGTGCGCGCCTGGTTCATATGCACGGTCACCGCGTCGGCGCTCGCGGGCACATCGACGGTCGCGGCCGCTCCCACATCGAGGTGGGCGAGGGTCACCGTGCCGAAGCGGCGCGCGGCGACGACCAGGTCGAGGCGTTCCCGGGCATCGTGGGGGGCGACGACGCCCCGGCCGAGCAGGTCGTGCAGGGCGTCGGCGGCGACGCCCGCATCGTCGGTGCGCACCAGCGGCGCACCCGTCAGCGCAGGGGGCACGCGGAGGGCGCGGTCGCTCGTCACGACACCCATTGTGCGCTCCGCGGATATTCACGGCGCTATCCGGATACGCCGCCGTGAGGCACCGGCCTACATTGACCCCAATACGCAGCCCGCCAGGGGGTCGGCTGCGACCGAACCGGCTCGCCCCAGCGAAGGAGAGAGGCCATGAGCGCACCCGTCCTCGACGTCGTCGGCGCGTCGGACGCCGATGCGATCCGCCTGCAGCAGCGCCTCAGCGATCCCGGCACCGTCGCGACCCTGAACCACCTGCTCGACAACGCCGAGATGGTCGCGGGCCTGCTCGACGTCGTCGCCGGGTTCTTCGCCCACTCCGACAACATCATCGACAACGTGGCCGTCAGCTACCACGAGGCCGTCGCGATGGTCACCGCGAGCCCCGTCGGCAAGCGCGTCGTCGACGCGGTGCCGAAGTTCGTGAAGCTCGCCGACCAGACCCTGCCGCTCGTCGAGCACATCGCCGACGTCGACCTCGTCGAACGGCTGAACCGCTCCGGACTGCTCGATCCCGCCCTGCTCGATCTCACCTGGCGGGTCGCCGAGGGTGTGCACCGGGCACAGCGGCAGGCGACCGAGGAGGCCGACCAGAAGCCGGCGGGACTCATGAAGATCGCCGGGATGGCGAACGACCCCGATGTGCGCCGCGGACTCGTGTTCGCGCTGCGCATCGTGAAGGAACTCGGCCGGTCGCTGCGCGCAGAGGGCGCCGCCGATGATGCCCAGGAAGAGGGGAAGACCGCGTGACCAGTGTGCTGTGGCTCCAAGGCGGAGCCTGTTCGGGGAACACCATGTCGTTCCTCAATGCCGACGAGCCCAGCGTCGTCGACCTCATCGTCGACTTCGGGCTCGAGGTGCTGTGGCATCCCTCGCTCGGCGTCGAGGCGGGCGCGGCGGCGAAGAAGATCTTCACCGACTGCGTCGACGGCACCCGCCCCCTCGACATCTTCGTCTTCGAGGGAAGCGTCATCGAGGGCCCCGACGGCACCGGCCGCTTCGACCTGTTCGCCGACCGTCCCATGAAGGACTGGGTCACCGAGCTCGCGGCCGCGGCATCCATCGTCGTCGCCATCGGCGACTGTGCGGCGTTCGGAGGTCTCCCGGCGGTCGCCCCGAACCCGAGCGGATCGACCGGCCTGCAGTTCCACCGCAAGGCCCGCGGCGGCTACCTCGGCGCCGACTGGGTGTCGAAGTCGGGCCTGCCGGTCGTGAACATCCCCGGCTGCCCCGCGCACCCCGACTGGATCACGCAGATCATCGTCGCCCTCGCCACCGGCCGCGCCGGCGACATCGCCCTCGACGACCTCGGTCGCCCGCAGACCTTCTTCACCCAGTTCGTGCACAACGGCTGCACGCGCAACACGTTCTTCGAGTTCAAGCAGTCCACCCTGGCCTTCGGCGAAGGCACCCGAACGGGCTGTCTGTTCTACGAGTTCGGATGCCGCGGCCCGATGACCCACGCGCCCTGCAACCGCATCCTGTGGAACCGACAGTCGTCCAAGACCCGCGCCGGCATGCCCTGCCTCGGTTGCACCGAGCCCGAGTTCCCCCACGCGGACCTCGCGCCCGGCACCGTGTTCGCCACCCAGCTCATCGCCGGGGCGATCCCGAAGGACCTCCCGCCCGGGGAGGACCACGTCACCTATCTCGCGATGGCTGCGGCGGCACGCATCTCTGCCCCGAAGTGGTCGAAGGAAGACATGTTCGTCGTCTGACGGGCAGGAAGAGGCATCCGGATCATGAGTTCGACCATCGATCTCCACGTCAGCCCCCTCGGCCGCGTCGAAGGTGACCTGGACGTGCGCGTCACGATCGAGGACGGCGTCGTCACCGACGCCTGGACGCAGTGTCAGATGTTCCGCGGGTTCGAGACGATCCTGCGGGGCAAGGACATGCGCGCCGGCCTCATCATGACGCCGCGCATCTGCGGCATCTGCGGCGGCAGCCACCTCTACAAGGCGTGCTACGCGCTCGACACCGCGTTCCAGACCTTCGTGCCGCACAACGCGACGCTCGTGCGCAACATCGCCCAGGCGGTGGAGACGCTGCAGTCGATCCCGCGCTACTTCTACGCGATCTTCGCGATCGACCTCGTCAACGAGAAGTACAAGAGCTCGCCGCTGTACGAGGAGGCCGTGCGCCGGTTCGCGCCGTACGTCGGCACGAGCTACCAGCCGGGCGTCGTGCTCAGCCAGAAGCCGGTCGAGATCTACGCGATCTTCGGCGGGCAGTGGCCGCACTCGTCGTTCATGGTGCCGGGCGGCATCATGGGCGCACCGACGCTGAGCGACGTGACGCGCTCGGTCGCGATCCTGAAGAACTGGAAGGACAACTGGCTCGAGAAGCAGTGGCTCGGGTCGTCGGTCGAGCGCTGGCTCGAGAACCGCACCTGGGAGGACGTGCTGGCCTGGGTCGACGAGAACCACGCGCAGCGCAACTCCGACTGCGGCTTCTTCATCCGGTTCGCGCTCGACATCGGCCTCGACACCTACGGGCAGGGCTGGGGCAACTACATCGCTTCGGGCACCTACTTCGACCCGGCGTCCTACGACCGTCCGACGATCGAGGGCCGCAACGCGGGACTCATCGTGCGCTCCGGCGTCTACGCGGGCGGGCAGCACTTCGAGTACGACCAGGCACGGGTGTCCGAGGATGTCGCGCACTCGTTCTACCGCGGATCCGACAACGTGCACCCGTTCGACGGCGAGCAGAACGCGATCGACCCGTTCATCGGTGCGAAGGAGGACAAGTACTCCTTCGCCAAGTCGCCCCGCTACGACGTGCCCGGCATCGGACGCCTGCCGCTGGAGGCGGGGCCCCTCGCCCGGCAGATCGTCGCCGGCAAGCCCGCGACATCCGACTTCCAGGACTACGACCCGCTGTTCACCGACGTGCTGGCCAAGAAGGGCCCGTCGGTGCTGGTGCGGCAGCTCGCCCGCATGCACGAGGCGCCGAAGTACTACGAGAAGGTGCTGCAGTGGCTCGGCGAGATCGACCTGCACGGGTCGTTCTACCAGACCCCGGTCGACCCGGTGTCGGCCCGCGGCTACGGCGGCACGGAGGCCGCGCGCGGCGCGCTGCAGGACTGGATCGTCATCGAGGACGGCAAGATCGCGAACTACAACGTGATCACCCCGAGCGCGTGGAACCTCGGCCCCCGCGACAAGGACGCCGTCGTCGGCCCGATCGAGAAGGCCCTCATCGGCACGCCGATCCACAACCCCGAGGATCCGATCGAGCTCGGGCACGTCACCCGCAGCTTCGACGCCTGCATCGTGTGCACCGTGCACGCGTACGACGGCAAGACCGGTCGCGAGCTGTCGTCGTTCGTGATCAACAGCATGGTGTGATGTGACCGGCGCAGGACCGGCTCCGTACGAGCTGCTCGATGAGGTGGTGGGGCCGCGGCTCGACCTCCTGGTGATCGGCTGCGGCAACGTGCTGCGCGGCGACGACGCCGCCGGACCCGTGGTGGTGCGGCGGCTGTGGGAGGCGGGCGCCCTCCCCGAGAGCGTGCGGCTCGCCGACGGCGGCACGAGCGGGATGGATGTCGCCTTCCAGATGCAGCGCGCCGACCGGGTGCTGATCGTGGATGCCGCGAGCACGGGCGCCGAGCCCGGCACGCTGTACGCGGTGCCGGGCGACGTGGTTGCGGGGCTTCCGGCGGCCGGCACGCTGGGCAGCCACGACTTCCGCTGGGACCACGCCATCGCGTTCGCGCGGTGGCTGCTGGGTCCGTACTTCCCCGCCGAGGTCGACGTGGTGCTGATCGAGGGCGCCTCGTTCGGCTACGGCGACGCGCTCAGCCCCGCGGTCGAGCGCGGTGTCGAGCGGGCCGTGGCGCTGGTCACCGAGAGGATCGCCGAGTATGCCTGACGTCGCCGTCGAGACCGTGACGGTCGAGTTCACCGCCGAGGGGCATCTGCGGTTGCCGGCGGCGTTCGCGCGCGCCCATTTCCCCGACGACAGACTGGCGGCGCTGCGCACCGACCCGGCGCACATCGTCATCATGCCGGTCGGGGTCGCCGCCCCGAACGGCATCATGATGAAGCAGCGCAACCTGCTCGGCGACCGCAGCGCGCTGCTGCGCGAGGCCCTCTCGGACGAGTTCACCGTCGGCCCCGTCGACGCCGAGTGGTCGGCGAAGCGCCGCCGGCTCACCATTCCCGCGGGGGCGACGTCGTGACCGGCATCGCCCGTCCCCAGGCACTGGGCGCGTTCCCGTTCCCCGCGGGTCTTCTGCTGATCGCCGGGGGTGAGGAGACGGATGCCGCGCGCACCGCGCTCGTGCGCGGCATCCTGCCGGAGACCTGGCCGGCCCGCCTCGAGGGGGTGCGTCTCGTGCACGAGGGCCGCCTCGACGAGGCCGCCGCCTGGTTCGCGGACTCCGACGACCCCGTCGACCGCTACAACCTGTTCGTGCTCGACCCCGAGCGTGTGAGCCGGTCGGAGGCCGCCGCCGCCGTCGGCGACGACTGGCGTCCGCTCGTCGATCACGTCGCCTACACGGTCGGGCTCACGAGCGTGCCGCCGACGTCCGAGGGGCTCGACGGCGAACTGGCCGCGCTCGTCGGCACCGCCGAGGCAGCCGCCGCCCTCGCCGACGGCGACGAGCCCGTGGCCCTCGCCCACCTGCGGCTCGCCGCCGACGCCGCCCGCGACGTCGCCCCGGCGCTCGCCGGCGTGGTGCTGAGCGAGCTCGCCGGCCGCGGCCACGATCTGGTCGACGCCGAGGAGGCGGTCGCGCTGCTGCGCGGCACCGACCTGCCGGCGGCGGCCGCCGAGGCCTTCTTCCACCGTGCCGGGCTCGTGCACGGCCTCGCGATCGAGGGACGCCGCTCGCTCGGCGACGCGATCGCGGGCTACACGGAGGCGCTGCGCCGGATCGACGAGGTCGGGCAGCGGTCGCTGTTCGCGCGCATCCATCTGAACCTCGGCACCGCCTACCTCGCCGCCCCGATCGTCTCGGACGCCGATCACCTGCGGGTCGGCATCGCGCTGCAGTCGCTGCGCACCGCGGTGCGGCTGCTCGACGAGGAGCGCGACGCCGAGGAATGGGCGAGCGCCCGTCTGAACCTCGCGAACGCGCTCGTCTACGCTCCGTCCGCGAAGCAGCGCGACCACCTCATGGAGGCCGTCGACCTGTACGAGGTGGTGCTGCGCACCCGTTCGCCGAAGAAGGACGCCCTCGGGCGCGCGCGGGTGCTGTCGAACCAGGGCAACGCGCTCGCGCACCTGGGTCTGCTCGGCGATGCGCGCGAGCGCTTCGATGAGGCCGAGTTCCTGTTCGCGTCGAAGGGCGATGAGAGCTCCGCCGCGATCGTGCGCGATCTGCGCGGCAGCCTGATCGCCGTGGGCGCCGACGACTGAGAAGAGGATGCCCCGCATGACCACCATCGCCCCCACCCCCGCCGACGAGACCGTCGACCTCGACGCCGCCGCCACGCGGCTCGACCGGGCCGTCGCGGCCCTCGCCGAGCTGTCTCCGGAGAGTCGCGCGGTCGCGGACGAGTTCGCGCTCGCCGCCGACGCGCTCGCGAAGGACGCGCTGACCACGATCGTGCGCACTCTCCGCGCCGACCCGCGCGGCAAGGAGCTGCTGTTCGAGCTCGTCGACGACCCGGCCGTGCGCATGCTGCTCGGCATGCACGGCATCATCCGCATGCCCGACCCGGCCGGGATCGCCGCTCCCGTCGAGCGGCGACCCGCGTTCGTGAGCCTCGAGGCGATGCTGCGCGGCCCCCGGGCCGTGCCGATCGGCGCCTGCGGGGTCGGCGCGCACGCCTGCGGACCCGAGGGCTGCGGCTGCGGCGCGCACTGAGGTCGACGTGCTCTCCCCGACATCCCCCTCGCTCGAACGCCACGCACTCACCGTGCGCGGCGTGGTGCAGGGTGTCGGCTTCCGGCCGCACGTCGCCCGGGTGGCGGCCGCCTACGGGGTGACCGGCTGGTGTGGCAACGACGACGAGAGCGTCTTCATCGAGGCGCAGGCCACGAGGGGCGCTCTCGGCGCGTTCGTCGCCGCGGTGCGCGCCGATGCGCCCGCGCTCGCCGTGGTCGACGACGTCGAGGTGCGCGCGGTCGCGACCATCCCCGACGAGAGCGGCTTCCGCATCGTGCCCTCGCGGCGGGCCGAGGGGGCGCGCACCCTGATCCCCGCCGACGCGGGGCTGTGCGACGACTGCCGCCGCGAGCTGCACGACCCGACCGACCGCCGCTACCGGTACCCCTTCATCACCTGCACGAACTGCGGTCCGCGGCTCAGCATCATCCGCGACCTGCCCTACGACCGCCCGCTGACGACCATGTCGGTGTTCCCGATGTGCGACGCGTGCCGTGCCGAGTACGACGACCCGCTCGACCGGCGCTTCCACGCCCAGCCGATCAGCTGCTGGGAGTGCGGCCCCACGCTCCGCTACGACGAGGACGCCGAACCGGATGCCGCGGCCACCGGCCTCGACGCGATCGACGCCGCCCGTGCGCTGGTGCGCTCCGGGGGCATCCTCGCGGTGAAGGGGCTCGGCGGCTACACCCTCATGTGCGACGCGCGCGACGAGCACGCCGTGTCGCGCCTGCGGGAGCGCAAGCACCGCCCCGACAAGCCGTTCGCAGTGATGGCGGGATCGGTCGCGCTCGCCGCCCAGCTCATCGACCTCGACCCGCGTGCGGGACGGGAGCTGGCGGGACCGGCGCGCCCCATCGTGATCGCCGGGCAGGCCGCGGCATCCGATCTGGCACCGTCGGTGGCCCCCGGGCTCGATCGGGTGGGCGTGATGCTCGCGAGCGCCGCGGTGCACGAGCTGCTGCTCGGCGACGGCGACGTGTGGGTGGCGACGAGCGGCAACGTGTCGGGCGATCCGCTGTTCTTCGACGACGACGAGGCGCGGGCGGGGCTCGCGGGCATCGCCGACGCGTTCGTGTCGAACGACCGGCGGATCCACGTGCCCGTCGAGGACTCCGTGGTGCTCGCCGACCCCGACCGCGACGAGCTCGTGCCGCTGCGGCGCAGCCGCGGCTACGCGCCCCTGCCGGTGCGGCTCGCCTCGGGCGCCGGCGCGGTGCTCGCGGTCGGCGGTGAGCTGAAGAGCACGTTCGCCCTCACCCGTGACGGCATGGCGTTCCTCTCGCCCCACATCGGTGACATGGGGTCGCTGGCCTGCCAGCGCGCGTTCGAGCGCAGCGTCGCCCAGCTCGCGGCCCTGCACCGCCGCGAGCCCGACCTGCTCGTCGCCGACCGGCACCCCGACTACGCGACCACCCGGTGGGCCGAGCGGCACGCCGAGGCCCGCGGCATCCCCCTGCTGCAGGTGCAGCACCACCACGCGCATGCGCTGAGCCTCGTCGCCGAGCACCAGGCCGGCGGTGAGCCCGTCGTCGTCGCGACCTTCGACGGCACCGGGTTCGGCGACGACGGCACGAGCTGGGGCGGCGAGTTCCTCGCGCTCGACGCGCGGCCGCTGCGGTGGGAGCGCGCCGCCCACCTGCGCCCGTTCCGGCTGCCCGGCGGCGACAGCGCGACCCGCAACCCGTGGAAGACCGCCGTCGCCGTGCTCGCCGACTGGGGCATCGACGACACCGGCCTGCCCTGCCTCGACGCCGCCCCGCCCGCCGAGCTCGCCGTCGTGCGTTCGCAGCTCGCCGCGGGCATCGCGTGCCCGACGACCTCCAGCGTCGGTCGCCTGTTCGACGCCGTCGCGTCACTGCTCGGTGTGCGCCACCGGGTGACGTACGAGGCGCAGGCCGCGATGGAGCTGGAGGCCGCGGCATCCGCCTGCCGACACGGCGGCCACGGCGCCGCACCCGACGTCACGCCCGAGACGCTCGTGCGCGAGCTCGCCGACCGGCTGCGCGCCGGCGACGCCGTCGCGTGCCTTGCGCGGCGGTTCCACGACGGCATCGCCATGTGGACCGCCCAGACCCTCGCGCACGTCGCCGCCGCCCGCGGCGCGCGTCTGGTGGGGCTCTCGGGCGGCACCTGGCAGAACCTCGCCCTGCGCACGGCGGTGCGTGCCACGCTCACCGCACTGCAGGTGCCGGTGCTCGTGCACGAGCGCGTGCCGGCCGGCGACGGAGGTCTCAGTCTGGGGCAGGCCTGGGCCGGCACCCTGCTGCTGGAGAGAGGGGAGGACGCACATGTGTCTCGCGATTCCGGGTCGCATCCTGCGACGGTGGGATGAGGGCGGCGCGCTGCTCGCGGAGGTCGACTTCGCGGGCGAGCTGCGCCGGGTGAAGCTGAACTTCCTGCCCGACCTCGAGGTCGGCGACCACGTCATCGTGCACGCCGGCTTCGCGCTCACCAGAGTGCCCGAGGAGCAGGTCGCGCAGGTCATGTCCGCGATGCGCGATGCGGGCCTGCTCGACGAGTTCCCGGCGGTGGCGTCGTGAGTGACGGGCGGGTCGCGGCGGTGCACCTCGCTCGCAGTCGCGCGATCGACGGCGCCCTGTATGTCGTGACGGATGCCGCGGCTCCCGCGCCGTTCGTCGCGGTGCCGACGGCGGGCGCCGAGGCGGTGCTGCGCGCCCGGGTGCGGGCCGGGGACAGCGTCGTGGCAGTGGCGGACTTCCCGGGGCGCGACCGCATCCTGCGCCGTGCGTCGGCGTGGGGCGCGAACGCGATCTGGGTGGGGGAGTCGTCCCGCCCCGACGACGGGCTCGCGACGGTGTGCGTGCCGGGCGACCCGCGGGAGCTCCTCGCCGACTGGGCCGAGTCGGCGCCGCGCCTGGCGGCCGACCCGCTCGCGATCGCCCCGGCGATCGTGGAGTGCACCGACGAGGTGTGCATCACCTGCAGCGACGAGGGGCGCCTCGGCGAGGTGGTCGCCGCCCCCGAGGGCCTGTTCGAGCCGGCGCGGGTGCGCACGGCCGATGGCCTCGAAGACGTCGACGTGACGATCGTCGGGCAGGTGCTGCCCGGCGACCTCCTCGTCATCCACGCGGGCACCGCGATCGCCCTGGTCGCCGAGCCCGCATCCCTTCCCCCGATCGGAGACCCCCGATGACCGACCAGGCTGCGCCCCCGCGCTCCAAGAACCGGCTCAACGACAGCGAGGACGACGTCCTCGCCCGCATCGAGGCGTTCCGCCGTCGACGGCCCCGTCTCATCGACGAGTTCGTGACCCTCGCCCACGGCGCCGGCGGCAAGGCGTCCGCGGCGCTCGTCGACGCGGTGTTCTTCGAGGCGTTCGGCTCGCCGACACCGTCGGATCCGGGCGATGCGGCCGTGCTCGAGGTGCCCGCCGGGCGTCTCGCGTTCACGACCGACTCGTACGTCGTCAACCCGATCCGCTTCCCGGGCGGCTCGATCGGCGACCTCGCCGTCAACGGCACCGTCAACGACCTCGCGGTCACCGGCGCCGTGCCGCGGTGGATCACAGCCGCGTTCGTGATCGAGGAGGGCCTGTCGATCGATGTGCTGCGGGAGGTCGCCGCCGACATGCGGCGCGCCGCCGACGCGGCGGGCGTCGCGATCGTCGCGGGCGACACGAAGGTGGTGCCGCGGGGAGCCGCCGACAAGGTCTTCATCACCACCGCGGGGGTCGGCCTCATCCCCGAGGGCCGTGAGCTTGGCGCGCACCTCGTCGAGCCCGGCGACGCGATCCTCGTGTCCGGACCCATCGGCTCCCACGGCATGGCGGTCATGCTCGCCCGCGGCACCCTGGCGATCGATGCGCCGGTCGCGAGCGACTCACGAGCAGTGTCCGCTCTGGTCGAGGCGATGATGGATGCCGCGCCCGGCACCAGGTGGATGCGCGACGCCACCCGTGGCGGCCTCGGCACGGTGCTCAACGAGCTCGTGCAGGCGGCCGGTCTCGGCGTGATCGTCGACGACGACGCGGTGCCGGTGGAACCCGCCGCGCGCGGCGCGTGCGACATGCTCGGCATCGACCCGCTCTACGTCGCGAACGAGGGCATGTTCGCCGCGATCGTGCCGGCGGCGCAGGCGGATGCCGCGCTCGCCGCCCTGCGGTCGCTGCCCGGCGGCGCGCAGGCCGCCCGCATCGGCGAGGTCGTCGCCTCGCCGTCCGACATCGTCGCCGTGCGCAATGCGTTCGGCGGCACCCGCATCGTCGACATGCTCGTCGGCGATCCGCTCCCGCGGATCTGCTGACCGGCCGCACGGAAAGAAGGAACCCCCCATGTGTCTGGGCATCCCCGGCGAGATCGTCGCCATCGTCGACGACGCCGACGACCTCGCGTCCGTCGAGGTGAGCGGCGTGCGCCGCACCATCTCGACCCGCCTCCTCGCCGATGAGGGGGTGAGGGTGGGGGACTGGGTGCTGGTGCACGTGGGGTTCGCGATGAGCAAGATCGACGAGCGCGAGGCCGACCTCACCCTCGATCAGATCCGGAAGCTCGGTCGCACCTACGACGAGGAGCTCGAGGCCTTCATGGAGACGGAGATCGTCTGATGCGTTTCGTCGATGAGTTTCGCGACCCGGCGGCTGCCCGGTCGCTGCTGACGGTCATCGAGGGCCAGGCCGAGCGCCTCGGTCGCCCGCTGTCGTTCATGGAGGTGTGCGGCGGTCACACGCACACCATCTACCGGCACGGCCTCGAGCACCTGCTGCCGGAGTCGATCCAGCTCGTGCACGGTCCCGGCTGCCCGGTGTGCGTCATCCCGATGGGTCGCGTCGACGACGCGGTCTGGCTCGCGCACCGTCCCGGCGTGATCTTCACGACCTTCGGCGACATGATGCGGGTGCCTGGCACCGAGGGGAGCCTGCTGCAGGCGCAGGCCTCGGGCGCGGACGTGCGGTTCGTCTACTCGCCGCTCGACGCGCTGAAGATCGCGATCGACAACCCCGACAAGGAGGTCGTGTTCTTCGCCGTGGGCTTCGAGACGACCGCTCCCTCCACCGCGGTGACGATCGCGCGGGCCGCGGCCCTCGACGTGCGGAACTTCTCGATCTTCTGCAACCACGTGCTCATCGAGCCGCCGCTGCGCGCCATCCTCGACTCGGCCGACCTCGAGCTCGACGGCTTCATCGGCCCCGGGCACGTCTCGACCGTCGTCGGCACCGAGATCTTCCGGTTCATCCCCGAGGAGTACGGCCTGCCGATCGTGGTGACCGGCTTCGAGCCGCTCGACATCCTGCAGTCGATCGAGATGCTGCTGGCCCAGTACGAGAGCGGGCGCTGCGAGGTCGAGAACCAGTACGCCCGCGTCGTGCGGCCCGAAGGCAATCCCGCCGCCCTCGCCCTCATGCGACAGGTGTTCGCGGTGCGCGAGACCTTCGAGTGGCGCGGGCTCGGCTACATCCCGCGCTCGGGCTACGGCATCCACCCCGACTACGCCCGCTTCGACGCGGAGCAGAAGTTCGCGATGCCGGGCGTGCGGGTCGCCGACCCGCCGGCCTGCGAGTGCGGCAGCGTGCTGCGCGGGGTCATCAAGCCCTGGCAGTGCAAGGTGTTCGGTACGGCCTGCACCCCGGAGACGCCGATCGGCACCTGCATGGTCTCGCCCGAGGGTGCGTGCGCCGCGTACTACAACTTCGGGCGCCTGCACCGCGAGGCCGCGCAGGCGGTGGCGCGGGCGTGACCGCCGCCGGTGAGCGGCTGTTCGCGCGCTACGCGCATCAGCCGAACGAACGCGGGTACTGCGGCCCCGAGGGTGCCGACGGCCTCGCCGCGGTCGCGCGGGGGGAGGCGGCATCCGTCTCGGTGCCCGACGTCGCCCGGCGCTTCTCGGGCGCCTGGCCTTACCTCACTGTCGTGGGCGGTCTGCTGGGCGTCGACCCGCTCGACGAGCGGGCGGTGCGGGCCTACTGGACGGGCTCGGCCGAGGGCGACGCGCTCGACGCCGACGAGGTGTGGCGACGGCTGGTCGCGATCATCGGGCCGCAGGCGGGCTCGTACTGGACACACCTCGACGACAGGCTCGCCGCCGAGGCGGCACCGCACCACGCGTTCCACGTGTTCGGCGTCTACCCGTGGACGCGCCTGCTCGACACCGGCCTCCCCGAGCCCGTGCAGGTGCTCGCCGACTGCAGCGTGGTGCCGGCGCGCGTGCGCGAGGTCGTCGACGACGGATGCCTCGTCGACGCCCCGGCGCTGCACTACGCCGACGGCAGCCTGGCGTGGGGCGATGCCGTCCCGCGCCGGGTGGCGGTGCCGTACGGCGACGAACTCGCGGTAGGAGATGCGGTCACGGTGCACTGGGACGCCGTGTGCGAGCGCATCGACGACGCGGATGCCGCGGCCCTCGCCGCGCGCCTCGCGTCGCAGCTCGAGCGGGTCAACGCCCGTCTCGCCGCCGCGCTCCCCCGGTGACGGCACTCCGCCGCGCTGCTGCGCTGACGGCACCCCGCCGACGCGGCGCCGCCCTCAGTGGCCGGAGATGGCGTCCGCGATGCGGGCGACGACCGAGGTGCGCGCCGTGCCCGTCGCCGCCTCGACGCGGTCGGCCGCGCGGTAGGCGGCGTAGAGCCCGCGGACGGCCAGCCACCGCAGCGGCTCGACCTCCCACCGGTGGGCGCGGTGGTTCACCCATGGCAGGCGGGTGAGTGCGGTGTCGCGGCCGAGCACCAGGTCGGCGAGGGTGCGGCCGGCGAGATTCGTGGCGGTCACCCCGGTGCCGACGTACCCGCCCGCCCAGCCGAGGCCGGTAGCGCGGTCGAACCCGACGGTCGCCGCCCAGTCGCGCGGCACCCCGAGCACGCCCGACCACGCGTGCGCGATCGGCACGCGCACGGCCGCGGGGAAGAAGGTGCGCAGCAGTGCCGTGAGCTGGCGCACGGTGCCCGGCGCGGTGGAGCCGTCGGCATCGACCCGCGAGCCGTAGCGGTACGGCACCCCGCGGCCGCCGAACGCGATGCGATCGTCGGCGGTGCGCTGCGCGTACATGTAGACGTGCGCCATGTCGCCGAGGGTCGCCCGCCCGTCCCACCCGATCTCGTCCCACGCGTCCGCCGGCAGCGGCTCGGTGACGATCATCGACGAGTTCATCGGCAGCCAGGTGCGGTGGGTCGCGGGAAGGCCCGCCGTGAAGCCCTCCGTCGCGCGGATCACGATCGGCGCCCTGACGTCGCCGTGCGCGGTGCGCGCGCGGCCCGGCACGATCTCCTCGACCCGGGTCTGCTCGTAGATCGTCACATCCCGCCGCTCGACCGCCGCGGCCAGCCCCGCGGCGAGCGCGGCCGGGTCGATGCGCGCGCAGTGCGGATGCCACAGGGACCCGAGCGCCCCGGCGACCCGCACGCGCTCGGCGGTGGCCGCGGCATCCGCCCACTCGAGGTCGGTGTGGGGCCAGGCCGCCTCGGCATCGGCGAACGCGCGCAGCCGCGCGAGCTCGGCGGGCGTGCGCGCGACGGTCAGTTCGCCGCCCTTGTGCGCACCGATGTCGATGCCCTCACGGGCGGCGACCGCGAGCACCTCGTCGACCGTGTCGTTGAGCGCGCGCTGCTGGTCGATCGCGGCCTCGCGGCCGTGGCTGCGGACGTAGCGCTCGCGGCCGCCCGTCACCGAGTTGGTGAGCCAGCCGCCGTTGCGGCCCGAGGCGCCGTAGCCCGCGAAGCGCTGCTCGATCACCGCGATCCGCAGCGACGGATCGAGGCCCGCGAGCGAGTACGCCGTCCAGAGTCCGGTGTAGCCGGCGCCGACGATGCACACGTCCGCCTCGATCGACCCTGCAAGCGCCGCGCGCGGCGCGGGCGCCCCGCCCCGACGCGCCCACCAGAACGACACCTCACCGTTGCGGGTCATGCCTGCGCTCCCATACCCGCGATCCTAGGCATCCTGCCGGCAGACAGACGGATGCCCCGGGGTGCGGGGCCCCGGGGCATCCGATTTTCGCGCCGCGTCCCCCCGCGGCGCCGTCTCACTCGGTGTCGACGAGGAACCGCGAGTAGGCCACGATCGTCAGGAACGTCGGGAACTCCTCTCGCAGCGCCACCTCGCGGAACACCTCTGCCGCGTCGTCGAACCGGTCGCCGTCGCGGCGGTCGACCTCGCCCAGCACCTGCGCGATGAGCTCCTCGATGTAGGCCACCGTGATGGGGGTGCCGTCCTCGGTCTCGCGGTCCTGGTGGATCCACTGCCACACCTGCGAGCGGCTGATCTCGGCGGTCGCCGCATCCTCCATGAGGTTGTCGAGCGCCACCGCCCCCAGGCCCCGCAGCCACGCCTCGATGTAGCGGATCGCCACCGACACGTTGCCGTGCACGCCCGCCGCGGTGATCGGCAGGCCGATGTGCACGTCGAGCAGCTGCGCCGGGGTGACCTCCACGTCGTCGCGCTGACGCGAGACCTGGTTGGGGTTCTCGCCCAGCACGGCGTCGAACTCGGCCTGCGCCACCGGGATCAGGTCGGGGTGGGCGACCCAGGTGCCGTCGAAGCCGTCGCCGGCCTCGCGCTTCTTGTCGGCCGCGACCTTCTCGAACGCGCGCTGCGTCACCTCGGGGTCACGACGGTTCGGGATGAACGCGCTCATGCCGCCGATCGCGAAGGCGCCGCGCTTGTGGCAGGTCTTCACGAGCAGTTCGGTGTAGGCACGCATGAACGGCACCGTCATCGTCACGTCGCTGCGGTCGGGGAGCACGAAGCGGGCGCCGCGGCCGCGGTAGTTCTTGATGATCGAGAAGATGTAGTCCCAGCGGCCCGCATTCAGGCCCGCGCAGTGGTCGCGCAGCTCGTAGAGGATCTCCTCCATCTCGAACGCGGCCGGCAGCGTCTCGATCAGAACCGTGGCACGGATGGTGCCGTGCGCGATGCCGAGGTACTCCTCGCTGAAGGTGAAGATGTCGTCCCACAGCTTCGCCTCCTCGCTCGACTCGAGCTTGGCGATGTAGAAGTACGGACCCGAGCCGTTCGCGATCAGCTGCTGCGCGTTGTGGAAGAAGTACAGCCCGAAGTCGACGAGCGACCCGGATGCCGCCATCCCGCGGCCCGTTCGGTCGATGAAGCGGATGTGCTTCTCGACCAGGTGCCAGCCGCGCGGACGCATCACGATCGTCGGGGTGCGCTCGGCGGTGACGCGGTACTCCTTGCCCTCGGGGCTGGTGAACGACAACTGGCCGCGGATCGCGTCGAACAGCGACAGCTGGCCCTCGACGACGTTCTTCCACGTCGGCGAGGTGGCGTCCTCCTGGTCGGCGAGCCACACGCGGGCGCCCGAGTTGAGTGCGTTGATGGTCATCTTGGGGTCGGTCGGACCCGTGATCTCGACGCGGCGGTCCTCGAGGCCGGGTCCGGCACCGGCGACCTTCCAGTCGGGGTTCGCGCGCACGGCGGCGGTGTCGTCGCGGAAGCGCGGGTCGCGGCCGTTGCCGATCTCGAAACGGCGGCGCATGCGGTCGGCGAGCCGGTCGTGGCGGCGTCCCGAGAAGCGGTGGTGGAGCTCGGTGAGGAAGGCGACGGCGTCCGGGGTGAGGATCTCGTCGTAGCGCTCGCCGAGGCGGCCCGTGATCTCGATCGCGGGACCCGCGTGGGTCGTGGGGGTGGAGTTCGTCGTGGGCGCGATGCCCGTGGCGGTGGGAGTCATTGGCCCGTTCTTCCTAGGAGATGTTCTGTCAGGGGGTGTGGGGGATGCCCCGGGGCGCGAGGTGTGCCCCGGCCCCGAGGCATCCGATGACGCTGTCGCGGATCAGTGGAACTGCTCGGACTCGGTCGAACCGACCAGCGCGAGGGTGGCGCTGTCGGGGTTCAGCGCGGTCGACACGAAGTCGAAGTAGCCGGTGCCGGCCTCGCGCTGGTGCTTGGTGGCGGTGTAGCCGTCGTCCTCGGCGGCGAACTCGCGCTCCTGCAGCTCGACGTAGGCGCTCATCGCGCGCTCGGCGTAGCCGCGGGCGAGGTCGAACATCGAGTAGTTGAGGGCGTGGAAGCCGGCGAGGGTGATGAACTGGAACTTGTAGCCGAGGTCGGCGAGCTCCTGCTGGAAGGTCGCGATCTGCTCGTCGTTCAGGTGACGCTTCCAGTTGAAGCTCGGCGAGCAGTTGTACGCGAGCATCTTGCCCGGGAACTCGGCGTGGATCGCGGCCGCGAACTCGCGCGCCAGCTCGATGTCGGGCTCGCCGGTCTCGACCCAGATCAGGTCGGCGTACGGGGCGAAGGCGAGGCCGCGGGCGATGACCGGCTCGATGCCGGCGCGGACGCGGTAGAAGCCCTCGGTGGTGCGCTCGCCGGTCGTGAACTCCTGGTCGCGGGGGTCGACGTCGCTCGTGAGCAGGTCGGCGGCGAGCGAGTCGGTGCGCGCGATGATCACGGTCGGCACGCCCGCGACGTCGGCCGCGAGGCGGGCCGCGTTGAGGGTGCGGATGTGCTGCTGGATCGGCACGAGCACCTTGCCGCCGAGGTGGCCGCACTTCTTCTCGCTGGCCAGCTGGTCCTCCCAGTGGATGCCGGCGGCGCCGGCCTGGATGAGCGACTGGGCGAGCTCGTACGCGTTCAGCGGGCCGCCGAAGCCGGCCTCGGCGTCGGCGACGATGGGGGCGAGCCAGTCCTGGGTGATCGTGCCCTCGGCGTGCTCGATCTGGTCCTGACGCAGCAGCGCGTTGTTGATGCGGCGCACGACCGACGGAACCGAGTTGGCGGGGTAGAGGCTCTGGTCGGGGTAGGTCTGGCCGGCGAGGTTGCCGTCGGCGGCGACCTGCCACCCGGAGAGGTAGATGGCCTTCAGGCCCGCGCGCACCTGCTGCACGGCCTGGCCGCCGGTGTACGCGCCGAGGGCGCGGATGTAGTCCTCGGTGTGGAGCAGGTTCCACAGGTTCTCGGCGCCGCGGCGGGCGAGGGTGCTCTCCTCGCGCAGCGAGCCGCGCAGACGGACGACGTCCTCGGCGGTGTACGTGCGCTCGATGCCGTCCCAGCGGGGGTCGGTGTCCCAGATCTCCTGCAGCTCGGCTGCGGTCTGCGTCTGGTCGCCGGCGCGAAGCGGCGGCTGTCCGGGCGTGGCCTGAATCGTCATGGCGGTCTCCTTCATCGGATGCCGGGTCCGTCGGTGGACCGGCAGGTCGTCGTGAGACCACTATCCGTGAAGTTCAAGAGCGAACCCTGCGATTTTCGGAGTGAAGATTGCAAAAAATTCACTCTTCGTGACAGACTGCGCGGCATGACGCTCGCGGAAACTCCCACCGAAACTGACGTCGAGGCCGACGCGCTGACGATCGGCCGACGCATCCGTCAGCTGCGCACGAAGCAGGGGCTCACCCTCGAGGCGCTCGCCGAGGCGGTCGAACGCGCCCCCAGCCAGCTGTCCATGATCGAGACCGGCAAACGCGAGCCGAAGCTCACCCTGCTGCGCGCGATCGCGAAGGCGCTCGGCACCTCCATCGACGCGCTGCTCGAGGCCGAGACGCTCGACGAGCGCGCCACCCTCGAGGTCTCCCTCGAGCGCGCCATGAAGGGGCAGACCTTCCAGGCCCTCGGCATCTCGCCCTTCCGCATCGGCAAGACCGTGCCCGACGAGGCGCTGAAGGCCATGCTCGCCCTCCAGCACGAGATCGAGCGGCTCCGCGACGAGCGCGCCGCCACCCCCGAGGAGGCCCGGCGCGCGAACGTGGAGCTGCGCCATCTCATGCGCGGGCAGAACAACTACTTCCCCGAGCTCGAACGGCAGGCCCGCGACATCCTCGATGCCGTGCACCACCCGGGCGGCCCCCTCACCCAGCGCACCACGAGCGACATCGCCGCCCACCTCGGGTTCACGCTGCACTACGTGCCCGACCTGCCGCAGACCACCCGCAGCGTCGCCGACCTCAAGAACGGGCGGCTCTACCTCTCCAGCAAGCTCACGCAGAAGGGCGACTCGCGCACCGCGGTGCTGCAGGCGCTCTCGAGCCGCATCCTCGGGCACACCGAACCCGCCAGCTACGCGGACTTCCTGCGTCAGCGGGTCGAGACGAACTACCTCACCGGCGCACTGCTCATTCCCGAGGCCCACGCCGTGCCGTTCCTCGGCGAGGCGAAGACGCGCAAGGCCATCTCGATCGAGGACCTCCGCGACGCCTACTCGGTCTCGTACGAGACCGCCGCGCACCGGTTCACCAACCTCGCCACGGTGCACCTCGGCATCCCGGTGCACTTCCTCAAGGTGCACGAGTCGGGCACGATCACGAAGTCCTACGAGAACGACGACGTGAACTTCCCGACCGACCGGCTGGGGGCCACCGAGGGCCAGATGTGCTGCCGTCGCTGGACGAGCCGGGCCGTCTTCGACGTCGACGACCGCTTCAACCCGTACTACCAGTACACCGACACCGGCAACGGCACCTACTGGTGCACGGCCCGCGTCGAGAACTCCAGCGAGGGGCAGCACTCGGTGAGCGTCGGGGTGCGCTTCGACGACACGAAGTGGTTCCTCGGACGGGACACCCCCAACCGGGGCGTCTCGAAGCACTCGGTCGAGGTGTGCTGCCGCCGCGCACCGGTCGAGCTCGAAGCCCAATGGCGCGAGAACGCGTGGCCGAACGTGCGCACCCCGCGCACCCTGCTCGCCACCCTCCCGACCGGAGCCTTCCCCGGGGTCGACACGACGGAGGTCTACGAGTTCCTCGCGACCCACGCGCCGCGCGACTGAGATCGCCGCGTCGACGTTGAGCATTCGCACGGCCGGCCGATAGGCGCACGGGCGCCGGGTATGACAGTCTTCTCACACTCGCCCGGAACCCGATCCGCGGCGGGATGGAGGACGACGATGGATGTCGCGGAGCGCCGTTCGGCGATCGTGTCGCGCGTCGCATCGACCGGCGACGTCGAACTCGCCGGTCTGGCGGCGGAGCTGGGTGTGAGTGCGATGACGCTGCGGCGCGACATCGAGGCGCTGCGCAGCGCAGGGGCCATTCCGCGCCGCGCGTCCGCCCCACGGCCCGAGGGTCGCACCGCCGACGTTCCCGGAGTGCACCTCGATCGTGCCGCCCCGCTCGCCGAGGCGGTGGTCGACGTGCTCGAACCCGGATCCACCGTCATGATCGCGGGGGGCGCCATCGGCCACGGCGTGGCGCGCACCCTCATCGGGCGGGGCCTCGGGCTCACGATCGTCACCCCGTCGCCCGACGTCGCGCTGGTGCTCGCCGCCGACCCGGACACCACCGTGGTCATCGCGGGGGGTCTGCTGCGCGGCGGGGCCGGCATCGCGGTCGGAGCCGACGCCGAGCGTGTCGTTCGCCGCTACAACTACGACACGGCGGTGATCGACGCCGAGGGACTCGACGCCGTCCGGGGTGTCACGGCCGCCGATGCGGACGTCGCCGAGATCCTGCGCGCCGGCATCGACATCGCGCGACGGGTCGTCGTCGGCGCGAGCGCCGCGAGTCTCGGGGTCGTCAACCAGCTCAATGTGACGGCGCCCGACAACCTCGCCCTCGTCGTCACCGACGCCGGCGCGCAGCATCCCGAGGTCGACGCCCTCGCCGCATCGGGCATCGAGGTCGTCGCCCTCGGGTGAGCGCCTCAGACGGTCGGGTCGCCCTTGCTTGACTTGGACCGTCGGTACTCGATGCCGGTGGTCTCGTCGATCGCGATGCGACCGGTCGGCAGGTTCGACAGGTCGGGCGAGATGACGGTGGGCTCGCGGCCCGAGTCCGGCAGGCCGAACGTGTGTCCCTCGTCGACGCCTTCGAGCACCAGCACGGCCTGCGCGCGGCCGAGGGTGCGTCCGACGAAGTAGTCGGGCGACACGATCCACCAGACGATCATGAGCACGACGCCCACCAGGATCGCGCCCACACCGACGACGGCCACCATGCCGATCCCGAAGAACTCGACGTTGTTACCGTCGGCGTCCTGGAGCCAGTCGGGCTGGGCGAACTGGATGAGTCCGTAGACGAACGCGACCGCGAGGATCCCGCCGCCCGCGAGTGGAACGAGCCCGCGCATGACGAAGTTCCGCACGCTCGAGAACAGGGTGCGGCGGTAGAACCAGACGCATGCGAAGCCGGTGAGTCCGTAGTAGAAGGCGATCATGAGGCCGACCGAGCCGATGAGGGCGGTGAGCAGGTTCGGCGAGATCACGGTGAACAGCACGTAGAAGGCGATGGATGCCACGCCCATCCCGATGGTCGCCCAGGTCGGCGTGAGGAACTTCGGGTGGATGCGTGCGAAGCGCGTCGGGATCGCCTTGAACGCCGCCATCGACAGCGCGGTGCGGGCGGTCGGCAGGATCGTCGTCTGCGTGGAGGCGGAGGCCGAGGTGAGGATCGAGAACGCGAGGAGCGCGACCGCCGCCTGACCCCAGAAGCTGTTGCCGAACAGGGTCGGCGCGATGGCCGAGAAGACGTCCGCCGCATTCGACTCCACGCCGAGGCCGATCCCGTCGGTGCCGACGCCCGCGAACGCGATCGCCGCGACCGAGACGAGGGCGTAGGTGACGAGCAGGAGGAGGGTCGAGATGATCGCCGAGCGACCGGGGGTCTTCTTCGGGTTGGCGGTCTCCTCGTTGAGGGAGACCGCGGTGTCCCAGCCCCAGTAGATGAAGATCGCCGTGAGCATGGCCGGCGCGACGACGGTGCCGAAGTCGAGACCGCCGGGCCACAGCCAGCTGAGCGAGGGGGTGAGGGAGCCGTCGACGCCGTTGCCGCTGTAGACGCGGGTGAGGGCGACGACGGAGAAGAGCACCAGCACCACGAGCTCGATGCCGAGCAGGGCGTACTGCAGACGCGCCGAGACCTCGACGCCGAGGTAGCAGATGCCGGTCATGATGACGATCCAGGCGACGCCCGCGACGGTCGACCAGAGCGTGTCGCTCGAGAGCGCCGTGATGTCGCCGTCCTGGGTGATGGTGCCGACGAACGTGAATCCGTACGAGCCCGCCACCTGGGCGAGGTTGGCCATCACGATCACGTCGGCCGCGATGATGCCCCAGCCGCCGAGCCACCCGGCGACGGAGCCGAAGGCGCGCGCCGCCCACGTGAAGGTGGTGCCGCAGTCGGGCTCGGCCTTGTTCAGCTCGCCGTACGCGACGGCGATCATCCACATGGGGATGAACGCGAGCAGCATGATCGCGGGCGCCTTGACGCCGGCGAGCACGGCGCCGCCGCTGGCGACCACGAAGCCGAGGCTCGCCGCCAGGCTGTACGCCGGCGCCGTGGAGGACATGCCGATCACGACGCTTCCGACGAGACCGACAGCCCCCTTTCGCAGGCCTTTGTCTTCTGATCCGGATGTGGGGGCTGTGACGGTCATGTTCGCCTCCGCGCGAGGTGTGATGGATGGATGCGGAGACTCGGTCGGACGCAGGCCCCCAGCGGCCGCCGACCGGGTCGGTGTGTCGTTTCTCTGTTGAGGCCGGCGGCCTCGGTGGATCTGTCGGTGCGGTGGGGCCTTGTGGCCCCGGTGGATCAGATGAGGTTGCCGGCCTCCGTGAGCACGTCACGGAGGATGCCGGTGATCTCGCGGAACTCGCTCGGGCCGATGGTCAGCGGCGGGGCGAGCTGGATGACCGGGTCGCCCCGGTCGTCGGCGCGGCAGTACAGGCCCGCGTCGAACAGCGCCGACGAGAGGAATCCGCGCAGCAGGCGCTCGGATTCGGCCTCGTCGAAGGTCTCTTTGGTGGTCTTGTCCTTCACGAGCTCGATGCCGTAGAAGTAGCCGTCGCCGCGCACGTCGCCCACGATCGGAAGGTCGTGCAGCGTCTCGAGCTCGGCGCGGAACAGCGGCGCGTGGGTCTGCACGTTCTGCAGCAGCCCCTCCTCCTCGAAGATGTCGAGGTTCTCGAGCGCGACCGCGCACGAGACCGGGTGTCCGCCGAAGGTGTAGCCGTGCAGGAACGTCGTGTCGCCGTGGGCGAACGGCTCGAAGACGCGGTCGCTGACGATCGTGGCTCCGAGCGGCGCGTAGCCGCTGGTCAGCGCCTTGGCGCACGTGATCATGTCGGGCTCGTAGCCGTAGTGCTCGCAGGCGAACATCGTGCCGATGCGCCCGAACGCGCAGATCACTTCGTCCGAGACCAGGAGCACGTCGAGTTCGTCGCAGATCTCGCGCACCCGCTGGAAGTAGCCGGGCGGGGGAGTGAAGCATCCGCCCGCGTTCTGCACCGGCTCGAGGAAGACGGCCGCGACCGTCTCCGGCCCCTCGAAGAGGATGGCCTCGCGGATGCGCTCGGCGGCCCAGATGCCGAACGCGGCCTCGTCGGGTCCGGTGAAGCCCATCTCGCCGGCGCGGTACCAGTTGGTGTTGGGCACGCGGAATCCGCCGGGGGTGAGAGGCTCGAACGGCGCCTTCATGGCGGGGATGCCGGTGATGGCGAGGGCGCCCTGCGGGGTGCCGTGGTAGGCGATGGCGCGGGAGATGACCTTGTGCTTGCCGGGCTTGCCCTGCAGCTTCCAGTACTGCTTCGCGAGCTTGAACGCCGTCTCGACGGCCTCGCCGCCGCCGGAGGAGAAGAACACGCGATTGAGGTCGCCCGGGGCGTAGTCGGCGAGTCGCGCCGCGAGCTCGATCGCGGCCGGGTGGGCGTAGGACCACAGCGGGAAGAAGGCGAGCGATTCGGCCTGCTGGGCGCCGATCTCGGCGAGGCGACGACGGCCGTGCCCGGCGGCGACGACGAAGAGTCCGGCGAGTCCGTCGATGTACTCGCGGCCGTGGCTGTCCCACACGCGGTGGCCCTCGCCGCGCACCATGATCGGCACCGGCGCGCCCGCCTGGTTGGCGCCGTGGCGGGCGAAGTGCATCCACAGGTGGTCGCGGCTCTTGCGTTGCAGGTCGTCGTTGTCGAACGGGCCCGACGGGGAGTACCCGCGGGACGCCAGGGTGGGGGGTGCCGAATGCTGACCGGTCATGCCGGAGACGCTAACGGGTGCGACCCCGCATGACAAGGAAAAACGTCGTTGCGGATGTATTTCGCGACGGTTTCGGTTGTCTGAGTAGTTCTATTCAGCGGATAGCGAAGTTTTCGAGATCGATGGCGCGCCCGTCAGCTCCATGGCGACCCACAGCTCGCTGCGCGCGGCGAACCCCGACAGATCCCGCCCGAGCACGTGCTCGGCCAGGGCCACCCGCGCGCGCACCGTGTGGCGGTGCACGCCCAGCAGGCGGGCGGATGCCTCGTGCCCCCCGTCATGCGCGAGCCACACCCGCAACGTCGTGACCAGCTCGGTGCCGTGGGCCGCGTCGTGGGCGACGAGCGGCGCCAGCGTGGCGTCGGCGAGGCGCCGCGCATCGGGCGTCGCGAGGTGCGGGAGCAGTCCCACGTCCGCGACGATCTCGAACCGGCGCACGCGTCCCGTGCCGCGCTCCAGGGCGAGGCGCGCGCGGGACAGGGCGGTCGCAAGGTCGTCGTCCGGTACGGCGGCGACACCCACCCGGAGGTCGAAGGCCTCCGCGAGGTCGGCGGCCACGCGCTCGCCGCCGGTTCCCGCGAGCACGACGATCTGGTCGTCGTCGCGCCCGTAGAACACCTCGACCCCCGGTTCGTCGGCCCGCACGTCGAGCCAGTCGAAGATCGCGGCGCGACGGGAGGAGGCGGCATCCGTCACGGCCACGGTGCGATCGCCGCCCGGCAACGCGCCCCAGACGTCGCGCGCGATGCGGCGGGCGAGGGTGAGATCTCCCGCGAGAAGAGCCTGCAGCACGCCGCGCCGCAGCGCGCCGTAGCCGCGGTCCAGACGCTGGCGCTGCTCGAGTGCGAGGCCGGCCAGCGCCACGACGGCGGTCACGAGTCCGCGTTCCTCCTGGTCGAGGTGCGTCGCGGCGATCACGAGTGCGCCGCGGAGGCGTCCGGTGCGACCGAGGGTCTGCAGGCTGAAGGAGCCGGATGCCGCGTGCAGGGCCGATCCCGTGTTGGCGCCGCGCCGCAGGAGCGTCTGCACCTCGTCGGTCAGTGCCTCGGCGGCGTCGGACGTGAGAGCGTCGACCGGGTGGGCGTGGGTGAGCGCGCCGGAGGCGTCGAACAGGCCGACCCAGGTGCCGAGCTGCCTGGCCAGCTCGTCCACGATCGCGCCGAGTCCGCCGGGCCGCAGCGCCGCGAGGGAGATCGCCCGCTGCGCGGCGAGGGCCCAGCTGCGACGGGCGTATGCCTGGGCGGCGATCGCCTCGGCGTTCGCGCGGGCGACCGCGATGAAGGGGGTGCGGTAGGGCACTTCGACGAGCGGGAGTCCTGCCTCGCGACAGGCCGCCGCGAGCTCGGGCGGGATGCCGGCGCGCACGACCTCGGTGCCGAAGCCGACGGCGACGACTCCGCGGGAGGAGAGTCGTTCGACGTACGCCACGTACTCGTCGGGCTCCGCGGCCGTCGCGAGGAACTGCGTGCCGGTCGTCAGCAGCGCGAGCCCCTCGGACAGGAAGGGTGTGGGGTCGAGCAGGTCCGAGCTGTGCACCCATCGCAGCTCCGCATCGAGCGCGCCCGCCGGCAGGGCCTCCTCGGGCGTCTCGAGCCGCAGGCGCAGCTCGGTGCGCGCCAGCAGCGCGCGCAGGGTCGGGACGTGCGGCTCGGCCATGGGGTCCTCGGCGTTCGGGCGGCGGTGGCGGCATCCGGCCTGTACGGGATGGATGCCGTGATCGTTCCCGTTATACACGCCGTCGAGTGGTGGTCGTCAGTGTCGGCGGCTAGCGTCGCCGACATGAGCACCGCCGACACCCTCACCGTCCCGCTGGGCGGCCCCGCGCTTCCGCAGGAGCGCCGCCTCGTCACCGCGATCCCGGGCCCGCGGTCGCAGCAGCTCCTCGAGCGCAAGGCCGCAGCCGTGCCGGCGGGCGTCGGGCACACCGCCCCCATCCACGCGGTCGCCGCCGGCGGCGGCGTCGTGGTCGACGCCGACGGCAACTCCCTCATCGACCTCGGTTCGGGCATCGCGGTCACCACGGTCGGCAACAGCCACCCGGCGGTGGTCGCCGCCGTCGCGCAGCAGGCCGCGCAGTTCACCCACACCTGCTTCATGATCTCGCCGTACGACTCCTATGTCGCCGTCGCCGAGGCGCTCAACCGGCTGACGCCCGGCGATCACGAGAAGAAGACCGCGCTGTTCAACTCCGGCGCCGAGGCGGTCGAGAACGCGGTCAAGATCGCGCGCAAGTTCACCGCGCGGCCGGCCGTCGTCGCATTCGACCACGCGTACCACGGGCGCACGAACCTCACCATGGCCCTCACCGCGAAGGCCATGCCGTACAAGCTCGGCTTCGGCCCGTTCGCGGGCGAAATCTACCGGGCGCCGCTGTCGTACCCCTTCCGCGACGGACTGTCGGGTCCGGATGCCGCGGCCCGCGCGATCGCGATGATCGAGAAGCAGATCGGCGCGTCGCAGGTCGCTGCCGTGCTGATCGAGCCGATCCAGGGAGAGGGCGGGTTCATCGTTCCCGCCGACGGCTTCCTGCCCGCGCTCGCCGACTGGTGCCGCCAGAACGGCGTCGTCTTCATCGCCGACGAGGTGCAGACCGGCTTCGCCCGCACCGGCGCGATGTTCGCGAGCGAGCTGTTCGATGTCGTCCCCGATCTCGTGACGACCGCCAAGGGCATCGCCGCGGGCCTCCCGCTCGCCGCCGTCACGGGGCGCGCCGAGATCATGGATGCCTCGCACGCCGGGGGCCTGGGCGGCACCTACGGCGGCAACCCGATCGCGTGCGCCGCGGCACTCGCCGCGATCGACGTGTACGAGAGCGACGACCTCGCCGGCCGTGCCCGTGATCTGGGTGAGGTGCTCGTGGCCCGCCTCGAGGCGCTGCGGGCGGCCGATGCCCGCATCGGCGACGTGCGCGGACGCGGCGCGATGATCGCGGCCGAGTTCGTCGACCCCGCGACCGGCGCGCCCGATGCGACGCTCGCCGCCGCCGTCGCGAAAGCGTCGATCGCCGAGGGGGTCATCGTGCTCACGTGCGGCACCTACGGCAATGTCATCCGCTTCCTCCCGCCGCTGTCGATCCCGGACGCCCTCGTGCACGAGGCGTTCGACGTCATCGGCGCGGCCCTCGCGGCGAACTGAGCGCCGATGACCTCGATCACGAAGGACGTCGTCGTCATCGGCGCGGGCGCGGCGGGTCTCACCGCCGCCCACGAGCTGCGCCGCCAGGGGCTGTCGGTGGCGGTGCTCGAGGCCCGCGACCGCGTCGGCGGGCGGCTGTGGACCGACACGGTCGACGGCGCGGTGCTCGAGATCGGCGGCCAGTGGGTATCGCCCGATCAGACCGCGCTGCTCGAGACGCTCGACGAGCTGGGGCTCGAGACCTATCCGCGCTACCGAGAGGGCGACAGCATCTATCGCGGCCGGGACGGCGAGCTGCGCCGGTTCACCGGCGAGCTATTCCCGGTCTCCGAGGAGACGGCGGCGGCGATGACCGCGCTCATCGCACGCCTCGATGCGCTCACCGCCGAGATCGACCCGGATGCCCCGTGGGCGCACCCCGACGCGGTCGCGCTCGACACGATCTCGTTCGAGGCGTGGCTGCGCGCACAGTCCTCCGATGCCGAGGCGGTCGACAACATCGCCCTCTACGTCGCGGCGGCGATGCTCACCAAGCCCGCCCATGCGTTCTCCGCCCTGCAGGCGCTGCTCATGGCCGCGAGCGCCGGGAGCTTCTCGCACCTCGTCGACGCGGACTACATCCTCGACCGCCGCGTGATCGGCGGACTCCAGCAGGTGCCGCTGCTGCTCGCCGAGCGCCTCGGCGCCGATGTGCACCTGGGTGCCCCGGTGCACCGTCTGGCATGGGGTGACGGCGGGGTGGTGGCATCCGCCCCCGACCTCGAGGTGCACGCGCGGTTCGCAGTGCTGGCCCTCGCTCCCACCCTCTTCGAGCGCATCGGCTTCGAGCCGCCGCTGCCCCGGCTGCAGCAGCAGCTGCACCAGCACCTCTCCATGGGGTTCGTGATCAAGGTGCACGCGGTCTACGACCGGCCGTTCTGGCGCGAGGCGGGCCTGTCGGGCACGGCGTTCAGCCCGTACGAGCTCGTGCACGAGGCCTACGACAACACCACCCACGGCGAGAGCCGCGGCACCCTCGTCGGGTTCGTGTCCGACCAGCGCGCCGACGACGTGTTCACCCTCGACGCCGACGAGCGGCGCACCCGTATCCTCGACGCCCTCGCCCGTTACTACGGCGACGAGGCGCGGCATCCCGTCGTCTACTTCGAGAGCGACTGGGGGAGCGAGGAGTGGACGCGCGGTGCCTACGCGGCGAGCTTCGACCTCGGCGGCCTGCACCGCTACGGTCCGCACCTGCGTGCGCCCATCGGACCCGTCCACCTCGCGTGCAGCGACATGGCGGGCGCCGGTTACCAGCACGTCGACGGGGCGATCCGCATGGGTCGCGCCGCCGCCGCCGACATCCTGACCGCGGCCCGCCGGGCCGCCGCCGACTGACCACCACCGAGGAGAGCCCATGAGCGAGTACGCCGTCGTCAACCCCGCCACCGGCGAGACCCTGGCCACCTACGACACCCTCACCGACACCGAGCTGGCCGCGAAGGTCGCCGCTGCGGATGCCGCCTACCGCGCCTGGCGCCTCGCGCCCGTGGCGGAGCGGGCGGCCGCGATCCGGCGGGTGGCCGAGCTCCACCGTGAGCGTCGCGACGAGCTGTCGGCGCTGATCGTGCGCGAGATGGGCAAGCCTCTCGCCGCGGCGGAGGGCGAGGTCGACTTCGCCGCCGACATCACCGAGTTCTACGCCGACAATGCCGGGCGGATCACCGCCGACCAGCCGATCGACATCCTCGGCGAGGGCACCGCGGTGATCCGCAAGGCGCCGATCGGCGTCCTGCTGGGCATCATGCCGTGGAACTTCCCGGCCTATCAGGTCGCGCGCTTCGCCGCACCGAACCTGGTGCTCGGAAACACCATCCTGCTCAAGCACGCTCCGCAGTGCCCCGAGTCGTCGGCCGCGATCGAGCGCATCTACCACGACGCCGGCGTGCCGGTCGGGGGATACACCAACCTCTACATCACCAACGACCAGGCGGCGACCGTCATCGCCGACCCGCGGGTGCAGGGCGTCTCGGTCACGGGATCCGAGCGGGCGGGCGCCGCGGTGGCGGAGATCGCCGGACGCAACCTCAAGAAGGTCGCGCTCGAGCTCGGCGGCTCCGATCCGTTCATCCTGCTCTCGACCGACGACCTCGACGGTGCCGTGAGCGCCGCGGTCGAGGCGCGCCTGGACAACACCGGGCAGTCGTGCAACGCGGCCAAGCGTTTCATCGTGGTCGCCGGTCTCTACGACGCGTTCGTCGAGAAGTTCACGGCTGCGATGACCGCGGCGACGGTCGGCGATCCGTTCGCCGAGGACACCGTGCTGGGCCCGCTCTCGTCGCTCGCCGCGGCGGAGCGCCTGGCCGCCCAGGTCGACCACGCGGTCGCCCAGGGTGCGACGCTGGTGGCCGGCGGCACGCGCGAGGGCGCCTTCTACGCGCCGACCGTGCTCACCGATGTCACCAGCGACATGGACGTCTACCGCGAGGAGCTCTTCGGCCCCGTCGGCGTCGTCTACCGCGTCGCCGGCGAGGACGAGGCCGTCGCGATCGCGAACGACACGTCGTTCGGCCTGGGCTCCTACGTCTTCACGACCGACCCGGCGCAGGCCGAGCGCGTCGCCGACGCCATCGATGCCGGAATGGTCTACGTGAACCTCGTGCTCGCCGACAGCCCCGAGCTGCCCTTCGGCGGCGTCAAGCGCAGCGGCACCTCCCGCGAGATGGGTCTGCTCGCCGCCGACGAGTTCGTCAACAAGAAGCTCGTCCGCGTCGCCGGCTGACCTCACGCCTCCTCGCCGAGGGCCGCACGGCACTCGGCGAGGGCCTCGTCGGCCCACTCGATCTGCTGCGCGGTCCCCCACCGTGTGGCGTCGGCGCGCGCGGCGTGGAACGACACGAGGGCGTCGCCGGGGCGACCCGCCGCCATCGCCGCCCAGCCGGCGTTGTTGTGCAGGGAGACGCGCCAGCGCTGTGTTCGCGCATCGGTGACGTCCTCGAGCGCGGCGAATGCTGCCGCGGTGTGCCGATCGCCGTTCGACGGGTCGGCGATCGCGAGCATGTGCAGGGCATCGACGTACAGGAAGACGAGACCGGCGGATGCCGCGGCATCCGCTGCCCGCCGGAAGTGCACGATCGCGCCCTGAGCGTCGCCGGCCGAGTTGTGCAGTCTTCCGCGCTCGAGCGCGACCCGCACGGCGGCGGCCGGCGCCTGCCCGGTGACCGTGTCGAGCACGGCGTGCGCACGCGCGTACCTCGCCTGCAGGCCGAGCGCGCGGGCGATCTGCGTCTCCAGCTCGGCCCGCTCGTCCTCGTCCGCCGCCGCTGCGGCAGCGGCGACGAGGCGCCCCTCGGATGCCGCGGCATCCCCGAAATCCCACAGCTCGTCGAGCCGCTCCTGTGCGAGGGTCATCCCGGAATCGTAGGCCGCGGAACGCGCCGAATCCCCCTCGTGCGGCGGCGCGATCGGGAGGAGAATCGGGGCATGGACGAGATCGGGGTGGTGGACAGTCTCGACGAGTCGGAGTGCTTGCGGCGCCTGGCGACGCAGCAGCTCGGACGGCTCGTCACGCATATCGGGAACGTGCTCGACGTGTTTCCGGTCAACTACGTCGTCACCGGCGGCGGCGACATCGTGTTCCGCACGGCCGAGGGCAGCAAGCTGTTCGAGCTGACCGTGAACGACGAGGTGCTGTTCGAGGTCGACGACCACACGGACGCCGGCGCATGGAGCGTGATCGTGCGCGGACACGCCCGGCGGCTCGAGACGGAGGCCGAGATCGAGGCCGCCGAGCAGCTCGGCCTTCATCCGTGGGTGCCGACTCTGAAGCGCAACTACGTGCGCGTCACGGCGGCCGAGATCACCGGTCGCGCCTTCGGATTCGCCCCCGAACCGGACCGCTCCGGGGTGCACGTGTTCTGACCCCGGGTCGCAGCGCGCCGGAGGCATGACGTACACTGGAACGTGCAGTAGAAGTCTGCATTCTTTTGCCGTGCCCGAAGATCGGGTGCGAGACCCCCTCCCTCCGGTTGCGGCAGAAGTGCGGGCGCCGAGACCTCCGGGTCTCTAGGGCGGTAGCTCAATTGGCAGAGCAGCGGTCTCCAAAACCGCAGGTTGCAGGTTCGATTCCTGTCCGCCCTGCGCGTCAGCGCAACAGCTGACACAACGATGATCCAGGTGGAGTCAATGGTCCAGGACGAGGCGAAGAACGACGTCGTCGCGAAAAGCGATGCACGCCGCGAGAAGAAGCCCAACATCTTCGCTCGCATCGTCCTGTTCATCCGTCAGGTCATCGCGGAACTGCGCAAGGTCGTCACCCCGACCCGGCAGGAGCTCGTCAAGTTCACAGCCGTCGTGCTGGGCTTCGTCATCGTCATGATGGCGGTGGTCTACGGACTCGACCTCCTGTTCGTGTGGCTGACGACCGTGGTGTTCGGAACCCCGGGCGCCTGAGCGCCGGATCCGCACCGGAGAACTGAGGAAGAACGCACGTGTCTGAAAAGTATGTCGACGACGCCGATTGGGCGACGGCCGCCGAGCAGTCCAGCGAGGACGACGCCGCGCAGGATGGCAACACGCTCGCCGCGGAAGAGGAGTCGGTGACCGCCGCCGAGCAGGTCGCGCTCCACGTCGAGGACGAGGATGACGCGGATTTCGACGACGACGTCGTCGAGATCGACGACCCGGAGGCTGATGCGATCGTGAACGACGCTCTCGAGATCGACGAGACTGCGGAGGCCGAGGCCGCCGCAGAGGTGCTCACCGACGCCGCTGCCGAGGAGGCCGCGGAGCTCGCCCAGGAGGCCGCCGACGAGGTCGCCCCCTACGACGGTCCCGAGCTCGGCGACGACCTCGACGTCGACGCCGATCTCGACCCGGTCGAGGCGTTCCGCACCGAGCTGCGCTCGCTGCCGGGCAAGTGGTACGTCATCCACTCCTACGCCGGTTTCGAGCGCAAGGTGAAGGCCAACATCGAGCAGCGCAAGTCGACGCTCGAGGTCGAGGAGGACATCTACCAGGTCGAGGTCCCCATGGAGGACGTCGTCGAGATCAAGAACGGCCAGCGCAAGATGGTCACCCGCGTGCGCATCCCGGGCTACGTGCTCGTGCGCATGGAGCTCAACGAGGACACCTGGTCGGTCGTTCGCCACACGCCCGGCGTCACCGGCTTCGTCGGCAACGCGCACAATCCGACCCCGCTGCGCTTCGAAGAGGCCTTCACGATGCTGCAGTCGCTCGTCGAGGTGAAGGAGGCGGCCCCCGTCAAGGGCGGCGCCCCCGTCAAGGGCGCTCCGGCCGCGGCCCGCGTCATCCCCGCCGAGGTCGACTACGAGATCGGCGAGACCATCACGATCAAGGAGGGCTCGTTCGCGGGTCTCCCGGGCACCATCAGCGAGATCAAGCCCGAGAGCGGCAAGCTCACCGTGCTCGTCTCGCTGTTCGAGCGCGAGACCCCCGTCGAGCTGTCGTTCGACCAGGTCACCAAGCTCTGACACAGACCACCGCTCCCCGGAATGGCCGGGCTGCGGGAGAGAGGGATGCCGCGAGGCATCCGCTCGTTGAAAGGAAAAGGAAATGGCACCGAAGAAGAAGGTGACCGGCCTGATCAAGCTCCAGATCAACGCCGGCGCCGCCAACCCGGCGCCGCCGATCGGCCCCGCGCTCGGTCAGCATGGCGTCAACATCATGGAGTTCTGCAAGGCGTACAACGCCGCGACCGAGTCGCAGCGTGGCAACGTCATCCCGGTCGAGATCACCGTCTACGAAGACCGCAGCTTCACGTTCATCCTGAAGACCCCGCCGGCGGCGGAGCTCATCAAGAAGGCCGCTGGCGTGCAGAAGGGGTCCAAGACCCCGCACACGGTGAAGGTCGCCAAGCTCACCAAGGAGCAGGTGCGCCAGATCGCCGAGACCAAGCAGCCCGACCTCAACGCGAACGACATTGAGGCCGCATCGAAGATCATCGCCGGCACCGCCCGTTCCATGGGCATCACGGTCGAGGACTGAGGGGGAGCGTCACCATGGCACAGAAGTCCAAGGCGTACGAGGCCGCGAAGGCCAAGATCGACGCCGACAAGTTCTACACCGCCGCTGAGGCCGTCGCGCTCGCGAAGGAGACCGGTTCGGCGAAGTTCGACTCGACCGTCGAGGTCGCGCTGAAGCTCTCGGTCGACCCGCGCAAGGCCGACCAGATGGTGCGCGGCACCGTCATCCTTCCCCACGGCACCGGCAAGACGGCGCGCGTGATCGTGTTCGCGACGGGTCCGGCCGCGGAGGCCGCCATCGCCGCGGGTGCGGACGAGGTCGGCGGCGCCGAGCTCATCGAGAAGGTGGCCGGCGGCTACACCGCGTTCGACGCGGCGGTCTCGACCCCCGAGCTCATGGGCCAGGTCGGTCGTCTCGGCAAGGTGCTGGGTCCCCGTGGCCTCATGCCGAACCCGAAGACCGGCACCGTGACCCCCAACCCGGCCAAGGCCGTCGAGGAGATCAAGGGCGGCAAGATCGAGTTCCGCGTCGACAAGCACGCCAACGTGCACTTCGTCGTCGGCAAGGCCTCGTTCACGGCCGAGCAGCTGGGCGAGAACTTCACTGCCGCGGTCGACGAGATCGTGCGTCTGAAGCCGTCGAGCTCGAAGGGCCGCTACATCCAGAAGGGCGCCGTGTCGACCACGTTCGGCCCCGGCATCCCGCTGGACGTCAACTCGCTGGTCTGATCAGACCGCTTCCGAAAGGCCCTCTCCGTCTCGGAGGGGGCCCTTCGTCGTCTCGGGATGCCGCGGCTCACCCGCCGACGGCGAGGAGGACCCCGAGCGTCACCATGACGACGGCGATCACGGCGTCCAGCACCCGCCACGCGCGCGGTGTCGCGAGCACGGGCGCGAGGAGGCGAGCGCCGTAGCCGAGTGCGGCGAACCAGATGATGCTCGCGACGCCGGCGCCGAGCGCGAACCACCAGCGACCGTCGCCCTGCGAGGACGCGACCGAGCCGAGCAGGAACACCGTGTCGAGGTAGACGTGCGGGTTCAGCCAGGTGAGGGCGAGGGCGGTGCCGACGACGGCGCGACGTCGGGTCGCGGTGAGCGTTCCGGACGAGACGGAGGCCGCGGCATCCGTCGCTGGACCCGTCACTGTCAGCGTCTCGCCCGCCGGTCGCAGCGCCCGTCGGGCGGCGAGCAGCCCGTAGCCGATCAGGAACGCGGCGCCGGCGATGCGCACCGCGATCGCGAGCCACGGCACCCCGTGCAGCAGGAGCCCGATGCCGCTGACGCCGAGAGCGATGAGCGCGAGGTCGCTGAGGGTGCAGACCGCGACGACGGCGAGCACGTGCTCGCGGCGGATGCCCTGCCGCAGCACGAACAGGTTCTGGGCGCCGATCGCCACGATGAGCGAGGAGCCGAGGCCGAGACCGGCGAGGAGGGAGGCGAGCACACCTCGACCGTACGATCCGCCTAGACTTCACGCCAGCTCATGTATCTGTCGCTACATAAGGAGAACTGATGGCCCGTCTCCCGCTGTCGCACGCCGAGACCCTGGCCGTCGTGGTCGAGGAGGGGACGATGGATGCCGCGGCCCGTCGTCTGCGCATCACCCCGTCGGCGGTCAGCCAGCGCATCTCCGCGCTCGAGGCGCAGCTCGGTCAGGTCCTGCTCGTGCGGGGCCGCCCGGCGCGCGCCACGTCCGCAGGCCGGAGCGTCGTGCGCTGGGCGCGGGAGGTGGCGCTCCTCGAGCACGATGCGATGGACGAGCTGGGAGTCGACGGCGCGTCGGCCACGAGCGTGGCGATCGCGGTCAACGCCGACTCCCTCGCGACGTGGCTGCTGCCGGCGCTCGTCGAGCTCACCACGACGCATCCTGTCGTCGTCGACCTGCGACGCGCTGACGAGGACGACACGGCCGATCTGCTCGCCGAGGGGGCCGTGCTGGCGGCCGTCACCACGCGACGGGCGCCGGTGAGCGGATGCCGCTCCCTCCCGCTGGGCACAATGGTCTACGAAGCCGTCGCCGAGCGTACCTTCGCGGAGCGCTGGTTCGCAGGCGGGGCGGCGACGCGCGAGACGCTCGAGCGCGCGCCGGTCGTCGACTTCGACCGGCGTGACGATCTGCAGACACGGTGGCTCGAGGAGCACGGCGCGGACCCGGCGCGCCCGCCCCGGCACTACGTGCCGGCGTCGGTGGAGTTCGCGCGCGCGATCACCTCGGGGATGGGCTGGGGGCTCCTGCCCCGGTCGCAGAGCGGCGATGCCCTGGCCGATGGTCGACTCGTGGCCCTCGGCGGGGCGCCCGCACGGGTGCCGCTGTACTGGCAGCACTGGAATCTGCGCTCGCCACTCGTCGACGCGCTCACGGCACGGGTGCGAGCCGCGGCATCCGTCGCCCTCGACTCGCCCTGACCCCGGGGCGAGCCGCGGTCAGGCCTCGCCGACCTGCAGCACGGTCTTGCCGCGCGTGTGACCCTGCTCGAGCGAGGTGTGCGCAGCGGCCGCGTCGGTCAGCTCGTACACCTTGTCGACGTAGACCTGGATCGACCGGGAGTCGAGCAGGCGGGCGATCGTGGCGAGCACATCGCCGTCGGGGATGTACTTGTAGCTCGTGGCGCGCACACCCGCGGCCCGCGCCGCCTCGGCGTAGCCCGGCCACGATCCGGTCGGCACGAGCACGTACAGTCCGCCGGGGCGCAGCACCTGCAGCGACCGGGTGCCGGTGTCGTCCGCCGCGTTGCCGACGAGGTCGATCACGACGTCGACCTCGGTGAGGACGCCTTCGAAGCGGGTCGAGCGGTAGTCGATCACCTCGGCCGCGCCGAGCTCGCGCAGCCACTGCGCGTTGCCGGCAGACGCCGTCGTCGTCACCCGTGCGCCGAAGTACGCGGCCAGCTGCACGGCGAAGTGGCCGACTCCGCCGGAGCCGGCATGGATGAGGATGCTCTGCCCCTCGTGCGCGTGCGCCGTCTCGACCACGAGCCCCCACGCGGTGAGCGCCGCGAGCGGTACGGCCGCGGCTTCGGCGTGCGACAGCGTGGTGGGCTTGCGCGCGAGCGAGAGGGTCGGCACGACCGCGTACTCGGCGTACGAGCCACCCGTGCGCGGGAAGGCGACGGTGCCGAACACCTCGGTGTCGGGCGGGAAGGGGTGCGCCTCGAACGGAGACGCGACCACGATCCCGCTGAGGTCGAAGCCGAGCGTCGAGGGCAGGGACGGCACGGCGCCAGAGACACCCGCGCCGGCGCGGGTCTTCGCGTCGATGGGGTTGATGCCGGCGGCGACGACCCGCACGAGCACCTCGCTGAGCACGGGGCTCGGCACCGGCACGTCGGCGACATGCAGAACGTCGGGGGCGCCGGTCTCGTCGAAGACGACGGCACGCATGGTCGATGGAGCGGTGAATCCACTCGTCGCGACGGATGTCGCGGAGTGCGCGGCGCGCAGCGGCCTGAATCGCAAGGTCGCTCCTTCCCCCGTGTGTGTCATCGTCGGCAGCACACTGCCCTTGGAGCCTTCAGTCAAGCGCGGCAATGTCTCATCGGTGTTACGGCGGTGCTACCGGGTGGAGAAGGTGCCCTCGGACCCTCCTGGGTGCGTCACAGGGCCTCCCGTCCGCCGGTGCGTCACGCCCCCGGCGCCGCGCGCCCGGCGGGGCTCAGGCCTCGGGGACCTCGCCCGAGGCGAGGGCGTGCAGCAGTTCGGTCAGCTTCTCGATCGACTCGAGCGGCCAGTCGCTGAGGGCGGAGAACAGGCGGCCTTCGAGGGGGCCGCGAGCGGTCTCGATGCGCTCTGCGCCGAGCGGGGTGACCGAGATCACCCGCACCCGTCCGTCGTGCGGATCGGGTGTGCGCTGGATGAGTCCGAGCTCTTCCAGCTCGCCGACCTGGCGGCTGATCATGCCCTTGTCGGCCACGAGCCGCTCCGCGAGGGTCGAGGCGGTGACGGGGCCGCCGCGGGAGATCACCGAGAGGATCTTGAACGTGCCCGGCAGCATTCCGGGGCTCGCGGCCTCGGCGAGTGCGGCGTAGTAGCGGCGGAACTCGCTCGCAAGCTCCGCGAACGCTCCTTCCAGGCCGCGCACCGCCGCCTGACGGACGGGGTCGGCCGTCTCGTCAGGCGCCGGTGCAGCACTCGCCTCGGAGATCACCGGGACACCGTACCGCGCGATGCGTGTGAGTCTGCTGCGGCCGCGGCATCCGCGTCATCGTTCGTCGCGGGCGCCAGCACATCCATCGCCTCGGCGACGGTGACCGTGGCGAGGTCGGCTTCGGATGCCGCGGCCCGCTCACTGTTGGTCATGCGGGTGAGCGGCTTGTTGGGCAGGAACACGATCGCCAGCACGCTGATGATCGCGAACGGCACCGCGATCAGGAACGAGTGCGAGATGCCCTGCGCGTAGACGTCCTCGAAGATCTGGCGGATGCCGTCGGGCAGCGTCGAGACCTGAGGAATCGTGCCGCTCTGCAGCTGCTGGGCGAGCTGGGCGCCCTGCGCTCCGAGGGCGTGCAGGGCGGCGCCGATGTCGGCGGCCCGCGCGGTGACCAGTTCCGCGACCTTCGCGGCGAGAGCGGCACCCATGACCGAGACGCCGATCGTGCCGCCGAGGCTGCGGAAGAAGGTGACCCCCGAGCTCGAGACGCCGATCTGCGACGGGTCGGCGGTGTTCTGCACGACCAGCACGAGGTTCTGCATCGTCATGCCGACGCCGGCCCCGAGCAGGAACATGTAGACCGAGACCACGACGAAGTTGGTGTCGTACGAGATGGTCGACAGCAGGTACGAGCCCGCCACGAGCAGCACGCCACCCACGACGAGGTACGGCTTCCAGCGGCCGAAGCGGCTGATGAGCTGTCCGACGCCGACGGACGCCAGCAGGAGGCCGGCGATCAGCGGGATCGTCATGAGCCCCGCCTCGGTCGGGGTGGCGCCGCGCGCCAGCTGCATGTACTGGGCGAGGAAGACGGATGCCCCGAACATCGCGATGCCGGTGGCGATCGACGCGACGACGGCGAGCGAGAAGGTGCGGTTGCGGAAGAGCGTGAGCGGCACGAGCGGCTCGGCGACGAGCAGTTCGGTCACGACGAAGAGCACCGCGGCCACGACGGCGCCGCCCACCATGAGCAGGGTCGGCAGGCTCCACCAGTCGTACGACGTGCCGGCATTGGTGACCCAGATCAGCAGCAGGGACACGGCCGTGGAGAGCAGCACGATGCCGAGGTAATCGATACGTGCGCGGGTCGACTCGCGTGCCGGCAGGTGCAGCGTGCGCTGCACGATGAACAGGGCGGCCACGGCGAAGGGGAGGGCGACGAAGAAGTTCCAGCGCCAGCCCCAGGCATCCGTGATGACGCCGCCGAGGAGCGGGCCGCCGACCGTGGCGACGGCCATGACCGCGCCGAACAGGCCCATGTAGCGTCCGCGCTCGCGCGGGCTGATGATGTCGGCCATGATGACCTGGCTCAAGGCGGCGAGGCCGCCGGCGCCGAGGCCCTGCACGGCACGGAAGGCGATGAGCATGCCCGGGTTCTGCGAGAAGCCGGCGGCGGCGGTCGCCAGCACGAAGATCAGGATCGACACCTGGAAGAGCACCTTGCGGTTCATCAGGTCGGCGAGCTTGCCCCACACCGGCGTGGAGATCGCGGTGGTGAGCAGCGTCGCGGTCACCACCCAGGTGTACGCGGCTTGATCGCCCGAGAGGTCGTGCACGATGACCGGCAGCGAGGTCGAGACGACCGTCGAGGCGAGCATCGAGACGAACATGCCGAGCAGCAGCCCGATGAGCGCCTCGATGACCTGTCGGGGGGAGCGCGATGTCTCTGCGACGGTCGGAACCGGAGAGGTGATGGTGGCCAAGACGGGGCCTTCCTGTGCGGGTGGGGAGTGCGACACCGTCGGCGCAAAAGTTGACTGAGAGCAACTATATGAATCTCGTTGCGCTGTGTCAACTACTTTGGGCGGGCGCGCTGAAGACCCCGCCGTGGCGGGGGAGTGCGTGCCGGGCTCAGTCCGAGAGCGCGAGCGCCCGGAACGCCTCGCGACCAGCCGCGGGTGCGGCCGCGGCATCCGAGCCGGTGCGCGCCAGCGTCGTGCGGCGATAGAGCTCGTCGATGAGGGATGTCGCCAGCCGCACGAGCTTCGCGATCTCGATGTCGTCGCGCTCGACCCAGGCGCAGCGCGGCTCGTCGCCGACCGGCACGAAGCCGTCGTGCTGCTCCCACGCGACGAGGGTGCGCTCGGCGCCCAGCACGTGCTGCTGCCACCACACCTGACGCAGGTAGGTGCGCGGGATCGACTTCCACGACTTGTTGGTCGTCTTGATCTCGGCGAGGGTGATGCGGCCGCGGTCGTCGATGCCGATGCCGTCGGGGGTCGCGAGGTGCCGCGGCTCGACCACCGCGTGGAAGAGGGCCGTCGAGGGCTGGATGCCGTGGGTCGCCGCCACCCAGGCGGCGATCTCCGGCTCGCGTCGCCGGCCGTGGTCCGTGTAGGCGTTGCCGGAGAAGCGCTGGCCCTGCAGTTTCGCGTCGGCAGCTCGCGAGATGGATGCCGCAGATGACAGGGCCGCGACATCCGTCGCCGTGATGCCGCGGGACCGCGCCCGCACCCAGGCCACGCGATCGCGGGAATCCGCGACGATGCGTGCGGCCAGTTCGGGTGTCACGTGTTCGACCCTACGTCCGGGCCGGGACAGCCGTCGGTCGCGACATGCGAGGGGCTCGACCCGGCGGTGAGGGTTTCTTGGAAATCTGGGAGATCTCTATGAAACAATGAAGAAACATCTGATCCCTAACGTCGCTCCCGTTGCGTGCGCCCGTGTCGCGCGCTCGAGAAGGGGATCCATGTCTGAGTCGTCCGCGCGCACCCGCCGACCTTCCCGCCGCCTCATGCGGCTCGCCGCAGCCGGCGCGGCGCTCGCGCTGGCCATCACAGGCCTCTCTCTCCCGGCCCAGGCGGCCGAGCCGGCGGCCGGAGCGACGACCGCCGGGGACCCGTTGTTCCCGAACGTCGGCAACGCGGGCTACGACGTGCAGAACTACGACATCGCGATGACCTATCGCACCAAGACCGACATCTCGGCCGTCACGACGATCACCGCCATCGCGGCGAGCCCGCTGTCGTCGTTCGCCCTCGACTTCGAGGGCCTGACGGTCGAGAGCGTCCTCGTCAACGGCACCGCGGCGAGCTACGTGCGCGAGAACGACGCCGCGGCCGTGCGGTACAAGCTGATCGTCACCCCCGCGCAGCCGGTGGTCGGCGAGTTCACGGTCGCCGTCGCCTATTCCGGCGCGCCCGTCCGGCACATCGACCACGACGGGTCCTCCGAGGGGTGGGTGCCCACGACCGACGGCGTCACCGCGCTCGGCCAGCCGGTCGGGTCGATGGCGTGGTTCCCGAACAACAACACTCCCGCCGACAAGGCGACCTACCGCATCGCGGTGACGGCGCCCTCGGTTGCAGGTGGCAACCCGCTGGTCGTCGCGAGCAACGGCGAGCTGACGTCGAAGACCGTGGACGATGTCGCCGGCACGACGCAATGGGTATGGACGCAGACCAAGCCGATGGCATCCGAGCTCTCGGTGCTGTCGATCGGTCGCTTCAACATCCTCGAGAGCGACATCGTGCTCGCGAGCGGTCGCACCCTGCACGAGTGGAGCTTCGTCGACCCGACGATCTCCACCAACACGCAGAACACGATCAACACTCGTCGCGCCAGCATCAAGCCGATCATCGACTGGCTCGAGACCAAGCTCGGCCCCTACCCGGGTGCAAGCACCGGTGTGATCGTCGACCGGGTGAGCGTCGGCTATGCACTGGAGACGCAGGACCGTCCGTTCTTCGATGGCAGCATCAGCGCACCCACTCTGATCCACGAGCTCGTCCACCAGTGGCTCGGTAACGAGGTCGCACCGGCCGATTGGTCGCACATCTGGCTGAACGAGGGTGCTGCCGAGTTCTTCACGACCTATTACCAGTACGCGACCAGCACGGCAGTGAACCCGACGACCCCCGAGAACGACAGCTACTCGTCCTGGAACTCGGCGACCTCGTCGCGCTGGACCGTGCCGACGGTGGGCTTCACGGACCCCTCGGAGCTCTACGACTGGCAGGTCTACAACCGCGGCAAGTACACCCTCGGTGCGCTGATGACGGCGATCGGTCGTCAGGCGTTTGACCAGCTGTACGCGGAATGGACCGCTCGTCACGCCGGCGGGTCGGCGACGACCGCCGACTTCATCGCGCTCGCCGAGGAGGTGTCGGGACGTGACCTCGGCGCGTTCTTCCAGGACTGGCTCTACGACACCGACAAGCCGGCGTGGCCGCCGGTATGGTCGGCGAATGCGTCGCTCGTCGTTCCCGACGGCACCACCTATGCCGCCGGAGACCCGCTCACGCTGAAGCTGGCGGTGCAGAGCACCGGTCGGGTGACGCTCACAGGTGGAAAGGTCGTCGTCGACGGCTCGACTCTCCTGCCCGAGATCACCCTGCCGACGCCGCTTCCCGCCGGACTGTCGATCGAGGGAACCGACCTCGTCTGGTCGGTGCCCGACACCCCCACCGGTTCGTCGGCTTCGCTGGATATCCCGTTCACCATCGCCGCCGATTCCTCCGGTGCGCCCGTGGAGTTCTCCATCAGCGCTCCGGGGCTCGGCTCCACGGTGACGTCGGGCGTGTTCTCCTTCACGACCGCGGGACCGGTGAAGCTCACCCTGCTGAACATCAACGACTTCCACGGCCGCATCGACGCCAACACGGTGAAGTTCGCCGGAACCATCGAGACCCTCCGCGAGGCGGGCCGCGACGACCACACGCTCCTCCTGTCGGACGGCGACAACATCGGGGCATCCTTGTTCGCCTCGTCGTACTTCAACGACGAGCCCACGATCGACGTGCTCAATGCGCTCGACCTGGCCGCCTCGGCGGCAGGCAACCACGAGTTCGACAAGGGGTACAGCGACCTCGTCGGCCGGGTGTCGGACAGCGCCGACTTCTCCTATCTGGGGGCGAACGTATACCTGAAGGGAACGACGACACCCGCACTTCCGGAGTACGCGGTGATCGATGTCGCCGGACTCAAGGTCGCGGTGATCGGAGCGATCACGCAGGAGACACCCGCGCTCGTCGCGCCGGGCGGGATCAGCTCCCTCGACTTCGGTGACCCGGTCGCGGCGGTGAACCGCGTCGCCGAGTCCCTCGAGGGCACGGTGGACGTGATCATCGCCGAGTACCACGAGGGCGCCTCCGCGGGCACTCCCGACAACGCCACCATCGAGCAGGAGGTCGCCGCCGGCGGCGCGTTCTCGCGCATCGTCACGGACACGTCGGCATCCGTCGACGCGATCTTCACCGGTCACACGCACAAGCTGTACGACTGGGATGCCCCGGTGCCCGGCACCGATCGGACCCGACCCGTCATCCAGACCGGGAGCTACGGCGAGAATATCGGCAAGGTCGTCATGGAGATCGACCGCACCACCGGTGCAGTGACCGTGGCCCAATCGGGCAACGTCGCGCGGCTGGCGTCGCAGGTGTTCCCGAACGACGCGGCGGCCACCGCTGCGGCCAGCAAGGCGCTCGACGACCAGCTCATCGCACGGTTCCCGCGTGTGGCCGAGGTCGCGACCATCGTCGACGAGACGCTCGCTCAGGCGCGCGTCGTCGGTGAGCAGCCCGTGGGATCGGTGACCGCGGATATCACGACCGCGTTCGCGGGCGGGTCCTATGCGGAGTCCGGCTACGCCGGCGGCAGCCGTGACAACCGCGCCGCTCAGTCCACCCTCGGCAACCTGGTGGCGGACGCGCTGGTGTCGACGCTCGCCGACCCGGACCGCGGTGGCGCCGAGATCGGCGTCGTCAATCCCGGCGGCCTGCGCGCCGAGCTCTACGAGGGCACGGACGGTGTGATCACCTACGCCGAGGCGAACGCGGTGCTGCCGTTCGTGAACAACCTCTGGACGACCACGCTCACCGGCGCACAGTTCACCGCGGCCCTCGAGCAGCAGTGGCAGCCGGAGGGCAGCAGCCGCCCGTACCTCGCCCTGGGGCTCTCGTCGAACGTCAGCTACACGTTCGATGCGACCAAGCCGCGAGGTGAGCGCATCACCGGGGTGTGGATCGACGGGCAGCCGCTGGTGGCGACGAACACGTACCGCGTCGGGTCGTTCAACTTCCTGCTGCAGGGCGGCGACAACTTCACCGCGTTCGCACAGGGCACCTCGACGCGCGACTCGGGCCTCATCGACCGCGACGCGTGGATCTCCTACCTGCAGGCGCATCCGGGGCTCTCGCCCCAGTTCGCGAGTCGTTCGGCCCAGCTCACCGGGGTGCCCGCGTCGGTCATGCGGGGGCAGACGATCGAGTTCGCACTGTCGAGCGTCGACCTCACGTCTCTCGGCAGCCCGCGCTCCACGACCGTCACCCCCCGGGTCACCGGTAGCTCGGCGACGTTCGCGCCCATCCCGGTGACGAACGGCACCGCGAACGTCTCGCTGACGTTCCCCGTCGACGCGACGCCGCAGAGCACGATCGAGTTGACGGTCGCTCCGGGTGGCACGACGGTGGTGGTCCCGATCCAGGTCGCGGCCGGACAGACCGGGCCGATCCCGCCGACCACGACGCCGGTGCCCGCCACCGACGAGCAGCTGCTGGCCGAGCTCGAAGGTCTCATCAGCGTGCCGTCGCCGAACCTGGTCGCGGGCGAGACGGTGGTCATCACCGTCGGCACGCAGTACGCCGGACAGTGGGTCACCGTCTGGCTGCACTCGACGCCCACGCAGGTCGGCGGCTGGTACCAGGTGGCGGCCGACGGCACCATCACGGTCACGCTGCCGGTCGGTGTCAGCGGATCGCACCGGCTCGTCGTGCTCGACGCCTCGGGCAACGTCATCGGATGGTCCTCGGTCGCGCTGAGCCTGCCGCCGGCCACGGGGCTGCCGGCGAGCGGCGCCCTGCCCAAGACCGGCGCGGATGCCTCGTGGCTCGGCGGCGTGACGATGCTCGCGCTCCTTCTCATCGGCGCGGGAGTCATCGCGCGAGTGCGCCCGCAGCGCCGGAGCTGATCCGCCGCATCCACCCGAAGGCCCCGCTGAACACCGGCGGGGCCTTCGGGTTTGGCGGGGGCAGCGGCATCCCGTATGCTGATGTCAAGCCGAAGACCGCCGGTCATCGTCGTGCGCGACAGCGCAGGTCGATCGAAGCTCTGCAACGCAGGGGCCCGCGCAGGTGTACGAACGAACTCCCGATCATCGGGCATGTGAAGCTCCGTGCGCTTGCGCCGGAGCTTTTTTCGTTGCCGGGAAGGTCTCAGGCCGGCGATCCGCCATCGCGGATCGTCACGTGGATACAAGGAGTGGCCATGGCGCAGAAGGAAGCGACGGTCGCCGAGCTCACGAAGAATTTCGAGGACTCGACTGCCGTACTGCTCACCGAGTACCGCGGTCTGACGGTTGCCGAGCTCAAGGAGCTCCGCAACACCATCCGTCAGGACGCGGAGTACGCCGTGGTGAAGAACACGCTGTCCAAGATCGCCGCGAACAACGCGGGGATCACGGAGCTGGACGAGGACTTTGCCGGTCCTTCGGCCATCGCCTTCGTGCACGGTGACCCGGTCGCCGTCGCGAAGGGCCTGCGCGCCTTCGCCAAGGCACACCCTCTTCTCGTGATCAAGGGCGGCTACTTCGACGGTGCCCCCCTGAGCGCGGACGAGGTCAACAAGTTGGCCGACCTCGAGAGCCGTGAAGTCCTGCTGGCGAAGCTCGCCGGTGCGATGAAGGCCTCGCTGTTCGGTGCCGCTTATCTCTTCAACGCCCCGCTGTCGAAGGCCGTTCGCACGGTCGACGCGCTGCGTGAGAAGCAGGAGTCCGCGGCCTGAGTCGGCCCGCGGTGGACAAACCCCAATCAAGGAGAAACATCATGGCAAAGCTCAGCACTGAGGAGCTGCTCGACGCCTTCAAGGAGCTCACGCTCATCGAGCTCAGCGAGTTCGTCAAGAAGTTCGAGGAGACCTTCGAGGTCACCGCCGCCGCTCCGGTCGCCGTCGCGGCCGCTCCGGCCGCCGGTGGCGCCGGTGGTGCCGCCGAGGAGGTCGAGGAGAAGGACTCGTTCGACGTCATCCTCGAGGCTGCCGGCGACAAGAAGATCCAGGTCATCAAGGTCGTCCGCGAGCTCACCTCGCTCGGCCTCGGCGAGGCCAAGGCTGTTGTCGATGGCGCCCCCAAGGCCGTCATCGAGGGCGCCAACAAGGAGGCCGCCGACAAGGCGAAGGCCGCTCTCGAAGAGGCCGGCGCGACGGTTACCCTCAAGTAATCCCGCTGCTCTCAGCTCCGAAGGCCCCCGGCACTGCGCCGGGGGCCTTCGTCCTGTCCGGAGCGATGTGCTGATGGCGGATACCTCGTCCCGCCGATATGCGCAGTGCGCGACGCATCTATAGCGCAGAGTCTGGAGTTCGCGCATGAGAGAAATCTCATCGACCGTTCACACACTCGTCACAGAAATGTCGTCCTGACCAACATCGGGTCTCTTAGCCTCACAGGGTTGCTCTCAGCCCTGAACTAGGAGACTCATGTCCATTTCCCAGCCACGCAGGAGAGCGCTCGCCATCATCGCGGGCGCATCCCTCCTCATCGGCATCGCAGCGCCCGGCACGGCGCTCGCGGCCTCGGCGGCAGAACCCGCCCCGGCCGACGTCATCATCAACGAGGCCTACCTCAAGGGCGGCAGCGCCGGCGCGCCCTTCACCAACAAGTTCATCGAGCTCTACAACGCCGGAGGGACCGCGCAGAACCTGACCGGTTGGTCGCTCCAGTACCGGTCCGCGTCCGGCACCGGCGTGGCGACGACGGTCACCCTCTCGGGCACGATCAACCCGGGTTCGTACTTCCTCGTGCAGGCCGCCTCGAACGGCGCCAACGGCGTCGCGCTGCCCACGCCCGATCAGGTGACGAGCTTCAACCCCGGTGGACAGAACGGCGTGCTCTGGCTCTCCGACCAGTCCTCCCCCCTCACCCTCACCCCGGGCTCGGTGGTCGGCACCCCGGGCGTCGTGGACCTCCTCGGCTACGGCAGCGGCAACACGTTCGAGACCAAGGCCGCCCCCGACGCCGGCGGCAACACCACGCCCAACGCCTTGACGCGCACGGGCTTCGTCGACACCGACGACAACTCCACGGACTTCACGGTCACGACGACCGTCACCCCCCAGAACTCCGGCTCGGGCAGCACACCGAACCCGACCGACTCTCCCAGCGCCTCGCCCTCGCCGACCGCATCGAGCACGCCGACGCCCACCACGTCGCCCACCACGGCGCCGGGTGAGATCACGCCGATCTCCGCGATTCAGGGCACCGGCGACACCTCACCGCTCTCCGGTCAGACCGTCACCACCCGCGGAGTCGTGACCGCGGCCTACCCGACCGGCGGCTTCAACGGCTTCTACATCCAGACCCCCGGCACCGGCGGCGCCATCGACTTCGGCACCCACACCGCATCCGATGCGGTCTTCGTCTTCGGCTCGGCCGCGACGGCGAAGGTCTCCGTAGGCCAGTATGTCGAGGTCACCGGAAGCGTGACCGAGTACCAGGGGCTCACCGAGATCAACGGCACCGCCAATGGCACGACGGTCTTGTCCGAGACGGCGCCGGCGCCCGTCGCGGCTGCGACTGTCGCCTTCCCCGCGACCGACCAGCAGCGCGAGTCGCTCGAGGGCATGCTGATCCTTCCCCAGGGCGACTACACCGTCACCAACACCTACTCGACGAACCAGTACGCCGAGATCGGTCTGGCAACCGGCACCACCCCGCTGATCACGCCGACGGAGATCGCCCGACCCGGCACCGCCGCGTACGCGCAGGCCGTGGCGGACAACGCCGCCCGGGGTGTGACGCTCGACGACGGGGCATCCATCAACTTCCTCAGCTCCGCGAACAAGAGCATCGCGCTCCCGTACCTGAGCGATCACGACATCACCGTCGGTGCTCCGGTCACGTTTGCGAAGCCTGTCGTGCTCGACTATCGCAACAGCACCTGGAAGTTCCAGCCCACCGCGCAGCTCCTGGCGGGGGGAGACACCTCGTTCGTGGCCATCGCGGACGGGCGTCCCACGAGCGCACCGAACGTCGGCGGCGACATCCAGCTCGCCAGCTTCAACGTGCTCAACTACTTCACCACCACGGGCGCCGACTATGTCGCCGCCGGCAACACCTGCTCGTTCTACACCGATCGCGCGGGCAACAACGTGACGGTGAACAACTGCTCGGGATCGGGCCCGCGCGGCGCCGCCGACGCAGCGAACCTGAAGCGTCAGCAGGACAAGATCGTCGCGGCGATCAACGGGCTGGGCGCCGACGTGGTCTCGCTCGAGGAGATCGAGAACTCGTCCAAGTTCGGTAAGGACCGGGATTCCGCGCTCTCGACGCTCGTGAACGCGTTGAACAGCGCCCTCGGATCCGAGCAGTGGTCGTTCGTGCCGTCGCCGGCAGCCGATGCGCTCCTGCCGCTCGACCAGCAGGATGTCATCCGCACGGCGTTCATCTACAAGGCATCGCTGGTCAAGCCGGTCGGCGCCTCCGTCGTGCTCAACGACAGCGCCTTCTCGAACGCGCGCCAACCACTCGCCCAGGCCTTCACGGCGGCCGACGGCACCTCTGCGCAGTTCATCGCCATCGTGAACCACTTCAAGTCGAAGGGGTCGGGAACGGGCGCGGACGCGGACCAGGGCGACGGCCAGGGCGCGAGCAACGCATCGCGTGTGGCTCAGGCGCACGCGCTCGTGGCGTTCGCCGATGGGCTGAAGACGTCCGTCGGCACCGACAAGGTCTTCCTGCTGGGCGATTTCAACTCCTACAGCCAGGAGGACCCGATCAAGGTCATCACCGACGCGGGCTACATCCAGCAGGGCGCCGAGGAGTACACCTACTCGTTCAGCGGCCAGTCGGGTTCGCTCGACCACATCTTCGCGTCGCCGTCGGCTCAGGCCGCGGTCACGGGTGCGCACGTGTGGAACATCAACGCAGGTGAGTCCGTGGCGCTGGAGTACAGCCGCTACAACTACAACGCGACCGACTTCTACCGTGCCGACGCATTCCGATCGAGCGACCACGACCCGCTCGTGGTGGGTGTGACGCTGTCGCACAAGATCGAGCTCAACCTCCTCAACATCAACGACTTCCACGGGCGCATCGACGGCAACACCGTCGCGTTCGCGGGAACCGTCGAGGAGCAGCGCGCCGCCTACGGCGAAGGCAACACCCTCCTGCTGTCGGCCGGTGACAACATCGGTGCCTCGCTGTTCGCCTCCGCGGTCGCCGAGGACAAGCCGACCCTCGACGTGCTCAACGCGCTCGACCTGGCGGCGTCGGCTGTGGGCAACCACGAGTTCGACCGCGGCTACGCCGACCTCTCCGGTCGCGTGCAGGATGCGGCGGACTTCCCGTATCTCGGCGCCAACGTCTACAAGGCGGGCACCAGCGAGCCGGCGCTTCCCGAGTACACCATCGTCGACGCGGGTGGCCTGAAGGTCGCGGTCATCGGCGTCATCACGCAGGAGACCCCGAGCCTGGTCGCTCCCGGCGGCATCACCGGACTCACCTTCGGTGACCCGGTCGCGGCCGTGAACCGCGTCGCGGCGGAACTCGCCGGCACGGTCGACGTGATCGTCGCCGAGTACCACGAGGGAGCGGGGGCGGGAACCCCGGAGAAGGCGACGCTTGACCAGGAGGTCGCGGCCGGCGGTGCGTTCGCGGACATCGTGACGAAGACCTCGTCCAGCGTCGACGTCATCTTCACCGGCCACACCCACAAGCAGTACGTGTGGGATGCCCCGGTCCCGGGTGTCGAAGGCAAGACCCGCCCCATCGTTCAGACCGGCAACTACGGCGAGAACCTCGGACAGGTCGTGCTCTCGATCGACGGCGCGTCCCATGACGTGCTCGGCTACACGGCACGCAACATCTCCCGCTCGACCACCCCGGCGGCCACGCTGATCTCGACCTACCCCCGGGTGGCCGAGGTCAACGCGATCACGAACGCTGCACTCGCGAGCGCGGCGGCCATCGGCAACCAGCCGAAGGGATCGGTCACGGCGGACATCACGACGTCGTACACCGGTGGCAGCTACGTCGACGGGAAGTACGCAGGCGCCACCGCCCGCGACAACCGTGCCGGCCAGTCCACGATCGGAAACCTCGTGGCCGACTCTCTCGTCGCCTCGCTCGGCTCGGCCGATCGCGGCGGCGCCGAGATCGGTGTGGTCAACCCCGGCGGTCTGCGCGCCGAGCTCTTCTACGCTCCGGATGGCACGATCACCTACGCCGAGGCGAATGCGGTGCTCCCCTTCGTGAACAACCTCTGGACGACGAGCCTCACTGGCGCGCAGTTCAAGGCCGTGCTCGAGGAGCAGTGGCAGACCAACGCCGACGGCACGATCCCGTCGCGTTCCTACCTCCAGCTCGGGCTGTCGAAGAACGTCTCGTACACGTTCGACGCGACCGCGGCGCGGGGCAGCCACATCACGGGAATCTGGATCGACGGCAAGCCGATCGACCTCGCGGCCTCGTACCGCATCGGTTCGTTCAACTTCCTGCTGCAGGGCGGCGACAACTTCCGCACCTTCGCTCAGGGCACGAACACGCGCGACTCGGGTCTGATCGACCGTGACGCGTGGATCAGCTACCTCGAGACGCATCAGCCGGTCTCGCCGGACTTCGCCAGCCGTTCGGCGCAGGTTCTCGGTGCGCCGACCACTGCGGTCTCGGCAGGCGACCAGGTGTCGTTCACGGTGTCCGCGATCGACATGACGTCGCTCGGCTCGCCGCTGAACACCACGCTGGAGTACGCGGTCGCCGGCAGCGCGGCGACGTTCACGCCGGTCGCGTTCGTCAACGGGACCGCCACGGTGTCGTTCACGGTTCCGCTCGATGCTCCGGCGTCGACGTCCGTGGTGCTCACCTCACCGGCATCGGGAACCAAGGTCACCGTGCCGCTCACGGTCTCGAACGGCACGGGCCTGCCCGGCACGGGACCCGGAACGGAGGTCCCCGGCACCACTCCGCCGTCGATCATCCCGCTCCCCGTCCCGGATGCCGCGCTGACCGCCGCGCTCGAGGGCAAAATCTCCGCGAGCGACACCACTCCCTCCGTCGGGGATGCGGTGAAGATCTACGTCGGCGTCGAGCACGCCGGCGAGTGGGTCACGGTGTGGGTGCACTCCACCCCGGTGCGCATCGGCACGTGGTTCCTCGTCGATGCGAGCGGTTACGTCACCGTCACCATCCCCGCGGGGGTCTCCGGCGCCCACAGTCTGGTCGTCCAGGACGCTGACGGGAACGTCATCGGCTGGCAGGCCGTGACGATCGCCGACCCGTCGCTCGCGGCTCTGCCGCGCACCGGCGGTCAGGATCTGCAGTGGCTGCTGTGGGCAGGCGTCTTGCTCCTCGGGGCCGGTGCCGCCGCACGGATGACGGTGCGCAACCGTCGCAGCTGAGGCATCCGCCATCGCGCTGCCCGTCCCCGGTTCGCCGGGGGCGGGCAGCGTCGTCTGCGCTCAGGCGCCGGAGGTCGCGGGCGCCGTCGTCGAGGATCGCACCACGAGCCGCGTCGGCAGTTGCAGCCGGTCGGGCACGTCCGTGTCGCCGTCGATGAGCGAGAGCAGGGTGCGCGCGGCGAGCTCGCCGAGCTCCTCGGGGTGCTGCACGATCGTGGTGAGTCCGAACATCTCGGCGTAGTCGTGGCCGTCGACGCCGACGACGCTCAGCTGGCCCGGCACGGGCACGCCCAGTCGGCGCGCCGCGATGATCGCACCGATCGCGATCTCGTCGCACGCCGCAACGATCGCCGTGGGGCGCGACTCCATGTCGGCCAGCAGCGGCACGGCGGCCGCGTAGCCGTCCGTCACGGTGAGGGTCGAGGGCGTCGAGCGCATGGATGCCTCGAGCCCGGCCTGTCTCATCGCCTGCTCGTAGCCGATGCACCGGTCCGCGACATCGCGTGCGCGGGGGGAGTCGTAGGGCGTCACCCCGAGGAAGGCGATCTCGCGGTGGCCGAGCGTGATCAGGTGCTGCGTGATCATCCGCCCGATCGCGATGTTGTCGATGCCGATCGTCGGAATTCCGTTGAGCCCGTTGCCCACGCACAGGGTCGGCTTGCCGATGCCGATCAGCTTCTCGATGTCGTCGTCGTCGGGTTCGAGTGCCACCGCGAGCACGCCGTCGAATCGTTTCCGGGCCAGGAAGAAGCGGTACATGCTCTCGCGATCCTGAGACGCGGGCTCAGCGACGTAGAGCGTCAGGTCGTAGCCGGCCGGGATGAGCGCGCGGGTGATGCCCTCGATCATCGAGCCGAAGTACCACCGGTTGACCCTCGGCACGATGACGGCGATCGTGCGCGTGCGACCCGTTGCGAGGCCGGCGGCGTTGGCGGACGCCACGTAGCCCAGAGTGGTGGCGGCATCCGTCACCTTCTTGCGCGTCTCCTCGGAGACATAGCCGCCCCCGCTGAGCGCGCGGCTCGCAGTGGACTTGGAGACCCCGGCCAGGCGGGCGACGTCGGCGATGCCGCTCACTCTCGATCCCTTCATCGTCGACGGGTTCGTGCGACCGGTGGTCGCGGGACTTTCCGTCGCAGTCTAGATGATCACAGAAACTTTAGGGAACCGGTTCCACATGGGACGGCGATTCACAAAGGGGAAATCGGCGCGATATGAGCACCAGAACCTGGAATCACCGCACGAATAGTGGGGTTTATGGATTCGTGACCGGCGCTGGTTGTGGATCGCGTGAACTTCGAATACGGTGCTGTGGAACCGGTTCCGGGGGAATCGGTATGTGAGACGGAAGAATTCCGTGCACTCAAGGAGGAGGAATCACATGGCAACACTGCAGCGGCGCCACGTCCTAGCGCCGGTCGCACTGATCGGAGCCCTCGGGCTCGGTCTGGTCGGGTGCGCCGAGGGCAGCCCCAGCAGCAGCTCCAGCGATCTGTCGGGTCAGACCGTCAAGATCTCGGGCGGGATCACCGGGTCGGAGGCCGACCTGCTGAACCAGTCCTTCACGCAGTTCACCGCCGACACGGGCATCAAGGTCGAGTACACCGGCGACAAGAGCTTCGAGGGAAACATCGTCACCAAGGTGACCGGTGGCTCGGCGCCCGACATCGCCATCGTGCCCCAGCCGGGTCTGCTGAAGACCCTGGTCGGCACGGGCGACGTCAAGAAGGCGTCGGACACCGTCTCGGCCAACGTCGACAAGTACTGGTCGAAGGACTGGAAGACGTATGGCACGGTCGACGGCACGTTCTACGCCGCGCCCATGCTCGCCAACGTCAAGGGCTACGTCTGGTACTCGCCGGCGAAGTTCAAGGAGTGGGGCGTCTCCGTCCCCAAGACCTGGGACGACCTGCTCACCCTGACCAAGACCATTCAGCAGAAGACCGGCCAGGCTCCCTGGTGCGCCGGCTTCGCCTCGGGTGACGCGTCGGGCTGGCCCGGCACCGACTGGATCGAGGACCTCGTCCTGCGTCAGTCCGGCCCCGACGTCTACGACCAGTGGGTCGCCGGCACGGTGAAGTTCACGGATGCCCCGATCAAGAGCGCGTTCGACGCGGTGGGTCAGATCCTCCTGAACCCCCAGTACGTCAACGCCGGCTTCGGAGATGTGAAGAGCATCAACTCGACCGCGTTCGCCGACGTCGCCGCCAAGGTCGCCGACGGCAGCTGCGCGATGACGCACCAGGCGTCGTTCCTCTCGTCGAACTTCCTCGACGTGAAGACCGCCTCGGGTCAGACCCCGAAGGTCGCCCCCGACGGTGACGTCTACGCGTTCATCCTCCCCGGCATCACCGAGGGTGCGCAGTCGGTCGAGGCCGGCGGCGAGTTCGTCGCGTCGTTCAGTGACTCGGCGGCCGTGCAGAAGGTTCTCGAGTACATGTCGAGCCCCGACTTCGCGAACGCCCGCGTCAAGCTCGGCGGCGTGATCTCGGCCAACAAGGGCGCCGACCCGAGCCTGGCCTCGAGCGCGTTCCTCACCGACGCCATGAAGACGCTGCAGGACCAGAACACGGTCGTGCGTTTCGACGCGTCGGACCTGATGCCCGCCACGGTGGGTTCGGGCTCCTTCTGGAAGGGCATGGTCAGCTGGATCGACGGCAAGCCGACCGACCAGGTGCTCAGCGACATCCAGGCCGGCTACAACAACTGATCGCCTGACGGCGGCAGGCCGCCCGTGAGGGGGTCGCTCTTCGGAGCGGTCCCCTCACGGCGCGGTTTCCGCCCTGAATCGAGGGAGAGACGATGTCGTCGCATCCGATGACCGCGAACACGCAGACGCCCCGCGCGGGCGGTACGCGTCGCGTCGCCACCATCATCGCGATCATCGCCGCCGTGGCGGTGGTCGCGTTTTTCGTCCTGCTGGTGACAGGACCCCACGTCGAGAACGCCCGACCGACGACGCTCGGCTTCTCGCTCAACAGCTTCTTCCAGTGGATCGGCAACCTGAATCCGCTGCTGCAGATCCCGATCATGCTCGCCGTCGCGCTCGCGGTGGTCGGCGTCATCCTGCTGCTCATCGAGTACGCCCCCCGTGCGGGGCGCGGATACTTCTGGCTGCGACTGGCCGCGTGCTTCGTGCTGCCGGTGATCGCCTTCATGCTGCTGCGTCCGTACCAGAACGCCGTGCTCTGGGTCGTGGGTATCGCCCTCGGCCTCGGCGCCCTCCTGTTCTTCGCGGACTACCGGGCTCGCGAAGGCGCGGGCTACCTGTTCCAGCTGATCATCTTCCTCACGCCGGCAGCGCTTCTGCTTCTGCTTGGCCTGATCTACCCGGCGATCAGCACTATCTACCAGTCGTTCTTCGACAAGACGGGCAAGTCGTTCGTCGGGCTCGACAACTACATCTGGACCTTCACGAACCCGGAAGGCTTCTGGTCGGTCATCAACACCCTCATCTGGGCTCTCGTCACACCGGTCGTTTCGACGGCGCTCGGCCTCGCGTACGCCGCCTTCATTGACCGTGCACGCGGCGAGAAGATCCTCAAGGTGCTCGTGTTCATGCCGATGGCGATCTCGTTCGTGGGTGCCGGCATCATCTGGAAGTTCATCTACGACTATCGGCAGGGCGACCAGATCGGCCTGCTGAACGCGATCATCACCGGGCTCGGGGGTCAGCCGGTGCCCTGGCTCGACACGGCGCCACTGGTCAACACGATCTGCCTGCTCATCGTGTTCATCTGGACGCAGACCGGGTTCGCCATGGTCGTGCTCTCCGCCGCGATCAAGGCCGTGCCGACCGAGCAGCTCGAGGCTGCGCAGCTCGACGGCACGAACGCGTGGCAGCGGTTCATCAACGTGACGGTGCCCGGAATCCGCTCGTCGCTGGTCGTCGTGCTCACGACCCTGACGATCGCCGCACTGAAGGTGTACGACATTGTGGCGGTGATGACCGGCGGTCGGTCGGACTCGACGGTGCTCGGTTTCGAGATGGTGAACCAGCAGCAGCGGTTCCAGAGCTACGGGCACTCGTCGGCCCTCGCCGTCGTGCTGTTCCTCATCGTGCTGCCGCTGATCATCTACAACGCGCGACAGCTGCGCAAGCAGAAGGAGGTGCGCTGATGGCCGTCATCGACGCCCAGCCCGCATTCGACGCCCGTGCGGCCCGCCGTACGGCGCGAGAGACCCGCCGCAACGAGAACCTGGCGCAGAAGAAGCTGACCTCGAAGCGAGCCACTCTGATCGCGATCCTCATCGCGATCCTGTGGACGATCCCGACGTTCGGCCTGTTCGTCACCTCGTTCCGCCCCGGGGCCGACAGCCAGTCGACAGGGTGGTGGACGGTCTTCGTCAACCCGAGCTTCACCCTCGACAACTACTTCGAGGCGCTCACCTCGGGCGGTACGGCGCTCACCCTCGGGCAGTCGTTCATCAACTCGCTCGCGATCACGATCCCCGCCACGGTCATTCCGATCGCAGTCGCCTCGCTCGCCGCGTACGCGTTCGCGTGGATCGACTTCAAGGGCCGCAACATTCTGTTCGTGTTCGTCTTCGCGCTGCAGATCGTGCCGATCCAGATGGCGCTCGTGCCGCTGCTGAGCCTGTTCTCACGGGGTCTCGAGATCGGGGGAGTGGCGGTGTTCCCCGGCTTCGAGCTGAGGGATGTCGACCACAGCTTCGCGACGGTGTGGATCGCGCACGCGATCTTCGGCCTGCCGCTGGCGATCTTCCTGCTGCACAACTTCATCGCGGAGATCCCGGCGGAGCTCATCGAGGCTGCGCGCGTCGATGGCGCCGGGCACGGCCAGATCTTCTTCCGGATGATCCTGCCCCTCGCGATGCCGGCGATCGCCTCGTTCGCGATCTTCCAGTTCCTCTGGGTCTGGAACGACCTGCTCGTCGCGACTATCTTCGCTCCATCGAGTTCGCTGCCATTGACACAGACATTGAACTCGCTATCCGGCTCGTGGGGCTCGAAGTGGTTCCTGCAGTCCGCCGGTGCGTTCATCTCGATCATCGTTCCGCTGATCGTGTTCTTCGCGCTGCAGCGCTTCTTCGTGCGCGGCCTTCTCGCCGGATCGACGAAGGGCTGACCCGACCGCACGGAACGACGGGCCGGTGGAGGGGTTCCCTCCACCGGCCCGTCGTTCGCGCGTCGACGGTCGCCGACTGTGGATAACCCCTGGTCATGCCGGTGTACTCGTCTACCTTGGGGCGCATGTCGCAGGCTCCCCGTCGCACCGCTATCGCGTTGATCGCCGCGCTCACCGCGGTCGTCATGAGCGGATGCGGCGCCCCCGCGCCCACCCCGACGCCGACGGCGTTGAGTGAGGCGGAGGCCTATGCCGCGGCGGAGGCGACGTATCGGGCGTATGTCGACGCGTTGAACCGTGTGGACCTCTCCGATCCCACGACATTCGAGCCCGTGTTCGCGTTGACGACCGGTGAAGCGCTTGCCGCGGACCGAAAGACCTTTTCCGACATGCACGCCCGCGCCTACTCGGTATCCGGTAACACTCGCGTTCAGTCGATAGTCGACCGTCGGTTTGATAGTTCGACCGGAGTTGTCGAGCTTGCCGTGTGTCAGGACGTCTCACAAGTGCACGTCGTGGACGAGTCGGGGAACAGTGTCGTAAGTCCGGACCGCCCGGACATCCAGCAGATGCGCTTAAGAGCTGCGCCCCTCTCCTCCGGAGCTACTCGAGCTCTGATCACTTCTTTCGGGCCCGACGAATCAGGCGTGAAGTGCTAGCTCTGACACTCGCGATCTCAGTCGTCGTTGCTGCCGGTCTCACAGCTTCCGGCGTTCAAGGGCAGAACTGTGGAGCGGGCGCCTGGACAGGGCCGTGTGTCGCGAACTCCGGCACCAAGGTAGACCTCGTCGAGCAGCGCGCGCCGTCGGGCGATGCGGGGTCGACGTGGGTGCCTCGCCACTCGCAGTCTGATGATCGGTCGGGCCTGGGCCCGGTGAACTACACGAACGCGACGCCGTTGCAGAGGGTGGGCGACCTCTCGAACCAGGTGGACTGCGGGTTGGCGATGTGTCTGGACCCTGCTCAGCCGGTCGATCCGGGCGCGCCGACGGTGACCGCCGCGGATATCGCGTCGTTCCGCCCCGACCCGAGCGAGCTGGCGAGTGAGCCGACCGGCGTCGGGATCGTCGGGCTGCCCGCGAACATTCTGACCGGCACGCGTGCCCATGTCGTCGCGGGCACCCTTTTCGACGTGCCGGCGCAGGTGCGTTTCACACCGGCCCGGCACCTGTTCACGTACGGCGACGGTTCTTCCCGCACCACCGTGTCGGCCGGCTCGACGTGGGCGGCCCTCGGCGTTCCGCAGTTCACGCCGACGGCCACGAGCCACGTCTACGGCGCCCGCGGCGAGTACACGATCACCCTCGAGACGTCTTACGCGGCCGAGGCAACCTTCGACGGCGTCACCTGGATCCCGGTCGACGGTCTCGTGACTCCGGAGGCAACGACCGCGCCGATCCAGGTGCTCGAGGCGCGCACCGCGCTGGTCGGCCAGACCTGCGTCGAGAATCCCCGCGCAGCCGGCTGCTGACCGGTCACGACCGACGCAGAACCGTGCAAAGTCGCCCGAAAAGGGGCGTCGCGCGCGCGTGAGTGCTTCGTGCGTCGTGTCAGCCGAACATCGGCCCTGACGCCCGAAACCGGGCACGTACCGTCATCGCAGACGCACCGGGGAGATCCTCCGGGCGACGCGAATCGAACGGAACCCGCACGTGAACGAGCTGCAGAACCTCATCCCCCTCGCTGTCGGCATGATGATCTCGCCGCTGCCGATCGTGGCGATCGTCGCCATCGTGCTGGCGCCCCGCGGCCGGGCCGCCGCGCCGATCTACACGACGACGTTCACGATCGTCTCGCTCGTGTTCCTCGCTCTCGGCGCCGTCTTCTCCGCGAACAGCTCCTCGTCCTCCACATCGGGAAGCAGTTCGACCGTCTCGTTCGTCTTCGCGATCATCATCACCATCGGCTTCGCGCTCTTCGCGGTGCTCAGCTGGATCGGGCGCCCGAAGCCCGGCCAGACCGCGAAGGCACCCTCATGGCTGGCCGCCATCGACAACGTCACGCCCCTCAGCGCCGCGGGACTCGGGTTCGTGATGGCCATCACCAACACCAAGAACATCCCGCTCGCGCTCAAGGGCGGCGCGCTCATCGGCGATGCGCACAGCTCGCTGCCGATCACGATCCTGCTGTGCGTCGTCGTCGCGATCGTCGGCTCGCTCGCGCTGATCGTCCCCGCCCTGATCGCCCTCAGCACCTCCGACCGCGTCATCGGTGCCCTGCAGCGCGTCAAGACGGAGATGATCGCGCACAACGCCGTCATGATGACCGTTCTGTTCGCGATCCTGGCCGCGAACGAAGCAGCCCAGGTCGTCCACCACCTCGTCTCCTGACACCGACCCGCGACATCCGTTCGTCGACCATCGAAAGGCACATCATGTCCGAAGCCTGCTGCGCAGCCCCGCCGACCACCCGCGCCCACCTCGCTCCCGCCATCGCGACCGCCGGTCAGACCCTCACCCCCGCCGGCTACGGCGACGCCCGTCGTGCCGGCTCCGTCGCCGACCTGCTCATCGTCGGCGAGATCGCCACGGGTGACCCCACGGCCCCCCGCGCCGAGGCCATCGCCGTCTCGGGCGGGCGCATCATCGGCATCGGCAGCCGCTCCGAGGTCGACGGCCTCACCGGCCCCGATACCCGCACGATCGCCCCCGAGGGAGTCGTCATCCCCGGCCTGATCGAGCCCCACGCGCACATCTGGGCCTCGCTCATGACACTCGACTGGACTGACGTCTCGCACGTCGCGTGCCCCGAGTTCGACGACGTCGTCGCGACGCTGAAGGATGCCGCGGCCCGCACCGCGCCCGGCGAGTACCTGCTCGCGAAGCTCTTCGACCCGAGCCTCTACCCCGGAGAGCCGGTGCTGACCAGGGACATCCTCGACCGCGTGGCATCCGACCGGCCCGTCGTGGTGCTCAACGCGTCGATGCACTTCGCGTACGCCAACAGCGCTGCGTTCGCCGCGGCCGGAATCACCGATCAGACCCCGGAGCCCGTCGGCGGCACGCTGCAGCACATCGACGGGCGCCTCACCGGCGTCGTCGGCGAGTCTCCGGCGGTCGCGCTCCTGCTCGGCAACCTGCCGCGCCCGGATGCGGCGGGCATCGAACGCGGCATCCGCCAGATCCTCACCGAGTTCGCCTCCCAGGGCGTGACCTCGATGCGCGAGGCCATGACCGGCACGATCGCCGGTGTCAGCGAGATCGCGCTGCTGCATCAGATCAACGGCGCGGGTCGACTGCCGACCCGCGTCTCGACCGCGCAGTTCTCCATCCTCGCCGGATACGACACCCCCGCAGCCGTCGCGGCCGCGTGGCGCGAGGCCGGAGTGACGCCGTTCAGCGGCGACGACATGGTGCGCGCCGACGCCTGGAAGCTCGTCGCGGACGGGTCGAACCAGGGCCGTTCCGGCTACTTCCTGCAGCCGTACCTCGGCGAGAACAACGGTGGCCACGCCAACTGGACCCCCGAAAGCCTTCGCGAAGTCATGAAGGCGGGTCTCGACGACGGGTGGCAGCTGATGATCCACACCAACGGGGACGCCGCCGTGGAGTTCGCGCTCACCGCCGCCGAGCAGCTGTTCCCCGGCACCGACCGCACGCTCCGCCACCGGTTCGAGCACGCGTCGGTGACGACGAACGACCAGCTCGCCCGCATGGCCGCGGCCGGCATCTCGCCGAGCTTCCTGATGGACCACGTCTACTACTGGGGAGCCGCGTTCCGCGACACGATCCTCGGCCCCGAGCGCGCCGAGCGTCTGGATCGGCTCGCCTCCGCCTATCGCTTCGGACTGCGTCCGAGCCTGCACTCCGACTACAACGTGACCCGCGTCCAGCCGCTGCACGCCGCGCGCACCGCGGTGCTGCGCCAGCTCGAGGCGGACGGCACGGTGCTCGCGCCCCAGGAATGCGCGACGCCCGAGCAGGCGCTCGCCGCGATCACGACCCACGCGGCCTGGCAGATCCACGCCGACGACCGCGGCTCGCTCGCCGTCGGCAACCGCGCCGACTTCGCCGTGGTCGACCGCAATCCGTGGACCAGCGACCCGGCCGGCTGGGCCGACATCGCCGTGCACGAGACCTACCTCGACGGCACGCCCGCCTTCCAGTCCTGACCCCGCACCTCCCCTCCACAGAAAGAGCCCGCCCATGACCACCTCGACCGTTCCCACGGCCGCCCGCACCGCCTCGCGCCTCGCGATCCCCTTCCTCGGCGTCCTCGCCGCCGTACAGGGATCCGCCCCGAACATCGCCAGCACCGCGCTCGTCGGAGCGAGCCGTGGGCTCGACATGGTCGGCGGCGATCAAGCCCTCGCCGCCTCTGTGCAGACCCTGGCGATCGCGGCATCCGTGATCACCACCGGACTGCTCGCCGACCGCATCGGCCGTCGCCGCATGCTCGTCATCGCGCTCGTGACCGGCATCATCGGCCAGCTCGTCGTCGCCGCGGCGCCGACGGCCCTCGTCTACATCCTCGGCCAGGCCATCACCGGCATCGGACTGGGCGCGGTCTATGCCGCCGCGTTCGCCTTCATCCAGGTGCTCGCCGCGCCCGGAAAACTTCCTGCCGCCGTCGCGACGTTCGCGGCGGTCTCGGGCGCCTCGGCCGTGCTGTTCACCTTCAGCGGCGGCATCCTCGCCGGCATCGACTGGCGCCTCGCGTTCGTGCTCGTGCCGGTGCTCTCGGCGCTGAGCATCATCGCCGCGTTCGCACTGCTGCCGAACACGCCCCCGTCGGTCACCGAGTCGCGCGACGTGTGGGGTCAGGTGCTGATCGTGGCAGGCATGGTCGTCTTCCTGTACGGCGTCTCGCAGCTCGCGACCTCGCTGACCAGTCCGCTCACCTGGGCGATCATGGCGCTCGGCGTGCTGCTGCTGCTGTCGTTCGTCTTCCAGCAGTCGCGGGTGCGCAACCCGTTCTTCCCGGTCTCGCTCTTCCGTCGCCCCCTGTTCCTCGCCGCCCTGTGCGCGGGCTTCATCTTCAACTTCGGCGTCGCCGCATCGTTCCTGCAGCTGACGAACTTCTGGCAGTACGTGCTCGGAATGGCCCCCAGCGAGGTGGCGATCTGGCAGCTGCCGATCACGCTCACCTCGATCGTGGGTGCGATCGTGCTGGGCCGCCTGATGACCCGTGGGATGAGCAGCCAGCTGTCGATCCTCCTCGGCGGCATCTTCGCGGCCGCCGGATTCATCGCCGCCGCGCTCGTGCGCGACGCGACGAGCCCGCTCGCCTTCGTGCCCGCCGGCATCCTCATCGCGCTGGGAGCCACCGCGGCGGCACTGCCTTACGGAACCCTGATCCTCGGCGAGGCGCCGGCGGAGTTCTACGGACCGGTCACGAGCTCGCGCACCGCCTTCGGGCAGCTGTTCTACTCGCTCGGCACGGCGATCTCGACTGTCGCCGTCACGCAGCTCACGATCGGCGGCATCGTCTCGCGTCTGGGGGCGAGCGGTCAGTCCAGCTCGCAGATCACCGACGCGCTGACGGCTGTCGGCACCTACGCCAAGGGTGGGGCGAAGCCGGATGCCGCGGTGTTCCAGGCCGCGGTGAGCGCCTATCAGGACGGCTTCGGCATCCTGATGCTCGGCATCGCCGTGCTGGCGCTGATCGTCGGCATCACAGGATACGCGCTCGTCGTGCGCGGACAGCGGGCGAAGGACCTCGCCGCCTGAGGCAGATACGCAGTGAACGGGGGCGATCCGAGCGGATCGCCCCCGTTCTGCCGTTGCGGGACGCGCGGGAGTTGCTATCCTTGAACTCTCAGCCGAATCGATTCGATCATGGTTTCCCCACCTGACGAACGCGACGCGTGACGTCCCGGCCGAGCAGGCCCTCGCCGTCGGCCCCGGCCTTCCGCCCGCGAACACGAAGATCCCCACGTGCTCAACACCGCCCCGAACCCCGTCGTCCCCACCACCGGGTCCACGCCCCGCGTACCCTCGTCCACCGGCGCCATCCGAACGCTCGGCGCCAACCCCGCGACCGCGCCGATCATGCTGCATCCCGGCGATGCCATCCCGGTGCGTCGACGCGCGCTCTACGTCATCATCCTCGGCGCTCTCACCGCGCTCGGCCCGTTCACGATCGACCTCTACCTGCCGGCGTTCCCGGTGCTCGAGGCCGACTTCCAGACGACGGCGGCAGCCATCCAGCTCACGCTCACCGGCACCATGCTGGGCTTCGGGCTGGGCCAGCTTCTGGTCGGCCCGCTGAGCGACAGGTTCGGCCGCCGCATCCCCCTGATCGTGGTGACGGCCCTGCACGTGCTCGCGAGCATCGCCGCGGCGATCGCCCCCGATCTGGTCCTGCTCGGCATCTCGCGGGTGTTCATGGGCATGGGCGCTGCCGCCGGTGGCGTCGTCGCGATGGCGGTCGTCCGCGACCTCTTCGGCGGCAAGCGGCTCGTCATGATGTTGAGCCGACTTGCGCTGGTGTCGGGCACCGCGCCCGTGCTCGCCCCGCTCGTGGGCTCGGCGCTGTTGACCGTGATGCCGTGGCGCGGCATCTTCGTCGTGCTGGCCGCCTACGGGCTCGTGATGCTCGTGTGCACGGTGCTGATCATCCCCGAGACGCTGCCGGCCGCGCGCCGCAACGTGCCCGGTGGGCGGGCTGTCATCGCCCGCTACCGTCGCGTGCTCGGAGACCGCGTCGTCATCGGTGTTCTCATCATCGGGGCGATGGCGTTCTCGGGTCTCTTCTCCTACCTGTCGTCGTCGCCGTTCCTGTTCCAGCAGGGGTTCGGTCTGAACGCCCAGGAGTACGGACTCGTCTTCGCGTCGAACTCGATCGGTGTGGTCGTCGGGGTGCAGGTGTCGTCGCGTCTGGCGGCTCGATTCGGTCCGCAGTGGGTGCTCGCGTTCTCCACCGCGGCTCTCGTGCTGTCGGGCATCGCGATCATCGTCGCCGACCAGCTGCAGCTGGGTCTGTGGGGAGTGCTGATCCCGCTGTTCTTCTTCATGACGTCTGCCGGATTCACCTTCCCGAGCACGCAGGTGCTCGCGCTCGATCGCCACGGTGCCGCCGCCGGCACGGCGGCATCGCTGTTGGGCGCCGCGAACTTCGGCGTCGCCGGTCTCATCTCGCCGCTCGCGGGACTCGTCGAGCATGGTGCGCCGATCACGGCGACGACGATGGCCGGCGTGATGGTCGTGTGCGGCGTCATCGGTGTGGCGGCGCTCTGGTTCGTCGTGCGCCCCCGTACGGTCGGTCAGCTCACGCCCTGACCGCGTCGCGCAAGCCCCCACCTCCGGTGGCACGGCCGGCGTAGCGTCGACGTATGACGACTTCCCGATCGTCCGCCGCCCCCGACGACGGTGCTCCTCGCGTGCCCGATCCCCGTGCAGTCCCGACCGGGCGTGAACCGCTGCTGCGGGCCGAGTCCCGTCCGGACGGCACGGCGCCGCGCGCGCTCGTGCTGGGGGCATCCGGGTACATCGGCGGACGCCTCGTGCCGCGGCTGCTCGCGGCCGGCTATCGGGTGCGGGTGCTCGCGCGCGACCCCGCTCGCATCGCGGCACTCCCGTGGGGAGGCCAGGTCGAGGTCGTTCCGGGCTCCGCCGAAGACGCGGATGCCGCGGCCGCCGCGACCGGCGATGTCGACGTGCTCTTCTACCTCATCCACTCCATGAGCGCCGGGACCCACTTCGAGGACCTCGACCGGCGGGCCGCCGCGACGATCGCCGCGGCGGGGGCGGCGGCATCCGTGGGTCGCATCGTCTATCTCGGGGGACTGCACCCCGACGGCCGGCTGTCGCGGCACCTGCGCTCACGCACCGAGGTCGGGGAGATCCTCGCGGACAGTGGGGTGCCGACGTTCACGCTGCAGGCGGGCGTCGTGATCGGGTCGGGCTCGGCGTCGTTCGAGATGGTGCGCCACCTCACCGACGTGCTGCCGTACATGCCCGCGCCGCGGTGGGTGCGCAATCAGATCCAGCCGATCGCGGTGCGCGACGTGCTGCACTACCTCATGGGTGCCGCGCGGGCGGATGCCGCGGCCGCCGGCGCGTACGACATCGGCGGACCCGACGTGCTGCGCTATGGCCAGATGATGAACGGGTACGCGGTGGAGGCGGGGCTTCCGCAGCGGGCGATCGCCGCGCTTCCCGTGCTGACCCCCGGCCTCGCCTCGCACTGGGTGAATCTCGTCACCCCGATCCCGCGGTCGATCGCGCGGCCACTCGTGGAGTCGCTGCAGCACGACTGCGTCATGAAGGACCACCGGGTCGATGCGGTGATCCCTCGTCCCGACGGCGGACTGACGCCGTACCGCCGGGCCGTGCGGCTCGCCCTCGGACGGGTCGCCGCCGACGACGTCGAGACGAGCTGGCAGGACGCCGAGGTGCTGGGTGCGCCGAGCGATCCGCTGCCGAGCGACCCGGAATGGGCCGGTCGCACCGTCTACACCGATCGCCGCGAGGCCCGGACACGGGCGCGACCGGAGGCGCTGTGGTCGGTGATCGAGGGCATCGGCGGCGCGAACGGCTGGTATTCGTCGCCGCTGCTGTGGGCGGCGCGCGGCTGGATGGACAAGCTCGCCGGCGGTGTCGGCCTCGCGCGGGGCCGCCGCAGCACCTCCCGGGTCGTCGAGGGCGACGTCGTCGACTTCTGGCGCGTCGAGAAGGTCGAGCCCGGGCGAATGCTGCGCCTGCGCGCCGAGATGCGGGTGCCGGGGCTCGCCTGGCTCGAGCTCGGCTGCGCTCCCGATGGCGACGGCGCGCGGTACACGCAGCGGGCGGTGTTCTTCCCGCAGGGCCTGTCAGGCCGCCTCTACTGGCTGTCGGTGCTGCCGTTCCACGGCGCCATCTTCCGGGGCATGGCGAATCGCATCACTGCCGCCGCCGAGGCCGAGACCACTCGATGATGCGGCGGTACCCTGGGTCCATGAGCTTCCGGGCGGCCGTGCTGACGGTGTCGGACCGTTCCGCCTCAGGTGAGCGACCCGACACCTCCGGTCCCATCGCGGTGCAGGCGCTCCGAGGCACCGGGTGGGCGTGCGAAGAGGCGATGATCGTCGCCGACGGCAAGGACTCCGTCGCTCGCGCGCTCGTCACCCTGGTCGGCAGCGGCGTGCGGCTCATCATCACCAACGGCGGCACGGGCATCGGTCCGCGCGACCAGACCCCCGAGGGGACGCGGTTCATCCTCGAGACCGAGATTCCCGGCATCGCCGAGGAGATCCGCAGGCGGTCGGCGATCGACAAGCCGTCGGCTGCGCTGTCGCGTGGTGTCGCGGGACTGGCGGGAGGTGCGCTCATCGTGAACCTGCCGGGGTCTCCGAACGCCGTCTCGGCCGGTGTCGCCTTCGTGCTCGAGATCGCCCGTCATGTGATCGACCAGGTCGACGGGCGCGACCATTGAGCGCCGCATCGGCGTCCGCGCCCGCGTGCGTGCTCGCGCGCATCAGCGCCGCGTCCCTCGACCTGTCCCAGCACATCGACGCCGTCGACGACCCGGCGTGTGGCGCCGTGACGACCTTCATCGGTCGGGTGCGCGACCATGATCCGGATGCCGCGGCATCCGTCGTCGCCCTGGAGTACACCGCCCACCCCGACGCCGAGACGGTGCTCGCCGCGATCGCCGAGCGGGCGGCGGCGGGAACCGTCGCGCGGGTCGCGGTCAGCCACCGGATCGGTCGGCTCGCGGTCGGCGAGGATGCCGTCATCATCGCGGTCTCGGCGCCGCACCGGGCGGCGGCGTTCGACGTCTGCCGCGAGGTGATCGAGCAGATCAAGCTCGAGCTGCCGGTATGGAAGAAGCAGCTCACCAGCGACGGGGAGTCGCTGTGGAAGGGGCTCGGGGGCTGACGCCGGCCCGCGGCGCAGCCTCCCGCTCAGCCGCCCGCGAACGGCGGCAGCACGTCGATGGTCTCGGAGCCCGTCAGCAGGTGCTCGTCATCGACGCGTGCGCCGTCGACGAGCAGCGCGCACCGCGGGAGGACGCCGTCGAAGCCCGGGTGGGCGGCCAGCAGCTGCGCGCGCAGCTCACCGACGGTCGCGGCGCCGCGCTGCTCGGCCGGAGTCCCGGCGATCTCTTCGGCGGCGGCGAAGTAGCGCACGGTGACGCTCACGCGCGGGGGCTCCCCGCGGCATCCGCGTTCAGCTCACCGGGACGCACCCACGCGCCCGACCGGCCGCCCTCCTTTGCGACGATGCGCACGTTCTCGATCGACGTCGCCCTGTCGAGCCCCTTCACCATGTCGACGATCGCGAGGGCGGCGACCGAGACGGCGGTGAGGGCCTCCATCTCGACGCCGGTGCGATCAGCGGTGCGCACCGTGGCGACGATCTCGACCCCGCCGTCGACGATGTCGAGGTCGACGACCGCGCCGTGCACACCGATGACGTGGGCGAGGGGGAGCAGCTCCGGGGTGCGCTTCGCGCCCTGGATGCCCGCGATGCGGGCGACGGCGAGCACGTCGCCCTTGGGTACGGCGCCGTCGCGCAGGGCGGCGACCACCTCGGGGGCGCAGCGCACGAAGCCGCGGGCGGTCGCAGCGCGCACGGTGGGCGACTTGGCGGTCACGTCGACCATGCGCGCGTGGCCGGCGTCGTCGATGTGCGTGAAGCTCATGTCACCAGCATGGCACCGCCACGTGGGCGGCCGGCGTCGGCGAGGTCGAGCGCTCAGCCGAGCAGCATGACATCGAGCAGGTCGCCGGCGGAGACCTCGTCGATGTCGGCGGGCACGATCGCGTACGCCTCGGCGCGTGCGAGGCCTCCCGCCAGGTGCGATCCCGACCCGCCCGCCGTCGCCGGAGCGACGGTCCACGCGGCCGGGTCGCTGCGGTCGATCACGGCGGGCAGGTACTGGCGGC
>NZ_MKSL01000012.1:346331-365261 GCF_001897265.1 Microbacterium sp. 71-23
GTGGGGTTCGCCACCCGGACGCCGCCGCGAGCCTCAGCAGCGGCCGTGCGAGGTCTCGCGCCCCGGCCATCGCCCGGATCGCGGGCCGAACGAACACCTCGAACGAGAGAGCGGATGACACGGGGTTGCCCGGCAGCCCGAACAGCAGCGGTCCCGCGGCCAGACGCCCGAAGGCCTGCGGCTTCCCCGGCTGCATGCGCACCCGCACGAACTCGATGCCGCTGTCGGGCGCCGCGAGCGCCGTCTTCACGACTTCGAACGCCCCCGCGCTGATGCCGCCGCTCGTGACGATCAGGTCGGCGCGCGCCGACACCGCGCCGGCTATCGCCGCGAGGAAGGCGGCGTCGTCATCGGGAACGACGGCGCGGAAGGCGACCTCGGCGCCGGCCTCGAGCGCGAGTGCGGCGAGCTGCACCCCGTTCGAGTCGGGGAGCCGTCCCGGCCCCGGCGTGTGACCCGCCATGACCAGTTCGTCGCCGGTCGAGACGATCGCCACCCGCGGGCGTCGCGCGACCACGAGGTCCGTTACTCCCGCCGCGGTCGCGGCGCCCAGTTGCAGGGGGCCGAGCACGGCTCCCGAGGGAACGACCTCGTCACCCACCTGCACGTCGACACCGCGGCGCCGCACGAATGCGCCCTGTCGCGCCGGGGCCGTCACGGTGATCTCCCCGAACGAGTCGGCGAGCCCGCCTACGGTGTCCTCGAACGGCACGATCGCATCGGCCGCCGTCGGCACCGGTGCGCCGGTCATGATGCGCACGGCCTCGCCGGCACCGAACGACGGATCGAGCGCCGAACCGGCGGGCAGGTCGGCGATGACGCGCAGCGTGACCGGAGGGGACGCGACATCCTCGGCTCGCACGGCGAACCCGTCCATCGCCGAGTTGTCGAACGCGGGGATGTCGAGTCGCGCGACGACCGCCGCGCGCAGCACCCGGCCCTGCGCGTCGGCGGGAGTGACACGCTCGTCTCCGGTGGGGGTCACGGCCGCGAGGATCGCCGCGAGATGCTCCTCGACCTCACGCATGCCGCTCATGCGCTCACCCGTGCGGGTCGCAGCGGCACCTCGCGCTGGGTGCCGCGCAGCGCGTCGACGAGCAGCACCCGGCCGAGGAGCGGCTCGCCGACGCCGGTGACGAGCTTCACGGTCTCGGTGGCCAGCACGGCGCCGATCTGCAGGCAGAGCGGGCCGAAGACGCCCACTTCCGCGCACGACGGGAGTGTGCCGACGGATGCCGCGGGGTACAGGTCGTCGAGCACGATCGGCGTGCCTGCGCTCGGCCTCGACCAGAACACGGTGGCCTGGCCGGCGAATTCCTGCACGGTGCCCCACACGAGGGGGAGGCCCGTGGACTCGGATGCCGCGGCCACCGCGCGTCGCGTGTCGAACGTGTCGCTGCCGTCGACGATCACGTGCGCGCCGGCGAGCAGATCGGCGGCGTTGCGCGTGTCGAGACGTGCGCGCCGGGCGATCACCCGGGTCGCGGACAGGTCGGCGGCGGCACGCACCGCGCTGTCGACCTTGGGCGCACCGACATCTCCGCGACGGTGCAGCACCTGGCGCTGCAGGTTGGAGAGGTCGACGTCGTCGTCATCGATGACGGTGAGCGTGCCGACGCCGGCCGCGGCCAGCGCGAGGATCACCGCCGACCCCAGCCCGCCGGCACCCACCACGGCGACGTGCGCGGCCGCGAGCCGGCGCTGGGCGGCATCCCCGAAGTCGAACATGACCCGGTGGCGGGCTGTGCGCACCCGTTCGTCGGCGGGAAGGTCCTCGACGGGGTCGACGAGGGGGGCGAAGGGCATGTCCACAGGCTAGCCCCGCGGAGACAGAGGAGATCTGGCATCCGCAGGTGCGATCACCTCGTCCGGATCGCGCCGCAGATGCGGATACGATCGCTTTCGTGCCCTCCTACAAGATCGCCCAGGCCGCGCGCCTGCTCGGCGTGAGCGACGACACGGTTCGCCGCTGGATCGACCACGGGCTTCTCGCAGCCACCGACGCCACGCCCATCGAGATCGACGGCGCCGCGCTCGCGGAGTTCGTCGTCGAGCGCCGGCGGCAGCCCGCCGATCCCGCGGAGGGGCTCTCGAGCGCCCGCAACCGCTTCTCGGGGCTCGTCACGCGCGTCGAGATCGACGGCATCATGGCGCAGGTCGACATTCAGGCGGGACCGCACCGCGTGGTCTCCCTCATGTCAGCCGAAGCCGCACGCGACCTCGCACTCGAACCGGGCTCGCTCGCCGTCGCGATCGTGAAAGCCACGACCGTCATCGTCGAGACCCCGAAGCCCTGAGACCCCACTCGCACCCGAGGAGCAGCTGCCCATGAACGCCCGTCGCCTCATCCTTGCCGCGGTCGCCGCGGCATCCGTCCTGCTCGGCGCCACGGCGTGCGCGAGCGATGCATCGAGCTCGGCGACCCCGTCGGCGAGCTCGTCGGTCGCCGCCGCCCCCAGCGGTGACCTCACGATCTACGCGGCCGCATCACTGCGCAACGCCTTCCAGGCTGTCGCGACGGCGTTCGAGGCCGAGTATCCGCAGGTGACGGTCAAGCCGATCGTCTACGACGGCTCGTCGACGCTCGCCACCCAGATCGTCGAGGGCGCGCCCGTCGACGTGTTCGCGTCGGCGGACACCAAGAACATGACGAAGGTCACGGACGCGAAACTCGCCTCCTCCCCGCAGAACTTCGCGACCAACACGCTCGTGATCGCGGTTCCGTCGGCGAATCCCGCGCGCATCGCGACCCTCGCCGACCTCGCGCGCCCGGGGGTGTCGGTCGTGCTGTGCGCGCCGGCCGTGCCGTGCGGCTCGGCGTCCCAGACCCTGCTGAAGAACCAGGGCGTCTCGGTGACCCCTGTCAGCCAGGAGCAGAACGTCACCGCCGTGCTCACGAAGGTGTCATCCGGTGCGGCTGACGCCGGCCTCGTCTACGCGACCGACGTTCGCGGGGCGAGCGGTGTGACCGCCATCGTCCCCGCCGGAGCCGACCAGGTCGTCAATGAGTACCCGATCGCCGCCCTCGCCGGCGCCCCGAATCCGACCGCGGCGGCCGCCTTCACGGCGTTCGTGACGAGCGCGGCGGGTGAGCAGATCCTGCAGAGCTACGGCTTCGGAGCCCCGTGATCCGACGCCGCGCCGGCGCGCACGGCACCCGCACACTTCCGCGGGTGCTCGTGGTGCCGGCCGTGCTCGGGCTGGCGCTTCTCGTCGTGCCGCTCGCCGCGCTGGTCGCTCGGGTGGACTGGGCGACGCTCCCGGCGGACATCACGTCGCCCGACGCGCTGTCGGCGCTGGGGCTCTCGCTGTCGACAGCGGTCGTCGCGACCCTCGGATGCCTCGTGCTCGGTGCTCCGCTCGCACTGCTCATCGCCCGGTCGGGCCCGCGCCTCGCCGCGGTGCTGCGTGCGGCCGTGACCGTGCCGCTCGTGCTGCCGCCGATGGTGGGCGGCGTGGCGCTGCTGTATCTGTTCGGACGGAACGGATGGGGCGGCGTCCTGCTCGCGGGCATCGGCGTGCGACTTCCGTTCACGACGACCGCTGTCGTGATCGCGCAGGTGTTCGTCGCGCTGCCGTTCCTCGTGCTGTCCCTCGAGGGTGCGCTGCGCGCCCGAGGATCGGGGTATGAGGTCGCGGCCGCATCGCTCGGCGCCGGACCTTGGACCGTGCTGCGGCGTGTCACCCTTCCGCTCGCCGCCCCGGGGCTGGTCGCCGGCACCGTCCTGTGCTTCGCGCGGGCGATGGGCGAGTTCGGTGCGACGGCGCTGTTCGCGGGCAACGCACCGGGAGTGACGCAGACCATGCCGCTCGCGATCTACACCGCGTTCAACGGGGCCGGCGTCGACACCTCCACGGCCGTCGCGCTGTCGCTGCTGCTGCTCGTCACCTCGATCGCGGTGCTCGTCGCCGTGCGGGCGTGGCGGTTCGGGAGCGTGCGATGACCTCCTCGCTCGACGCCCGGGTCGTCGTGCGCCGCGACGGCTTCGACCTCGACGCGGCCCTCGCCGTCGCACCCGGCGAGACGATCGCGGTCATGGGGCCGAGCGGTGCGGGCAAGTCGACCCTGCTGGGCGCCCTCGCCGGTCTCGTGCCGCTGGACGACGGCCGCATCGCGGTGGGCGGGCGCGAGCTGTCGACGCCCGCGCGCACGGTGCCCCCGGCGCGGCGTCGCGTGGTGCTTCTCTCGCAGGACCCCCACCTGTTCCCGCACCTCAGCGCCCTCGACAACGTCGCATTCGGGCCACGGGCGCGCGGGGTGCCCCGGTCGGTCGCGCGTGCACGCGCGCAGGACTGGCTCGACCGGCTCGGTGTGGGGGCCGCGGCATCCCGTCGTCCCGACGCCTTGTCCGGCGGTCAGCGGCAGCGGGTCGCCCTCGCCCGCGCGATCGTCACGGAGCCCGATGTGCTGCTGCTCGACGAGCCGTCCACCTCGCTCGACCCGCTCACCGCGCAGGATGTGCGCGCGGCCATCGCGTCGCTGCCGGCGACCACCACGGTGCTCGCCACGCACCATGTCGCCGACGCGGTCGCGCTCGCGGCACGGCTGTGCGTGCTCGAGGCAGGCCACATCGTGCAGCTCGCCGCCACAGCCGACGTGCTCGCGGCCCCCGCGACCGCGTTCAGTGCCGCCCTCGCCGGCGAGGCCGGCTGGCTGCGTGACAACCGGGCGCCCGGTCCGCGCTGATCAGCGCAGCGACAGGATCCACGCGGTCGACCACGACCCGAGCGCCACGCCCGCGATCAGTGCGACACCGGCGATCGCGACCGTCGCCTTCGCGGTCACGCTGCGCTGCAGGTCGTTCGGGATCGGCGCCGCGCCCGTGGGGATCGGCCCGCTCGGATGCTCGAGCGTCGGCATCCGCTGCTCCGCAAGCTCGTCGCGGCGGCTGATCCAGTCGTCGCGGTGATCGCCGTCACCGAGCGCGCGCACGAGCGCGTCGACGGTGCGCACCGACGGCAGATGCCGACCCGCGAGGGCCTCCGAGAGCACGCTCTTGGACACCCCCGACGTGTGCTGCAGACGCGTCAGGGTCGGGTTGTCGGCATGCAGCCGCAGCCTTCTCAGGTCGGCAGCGAAAGCACTGACATCATCTTCGACACGATTCATCCCCTCCATGGCACCAGCCCTCCGACAGCTGCTCGCGCATGACGCCGATACTTCTTCCCCAGTACCGACAGTCCGTGTATATCACCCCATCCCGCTGCGCGGCAGGGGTTGCGTCCGGGCGCATCACGTGGCATCTCCGGGTGCGGAGACGAGTTCGGGGCGGCCGATAGTCTGCGCGGATGCCCCACACCCTCCGCGCTCTCCGTGCCGACGACCGCCCGCGGATCGCGGACGTATGCCTGCGTACCGCCGATCTCGGCCGCGACGCGACCGGCTTGCTGTCGGATGACGCGCTGTGGGCCGACGTCTTCGCGCTGCCGTACACGGTGCGACATCCCGAGTTCGCCTTCGTCATCGCGGACGCGGACGATGCCGTGGTCGGGTACTGCGTCGCCGCTCCCGACACCGATGCGTTCGAGGAGTGGTTCCGCACCGACTGGTGGCCGGTGCGTCGTCGTGAGCCGGATGCCCCGGGCCTGTCGCACCGCGAGGCGGAACTGCGGCGTTACGCCGACGGCCGGCGCGCGGGCGCCGAGCCGTTCGCCGACACGTATCCGGCGCACCTGCACATCGACCTGCTCCCCGCGGCCCAGGGTGCCGGCTGGGGGCGCCGTCTCATCGACGCGCAGCGGGCGGCGCTCGCTGATGCCGGCGTGCCAGGACTCCACCTCGTGGCCGCGGCGGACAACGCCGTTGCCCTCGCCTTCTACGATCGGCTGGGGTTCACCCGCCTGCCGTCGCAACCGAGCACGCAGGCGTTCGGTGTCGTGCTCGGCTGAGCGGCCTCCGCGGCCGGTCAGATGCAGATCGGCGTGCCGAGCTCGACCGGGGTGCCCGCCACCGTCACCGCACCCGTCGCGCACAGTCGCTCGTCGGCCGACACCCGCACGAGCAGCGGAGTGGTCGCGACGGTTCCACCCTGAACCGTGATGCTCTGCCGATGCGGTCCGCCGGGTGCGCTCTGCGGATAGATCGCGACGGAGAGGGTCGCGCCCCGATCGGTGCCATCGTCTCGACTCACCCGCGCCCAGGCGGCAGAGCAGGCGTCGGACCACAGGATCTCGATCTCCACGCGCCCGCTGTCCCGCACGTCGCCGGTGACGACGCGGGCATCGTTGGCGCAGGAGGTCGATGCCGGGTCGCTGCCGTCCCGCACCGCGACGGAAGGCGGCGGCGCTGTGCCTCGAGCCACGTGGGTGACGGTGAGAGCGATGGCCGCCGTCACAACGGTCCCGAGCACGAACGCGGCCGCTGCCCACACGAGCGCGACACGTCGCGCCACGGTGACGGGCGCGGGCCGGATGGTTCTGGCCGCAGGCGGCGGAGCATCGCGCTGTGCGAGTCGGTCGCGCCGTGTCGCCCACCCGCGGGCATCGCCGCCGCACGCGACCGCGATCCGATCGACCGTGCGCGCCGACGGCAGCTTCCTGCCGTTGAAGGCCTCGGAGAGCACGGTGCGGGAGACTCCCGTCTCGCGATGCAGGCGTTCCAGCGTCGGGCTGTCCGCCTCGAGCCGCAGCTGCCGCAGGCCCGCCGCGAACTCCTCGAGCGAATCGTGTTCCCCCTGCGCACCCGCTGTCACGATGTCCCCCCGGATCGCTTCGTGATGAGCTTCGTTTATAGCAGTCCCGGCCGAGCGACTCTGTGACGTCCGTCGGGCCGCGGCATCCTCACTCGAAGCGGATGACGCGCCGGCGTTCGATGAGCGGCGGGGCCTCGGCGAGAGAAGATTGCTCGCTCTTGACGGCGCCGTCCTCGATCCACCCGTGCCGTTCGTAGAAGCCGGCCGCGCGTTCGTTGCGGTCGAGCACCCACAGGGATGCCTCGGCGAACCCCGACGAACGCAGTGATGCCGTGGCCGCGGTGAGGAGCTCATGCCCGACGCCGGCCGACCAGAGCGAGGGGTGCACGTAGATCGCGTGCAGCTCGCCGGTGCCGGGTCGGTCGTCGTCGCGGCAGGCGCCGACGGCCGCCCATCCGACGATCACTCCGTTCTGCTCTGCGACGAATTGAGCGGCGCCGGCAGCTGCGGTGTTCTCGAGCCAGAGCTCGGCGCGCCGGTGCCCCTCGCGTTCGGGGTCGAGCGCCGCGAGGATCCGGTCGTCGACGAGTCCGTCATAGGCGACGCGCCAGGTGTCCACGCGCACGCGGGCGATGCCCCAGGCGTCCTCGCGGCGGGCTTCGCGCACGCTGACGAGGTCGCTCATGCGGTCATCCTGCCCGCGACGATGCGCACCTCGCGATCGATGAGGTGAGCGGGCACGGCGACGTGCGAGACGAGCACGACGGCGTGGTCGTCGCCGACAGCGGTGAGCAGGTCGTCGAGGAGCGCGTCGGATGCCGCGGGGTCGACCCCCGCGGTGGGCTCGTCGAGCACCAGCACCGCGAAGTCGGCGAGGAGGGCGCGTGCCAGCGCGAGACGTTGCGCCTGCCCGCCCGAGGCGAGTGCACCGCGTTCGCCCAGTCGTGAGTCGAGGCCGCCGCGGTCGCGTGCCCAGTCCTCGAGGCCGACCCGACCGAGCGCCGCCCACAGATGCGCGTCGGAGGCGCCGTCGTCGGCGAACAGCAGGTTCTGCCGGATCGACTCGTCGAACAGGTACGGGTTCTGCTCGACGAGGCCGATCGTGCGTCGCAGGTCATCGCCGGAGAGCGTGGACGCTTCGCGTCCGCCGATGGTGAACGAGCCGCTGTAGTCGAGGAAGCGCACCAGCACGTGGGCGAGGGTCGTCTTTCCCGCACCGCTCGGGCCGGTCACGAGAACCCGCTCGCCGGGCGCGACATCGAGGCTGACGTCGACGAGTCGGCCCGCGTCGTCGGCCTCATCGCGGACACCCGCGCGCTGCGGCCAGGCCGCGCTCATGCCGCGCAGCGAGAGTCCCGTGCCGAGCGGCGGCGCCTCGCCGGTCGGGGCGGGCTCGTCGCGCACGAGCTCGGCCGGGATCTCTGCCGGCACGGTGTCGGCGATGCGCTGGGCCGCGCCGCGCACCTGCCGCCAGGACGCGAGGGCGAGCGGCACGGGACCGAACACCTCGAAGATCGCCATGGGCATGAGCACGATGAGCGCGAGCCAGGGCCCGTCGAGGCTTCCGCCCGCGAATGCGGGCTGCGCCGACAGCAGCACCAGCAGCGAGGCGAGGCCCGCCACCAGCGACACCGCTCCGCTCGTCGCGCCCTGTGCCGTCGCGCGGCGCACTGTCGCGCGACGCAGCGCCTCATCGGCGATGCGCACCCGAGCGGATGCCGCAGCCTGGGCGCCGTACGCCTGGAGGACGTCGAGCGCCCCGAGCTCGTCCACGAGCGCGTCGGAGAGTCGTGAGCGCAGCGGGGCGAGTGAGCGCTCGGCGCGCGCGCCGAGCGCGGCCCCCACCCAGACCGCGAGAGCGAACGCGAGCACGAGGCATCCGAGCAGCACGGCCGCGGCCGGAAGGGAGACGAACGCCACGAACACGACACTCGCGAGGCTCGTGGTCGCGGCGACGACGAGGGGCAGCACGACGCGCAGCGGCAGGTTCTGCAGCTCCTCGACATCGTCGACGAGGTTCGACAGCAGGGCGCCGCGGCGGGCGCCGCCGAGGCCGTCGGGGGCCAGGGGCACGAGGCGTCGCACCAGCCCGGCACGCACCCGCGCGAGCTGCCCGAGGGTCGCGTCATGACTCGTGAGGCGCTCGCCGTAACGGAACACGCCGCGCCCGATCGCGAACGCGCGCACTGCGACGACGACCGCCGAGATGAAGATGACGCTCGGCTGCTCCGCGGCGCGGGTGATGAGCCATCCGCTCGCTGCCAGCAGCGCGATCGAGCTGATGGCGGTGCCGAACCCCGTGAGCACGGCGGGGGAGAAGCGGCGGGCGGACGGTTGCGCGTCGCGCAGGATGCGCGCGGTCTCGGCGGTGCGCGGGTCGCTGACGGTGCTCACTGTGGCACCTCCGCAGGCAGCACGAGAACGGATGCCACGGCCACACGGCGGTCTGCGATCGCCCGCGCGCTCGGGCGGTGGGAGACCAGCAGCACGCCGGCGCCGGCATCGGCGGCAGCCCGCACCGACGCCCACACCTGAGCTTCCGTGTCCGTGTCGAGGGCGCTCGTGGGCTCGTCGAGCACGAGCACCCGGGCGTCGGTCGCACGCAGCCGGTACAGGGCGCGCGCCAACGCGACGCGCTGAGCCTGTCCGCCCGAGAGCCCCGCCCCGCCGGCGCCCAGCACGATGCCCGCGTCGACATCGCCCGCCGCGGCATCGGTGAGGCATCGGGCGACGAGCACGGCATCGGGGGTATCGGCGCCAAGCGCCACATTCTCCGCCACGGTTCCCGAGAGCAGCCCGGCGCGCTGGGGCATCCACGCGATGGCCGCGCGCGCGCCGCCGCTGATCTCGCCCTCCGCGTGGGCGAAGCCGAGCAGTGCCGCGATGACGCTCGACTTCCCCGCCCCGCTGGCACCCTCGAGCAGCACGACCTCGCCCGCGCGCACGTCGAGGTCGATCGGACCGATCATCCGCTCGCCGCGCGGAACCCGCAGCCCGCGCGCCGTCAGAAGCGCACCCCCCTCCGCCGTGGGGGCGGTGACGGCGCGCGTCCGACCGCCCTGAGCGCGCGCGGCGTCGAGCACCGCGAAGATGCCGGATGTCGCGGCCATCCCCTCGGCGGAAGCGTGGAACTGCGCACCCACCTGCCGCAGCGGCAGATACGCCTCGGGGGCCAGGAGCAGGGCGAACAGGCCCACGAGCAGCACCATCTCACCGTCGAGGAGCCGGAAGCCGATCGTCACCGCGACGATGGCGACCGAGATGGATGCGAGGAACTCGAGCGCGAAACCCGAGAGGAACGACACCCGCAGGACCGACATCGTCTCGTGCTTGTAGCGCCCGGTCACCTCGTCGATACTGTCGGCGGCACGGTGCTGACGGCCGAAGATCTTGAGCGTGCCGAGTCCCTGCACGGTGTCGGCGAACCGGGTCGCGAGGGTGGTGAGCGTGTCGAACTGCCGGCGCTGCACTGCGCCGGTCGCGAGACCGATGAGCACCATGAAGATCGGGATGAGCGGCATCGTGAGCACGACGATCACCGCCGACAGCGGGTCGGCCAGCAGGATCGCCACGATGACGATCGGCATGGTGATCGCCGTCGCCACCAGCTGCGGGAGGTAGCGCCCGAAGTAGGCGTCGAGCGCCTCGAGTCCGTGCCCGGCGGTCACCGCCAACGCGGTGGTGCTGCGCTGCGACAACCACGTGGGACCGAGCTTCTCGACGGCGGCGATGAGGGCGGCGCGCAGCTGGAGCGACGCGCGCGCGGCCCCTGCCGCCGACACCCGCTCCGACGCCGCGATCAACGCCCCGCGCACCAGCACGAGCGCTGCACCCGCCGCGACGAGCGGCAGCAGCTCGCCGATCGGCGCACCGCCGATCGCGCCGGTGAGCGCGCGGGAGACCACCCATGCGAACCCCACGATCACACCGCTCTGCGCCAGCACGATCGCCGCTTGCACCGCGAGGAACCCGCGGGTCGCGCGCGCGTACCGCAGCAGACGCGGATCCAGGGGTCCCCGCCGCACGGGGGGATCGGCCGGGCCGTCGGGGGTCACGTCTTCGATCCTGCCTCATGCGCCCGGACGGCACCTGCGAGCGCCGCCGGGCAAAACCACCTCGCCTACGACGACGGATGCCGCGGCCCGGGGAGGGGCCGCGGCATCCGCGTGGGTGAGGTCTCGGTCAGTGTGCCGATGCCGCCGCCTTCTCGATGAAGCTGCGGGTGACGCGCTTGCGGAAGACCCAGTACGTCCAGCCCTGGTAGAGCAGCACGAGCGGCAGGAAGATGAACGCCGCCCAGGTCATGATCGTCAACGTGTACGGCGTGCTCGACGCGTTCTCGATCGTGAGGGTGCCCGCCGGGTCGGTGGTGGAAGGCATCACGTTCGGGAAGAGCGAGAACCACAGGGTCAGCACCGCGAACGCGACGGTCAATACGCCGAACGTGAAGGCCCAGCCCTGCTTGTCGCGAAGGTTCGCCAGGATCGACGCGATGAGGGCGACCGCGGCGATCGCGGCGGCGGCGATCGCGAACCCGAGCGCCGGGGCACCCTTCGAGGCGGCCATGACGATCGTCCAGATGAGGAACGCCGCCGCGACCACGACCGTGACCACACCCGCCTTGGTGGCGAGGCGCTTCGCGTCGGTGTGCACCTGACCGTCGGTCTTCAGGGCAACGAAGTAGAGACCGTGGGTGAAGAAGACGAGCACGAGGGTGACCCCGCCGAGCAGCCCGTAGGGGTTGAGCAGCGTCAGAAGCGACCCGGTGAAGTTGTGGTCGGCATCCAGCGGCACCCCCTGCACGATGTTGGCGACCGCGACGCCCCACAGGAGCGCGGGGAGCACGGAGCCGATCACGATGAGGGTGTCGAAGCGCCGCTTCCACTTCTCGGATGCCCCGCGGTGCCGGTACTCGAACGAGACGCCGCGCAGGATCAGCGAGAGCAGGATCAGCAGCAGCGCGAGGTAGAAGCCGCTGAACAGGGTGGCGTACCACTCCGGGAAGGCGGCGAACAGGCACGCGCCCGCCACGATCAGCCAGGTCTCGTTGAGGTCCCAGACGGGGCCGATCGTGTTGATCACCTGGCGACGGGAGATGTCGTCCTTGCCGAGGAAGGGCAGGGACATGCCCACGCCGAAGTCGAAGCCGTCGAGCACGAAGTAGCCGACGAAGAGCACTCCGACGATCCAGAACCAGAGGTATGAGAGGTCCATGATGATGTTCCTTTCCGCTCAGTAGACCGTCGTGGGGATGTGGATGTCGTCGGCGTCGGCCTCGCGCTTCTCGCCGCCCTCGAACTCACCGGACTTGCCCCCGAGGATCGGGAACGGGCCGGCCTTCGCGGTCTTGACGATGAGGCGGAACTCGACGACCGCGAGCGCGGCATAGATCGCGGTGAAGGCGATCAGCGAGATCAGTACCGTCCAGCCCGGCACATTGGGCGAGACGCCGTTCGCGGTTCTCATCAGGCCGAACACGATCCAGGGCTGCCGTCCCATCTCGGTGAAGATCCAGCCGACGAGGCTGCCGAATAGCGGCAGCGGCGCGCTCCAGATCGCGACCTTCCACGCCCACGTCGGGACGGGCCGCTTCGCGTTCTTGCGCGTGAGCCAGAGGCCGACAGCCGAGATCACGGCCGCGAGTCCGCCGAAGCCGATCATCCAGCGGAACGACCAGTAGGTGATCCAGATGGTGGGCGTGTAGTCGCCGGGGCCCCACTGCGTCGTGTACTGGGCCTGCAGGTCGTTGATGCCCTGCACGCACGCTGTGAAGTCGTGCTCGGAGAGGAACGCGAGCAGGTACGGCACGCGCAGCGACCAGATCTCCTGGGTGCCGTCTGGTGTGCCGAGCGAGAAGATGGAGAACGAGGCATTCGCCCCGCAGGCCGTGTTGTACAGCGCTTCGGCGGAGGCCATCTTCATGGGCTGGGTCGCCACCATCTGGAGGCCCAGCAGATCGCCCGCGATGAACACGCCGACGAACGAGGCGATCATGAACCAGAGCCCGAACCGCAGTGCCGGACGCATGATGTCGATGTGCTGCTTGCGCGACAGGTGCCACGCGGCGACGGCGATCACGACGCCGGCCGCGAACATGAACGACGCGAACATCGTGTGCGGGAAGGTCGCGAGAGCCACTCTGTTGGTGACCACTGCGAAGAAGTCGGTCATCTCGGCGCGCTTGCCGTCGGCGGACATCGTGTAGCCGACCGGGTTCTGCATCCACGCGTTGGCCGCGAGGATGATGTACGCCGAGATGCTGGCGCCCGCCCACGCGATCCAGATCGTCGCGAGGTGCAGCTTCTTCGGCAGGCGGTCCCAGCCGAAGATCCAGAGCCCGAGGAACGTCGCCTCGAGGAAGAACGCGAGCAGACCCTCGAACGCGAGCGGGGCGCCGAAGACGTCGCCCACGAAGCGCGAGTAGTCCGACCAGTTCATGCCGAACTGGAACTCCTGCACGATGCCGGTGACGACGCCCATCGCGAAGTTGATGAGGAACAGGCTTCCGAACAGTCGGGTCAGCTGCAGCCACCGCACGTTGCCGGTGCGCACCCAGGTCGTCTGGAAGATGGCGACGACCAGGCCCATGCCCAGCGTCAGCGGAACGAAGAGGAAGTGGTAGAGCGTCGTGAGCCCGAATTGCCAGCGGGCCAGTGCGAGCGGATCGAGAAGATCCATGGAAAGTCGCCTCCTACAGAGGGTGCACAGCGCGTCGGCGTGGCCGGCGGAGCCGTGTCTCGGCTCACTAAGGAGTCTCCCAGCTTGCTCCCGTGAGGCCCGTGGAGTTTCGCCGTGAATAATTGATCCTTTGGCCCGCGCTCGGGGCCGATCGCGTCCCGGGTGGATGCCGCGGCATTAGCCTCGAGACATGATCGCGCCGCTCGTCGACACCCACGGCCGGGTGCACAGCGACCTGCGGATCTCCCTGACCGACCGCTGCTCGCTGCGCTGCACCTACTGCATGCCGGAACAGGGCAACGAGTGGCTCGCGCGCGAGAGCATCCTCACCGTGGACGAGATCGTGCAGGTGGCGACGGTGGCCGTCGCCGCCGGCGTGAACACCTTGCGCCTGACGGGCGGGGAGCCGCTGCTGCGCCGCGACCTCGCGGAGATCGTCTCCCGCCTGTCGGTGCTCGAAGGGCCCGGGGGACCGGTCGAAGTCGCGATGACGACGAACGGCATCGGGCTCGACCGGCGTCTCCCCGAGCTCATCGACGCCGGGCTTGCCCGCGTCAACATCTCGCTCGACACCCTTCGCCGCGATCGCTTCGCCGCCCTCACTCGTCGAGACCGCCTCGACGAGGTGCTCGCGGGCGTGCGGGGGGCGGCGGCATCCGCTCTCGCCCCGGTGAAGCTGAACGCCGTCGCCATGCGGGGCGTCAACGACGACGAGCTGGTCGAGCTGGTGGAGTTCGCGCTCTCGATCCGGGCTGAGCTGCGTTTCATCGAGCAGATGCCTCTGGATGTCTCGCACACGTGGGACCGCGCGCAGCTGGTCACCCGCGAGGAGATCCTCGCCGCGCTCGGTGAGCGCTGGCGGCTCGTGCCGGCGGGCGAGCGCGAGCACGCCCCCGCTGAGCGCTTCCTGCTCGAAGGCGGTCCGGCATCGGTCGGGGTCATCGCCTCCGTGACTGCGCCGTTCTGCGCGGGGTGCGACCGACTGCGACTGACCGCCGACGGTCAGCTGCGCAACTGCCTGTTCTCGCGGTCGGAGTACGACCTCGTGCCCGTGCTGCGCGGCGGCGCGGTCGGAGACATCGACGAGGTGCTGCGCGCGTGCGTCGCGGGAAAGCGGCGTTCGCACGGCATCGACGAACCCGGGTTCGTGCAGCCGCAGCGCGGGATGAACGCGATCGGCGGCTGACGGCCGCGTGCGGGTGCGCCGACCTCAGCGGGTCAGGTGCACGACGCACTCGTGCGGGTTGCACGACGGGGCCATGCCCTCGACCCGCAGCGGTCCCCGTGCCTGCGCGAGGACGCCGTCCATGAGGTTGAGGTGCACGGCGCACAGCACGGAGCGGTTTCCGCTCTCCGAGCCCGAGTGTGGGCACGGGCTCAGGTCGACGGTGAGCTGGTGCTGGTCGACGACCGGGTCGAAGCCGGCGTCGCCGAGGTCCTCCACGAGCGCGTCGAGCTGGTGCACGGCGTCGTTCTCGAGGGCGTGATCGTCGGTCCAGGGCATGACGCGCCGCATCAGGTCGCCGCGCTCGGCAGCGTCGCGCGCCTTGCGGGCGGCGATCGGGCTCCAGTCCTGCACGCCATCGGCGGCCGAGTAGAGCACGCGAGGGCGGCCGCGCGTCGTGCGCTTCTCGACCTCGGGCACGACGTACCCGCCGTCGATCAGCCGCTGCACGTGCTCGCGCACCGTGTTCGGATGCAGGCCCGTGATCTCGCACAGGTCGCTGATGGTGCGCTGGGGGCTCTCCTGCAGCAGGTGCAGGATGCGCACGCGCGAAAAGCTGGAGATCGCCGAGTATCCGGGGCGGGGCATGGCACGTATTATCCGCCTCCCGTCGGTGATTTGACCAGACAGAATGGGCGTGTGACCCCCGCGCGCATCGGAATCGTGTTCAATCCCAGCAAGATCGAGCGCGAGCAGCTCGAGAAGTCGCTCGCCGCGGTCGGTGTGACGGATGCCTCGTGGTTCGAGACGACTCCGGATGACCCGGGTCAGGGGCCCGCCCGCGCGGCGCTCGCCGACGGCTGCACGCTGGTGATCGCCGCCGGCGGCGACGGCACCGTTCGAGCTGTCGCGGAGGTGCTCGCGGGTACGGACACCGAGCTCGCCATCGTGCCGCGGGGGACCGGGAACCTGCTGGCGCGCAACCTCGGGGTGCCGCTCGGCAGCGTGAAGGCTGCGCTCACCCGGGCCGTCGAGGCATCTGCCCGGCAGATCGACCTCGGCTGGGTCGACATCGACCGTGACGGAGCGATCGAGACCCACGGGTTCGTCGTGATGGTGGGCTTCGGACTCGATGCCCACATGCTCGCCGAGACCAGCGACGACCTGAAGAAGCGCGCCGGATGGCTCGCCTACGTGGAGGCGATGGGCCGTGCGATCTCGGCGACGGAGCTGGTCGGGGTGACGGCGGTCGTCGACGGTGGGGAGGCGGTCGAGGCATCCGCCCACACCGTGCTGATCGGCAACTGCGGCACCATCCAGGGCGGAATCACCCTGTTGCCCGACGCGGCACCCGATGACGGCACGCTCGACCTCCTCGCCGTCAGCGCGACCGGCATGCTCGAGTGGGCGGCGAACCTGAAGACCGTGGTGTGGGACAACGGTCTGCGTCGCGTGTTCGGGGGTTCCGACGACGCCGTGAGCACGGAGACGATGCGTCACGTGCAGGCGACCCGCATCGAGATCACCCTCGCCGAGCCGCGCGCCTTCGAGATCGACGGTGAGGAGATCGGGGACGTCACCCGCTTCACCGCCCGAATCGATGCGGGTGTGTTGCGCGTGCGCTGAGAGGGCGCCTCGACGTCACCCGCTTCGCCGCCCGCATCGACCCTGGTGTGCTGCGCGCGCGCTGATCGCGCCCGTGCTCACTCCAGGCCGGCGGCCCATTCGGCTGCGGTGACGACGGTGCCCTGGCGGGGGAAGACGCGGGTGAGTAGCAGGTCGGAGAGCTCGGGGTCGCCGTCGCCGCTCGCGTCGGAGAGTACGGTGAGGCCGTAGTCGAGGTCGAACGCCTGGCGGAAGGTCGAGAGCACGACCCCGCTGGTCGAGATGCCCGCGAGCACGAGGTGCGTGACGCCCTGCCCACGCAGCAGCACGTCGAGGTCGCTGCCGGTGAAGGCGCTGTAGCGGCGCTTGGTGACGATGGGCTCGCTCGGCAGTGGTGCGAGCTCGGCGATGATCTGCGTCGCGGGGCTCTGCTCCGTGAGCGCGTCGCCGGCGGCGGCGGCGAGGGCGGTGAAGGCGACGTTGCTCTGCGGCACCTCGGGGAAGCCGGGCCGGAATGCGACGCGCACGAAGAACACCGGGATGCCCTGGCTGCGGGCCGCGTCGAGGGCGGTGCGTGCGGCGGCGAAGATCTCGGGGCTCCCGCCGCGGGCGACGATCGCGGGCTGGAAGTCCATCAGCAGGAGGGCGGGGCGTGAGGTCGTCATGACCACACGATAAACAGGCGAAACTGGTCAGGTCAAACTGATCAGGCTAGACTGTCGAATATGACTGCGCACTCCGCCTCCGCCGTGACCGCCGCCCAGGACATCCGGGTCGCGTTCGGTCGGCTGCGGCGGCGCATGCAGGAGGTCGCCACGGACGACGACATCACGCCCAGCCAGGCATCTGTCATCGTGCGGCTCAGCAAGGGAGAGGCCGCGACTGCCGCCGGTCTCGCCCAGCTCGAGGGCATCCGTCCGCAGTCGATGGCCGCGACGCTCGTGGCGCTCGAGCAGCGCGGACTCATCTCGCGTACCCCCGACCCGACCGACGGCAGACGGCAGGTCGTGACTTTGACCGCCGCCGGGGCCGAGGTCGAGGAGGGCAACCGCGCCGCCCGCGGCGAGTGGATCGTCGGACGACTCGACGAGGTCTGCACCGAGCAGGAACGCCAGCTGCTGATCCGCGCCGCGGCCGTGCTCGACCGGGTCGCCGACCGGTGACCGGCGCCGTCGCCGCACCCGCCGGGCGGCGTCGCCCGCCGGCCGACCGCTTCGACCGTCGGCTGCTGCCGTCGATGATGCTCGGTGCGATCCTCAACCCCATCAACTCGTCGATCATCGCCGTCGCGCTCGTGCCCATCGCGCTGGCCTTCGGCGCCCCCGCGGCCCAGACAGCCTGGCTCGTCTCGGCGCTCTACGTCGCCACGGCGATCGGTCAGCCGGTCGTCGGTCGCCTCGTCGACAGGTTCGGCCCCCGGCCGGTCTACCTCGTGGGCGTCTCGCTCACCGGCATCGCCGGGATCATCGGCATGCTTGCGCCCGCCCTCTGGGTGCTCGTCGTGGCGCGGGTCATCCTCGGATTCGGCACCTGCGCCGGATACCCGTCGGCCATGTCGCTGATCCGACGCGAGAGCGACCGCGCCGGCATCGCCTCGCCCGCCGGTGTGCTGACGGTGCTCTCCGTCTCGACGCAGACGGTCGCCGTCATCGGGCCCACCCTCGGCGGGCTGCTGATCGGCCTCGGCGGGTGGCGGGCGACGTTCGCGGTCAACATCCCCCTCTCCCTCGCGTGCCTCGTGCTCGGAGCCGTCACGCTGCCCCGCGAGCCGCGCAGAGCGGATGCCGCGTCGCAGCGCCGCCCGTTCGACCTGCTCGGCATCGCACTGTTCACGGCCACCCTCGTGACGCTGCTGTTCTTCCTCATGGCGCCGGCGGTCTCGACGCTGTGGCTGCTCGGGGTCGCGGTGGCCGCGGCATGCCTGTTCGCCTGGCGCGAGCTGCGCGCACGCGAACCGTTCATCGACGTGCGGGTGTTCGCCGGGAACGTGCCGCTCATCGTGACGTTCGGGCGCGCGGTGCTCGCCGCGGTCGTGTCCTACGCGTTCCTCTACGGGTACACCCAGTGGCTCGAGGACGACCGCGGGCTCGACCCGACCGCGACGGGTCTGCTGCTGCTGCCGACGTTCGTGGTCGGCATCGCGGTGGCTTCGCTCACCGGGCGCCGCGCCGAGGTGCGCGCGAAGCTGATCGTGGGCGCCGCGGCGCAGCTCGTCGCGTGCGGCATGCTGCTGTTCGCGACGAGCGCGAGCCCGCTCTGGTATCTCGCTGCGATCGGCGTCATCATCGGCATCCCGCAGGGCCTGGTGAACCTCGCCGTGCAGAACGCCCTGTTCCATCAGGCCGACCCCGTCCGCATCGGAGCATCGTCGGGGCTGCTGCGCACGTTCATGTATCTCGGGGCGATCCTCGCGGCTGCGGCATCCGGGCTCTTCTTCCCGGTGCGAGCGGATGACGCGGGGCTGCGCGGGCTCGCGACGGTCATGGTCGTCGCAGCGCTCGTGCTCCTTGCGAGCGCCGTCATGGACCGCTCGCTGGGGAGAGTGGACCGCCTCGCCCGCGGTGCCGCGTGACCCTCGGCGAGCACACGGCTCGCGCATAGGGTGCGGGCAGAACTTGCGCAGACGCTACCGACAGGCTGGGTTGTCGTGCGTGCCGCTGCCCCCTCTGACCGCGTTCCGCGGGTGCGGCTGCGGCGGCTGCTGACCGAGCCGTGGCCCGTGTGGGCCGCCGTGCTGGTGATGACGGCGGCGTCGGCGGTGTTGATGGTGTGGAACCTCGGCCGCGGCGACAACTTCGCGTTCTATGAGTCGGCGGCGAAGTCGATGTCGGAGTCGTGGCGGGCGTTCGT